>NZ_JBEXZT010000047.1:0-30370 GCF_040631275.1 Streptosporangium sp. NPDC020145 | reverse complement strand
GCCCAGTCCTCCACCTTGATCACCCTCCAGAGTGACTGAAGGGGGGTCAGTTTTCGGCCGTCGCCACAGGGTCAGTTTTCACCCGTCGTCGACACTGGGACCATCCCCGCGTGCGCGGGGAGCACGGCGACGTGGCCGGACATCGCGGCGCCACGCTGGGACCATCCCCGCGTGCGCGGGGAGCACAGCTCGGCATCGCGGTACTGGGTGCTGGTCACGGGACCATCCCCGCGTGCGCGGGGAGCACTCGAGGACGACGGCGACGTAGCCGCCCTGCCAGGGACCATCCCCGCGTGCGCGGGGAGCACGAGAACGGGTTCGCGGCGTTGATGGATGACGCGGGACCATCCCCGCGTGCGCGGGGAGCACTCCACGGGGGAGGCAAGAAACGCCATGGGGCGGGGACCATCCCCGCGTGCGCGGGGAGCACCAGATCCACTACGAGCTGAAGTCCACCAACCAGGGACCATCCCCGCGTGCGCGGGGAGCACATCTCCGTCTCGTACTCCACCGAGATGAACCCGGGACCATCCCCGCGTGCGCGGGGAGCACGATTGCGGAGGCTGGAGAGCATCTCGTCCCGAGGGACCATCCCCGCGTGCGCGGGGAGCACGGCAGGCGGGACCCCGCGAACTGGTACCCGTCCGGACCATCCCCGCGTGCGCGGGGAGCACCGAGACCGGACGAGGCGGCGCTTCCGCTGCTCGGGACCATCCCCGCGTGCGCGGGGGAGCACTCAATCCTTCGTCTCTTGCGGGCGTAGATCGTGGGACCATCCCCGCGTGCGCGGGGAGCACGGCGGCGGTTCCGGTGAAGGCGAGCAGGTGGTGGGACCATCCCCGCGTGCGCGGGGAGCACCCGGCAACGAAGGCCTCGGCCACGGTCTACGCGGGACCATCCCCGCGTGCGCGGGGAGCACGACGTAATGAAACGAAACGTAACGTAACAGAAGGGACCATCCCCGCGTGCGCGGGGAGCACCCTTGACCGCCCGGTGGACTCCAGGCCAGTCAGGGACCATCCCCGCGTGCGCGGGGAGCACTGGACCAGCATGTCGATAAGCGCGACATAGTTCGGACCATCCCCGCGTGCGCGGGGAGCACCCTCGCCGACCTGCGGGGTTGTCGGCGAGAAGGGCGGAAATTCATCACTTCCATCGACTTGGACATTATGGATGTCTTGGTCATTGAAGACAGATGGTCGCAAAGGGGATCTGATGGTTCTGGATGGTTAGGGGCTGGGGTTGCGAAGTGGGCGGAGCTCCGTTCTGGGTTTGTGCTTCAGGGGGTATTTCGCTTTATCGCACGCTAGCTTGTGGTTGATGTCATCCTGGCGAACTTCATGATGTGTCCGAAATGTCCAAGTCGATGGAAGTGATGAATTTCCGCCCCTCCCGCCGACAACCCCGCAGGTCGGCGAGGGTGCTCCCCGCGCACGCGGGGATGGTCCCGGGAACTTCGTACGCGCCAGGTCAACGCGGACGTGCTCCCCGCGCACGCGGGGATGGTCCCCGTCCCCGATCCACCGCGCTGCGGGAAGTGCTGTGCTCCCCGCGCACGCGGGGATGGTCCCATCCGCGGCGAGCTGCAGCGGCGCCAGGCCGAGTGCTCCCCGCGCACGCGGGGATGGTCCCCGGGGGAAGGAAGGCGCTGATCGGCGCCTGCAGTGCTCCCCGCGCACGCGGGGATGGTCCCGGGGCGTCCAAGGGCAAGATGTCCCGGGAAGTGTGCTCCCCGCGCACGCGGGGATGGTCCCGGGAATCCGTCCGCGAGGTCGCTCCACTCCAGGTGCTCCCCGCGCACGCGGGGATGGTCCCAGCGCGCCGATGGCGTCGCCCCTCTGGCTGGGGTGCTCCCCGTGCACGCGGGGATGGTCCCTCGGCTGGCTCAGTCAGGAATGGGTGCGGATCGTGCTCCCCGTGCACGCGGGGATGGTCCCCGGCTCCCACCACCATGACCTGCCCAGCCCGAGTGCTCCCCGCGCACGCGGGGATGGTCCCGCGCCGCTGCCGGTGTGCGAAGGGCCGGACGTGTGCTCCCCGCGCATGCGGGGATGGTCCCCTGGTGGACGTGATCGAGGGCCGGGCGCCCCGATGCTCCCCGCGCACACGGGGATAAGCATGACTCGCATGAGGTTCTGCGCGTCTAACTGCGTGACAACGCTGGAGCACTCACCCAGACGTCCACGGACACCCACGGACGCATTGCCCTGGTTAACAAGGAACTTCGGCTACCCTACCTTTGGTGATCTTTGCTTCGCATCGAAGGGGTCAGGGGTTCGCGGTGCGCAGCTTCGGGATCTGCAGCTCCAGATCGCCCGCGGTAGTAGTTAAGGTGCGCGATCGGTGTCTGTTGCGCTGCGTCCGGCTTAGACCGCCTGATACTCCTCTTACTGCGCGAGGTACTGCGCTGCTTTGACTAAGACTTTGCCCCAGAACGTTGTGACGTCTAAAACGCCGTTCTCCAGGTAGCGCTGCATGATGTTGTCCTCGAGAGTGGGCGCAAGTGACGCCCCAAGTACCTCTATGACGAGGTCCTCCGGGAGCAGCCTCCGTGCGGCCACCCCCTTCCAGGTCCCGAGGACCCGACCAGCTGCTTCTCGCGTATCTTCACGCTCCAGCGCTCGCCTGAAGGTGGCGACGAGCCCGAACCGGTCGCGTGGGTCGGAGATGTCGGCTCCGTGCGGGCCGCATAGGGCGGTTATGCCGTCGTCGGTGGACGCAAGCCCCATAACGGCCACGATGCCCGCACGCTCGGTCGCCGGCTTGTCCAACCATCCGCCGATCACCGTGTCAAAGACGATTTGGCGGTGCTTCCCGGCCAGTGAGGTGAACGCCTTCGCGAGGATCTCGTTGTCGACATCCTTGGTCTTGAGAGCGGCCCGCTGAAGACGTACGAGAGCCATGGCAGGCGCCTTCTCGCCGAACACGCCGCCGCATACCTCGGCGACCAGTTCGACCAGCTGCTGCGGCGGGTTATTGGTCAGCCAGGTGTACAGGCGTGCGCGAATGTACGGTCCGAACCTCGGGTCGATGGCTGCGTTGGAGAGGGCCTGGGCCAGGAACGACCGGTTGTTCGCGAGGAGCACGCGCCGCAACCGTTTGATGATCTCGCCATCCCGGAAGTGCAGCGCCAGATCCAAAAGGGAGTCGATGACCCTAGCGGCGTCGTCGGGCGGCAGCTCTGCCGCCTGCTGCACGGACCACTCGGTCAGCAGTTGCCGGTACAACTGAAATTCGTCCCACAGATGTCGGCGTGCGGCGACTGCGAGGCCATGATGGTTGGGCGCCAAGTAGGCTCTATCCCCGCGCCGGACAATGTGGGCCTCCTCCAGTCGCTTTGAAGTGATGGTGTCGGCCAGCACGGCCGCCGGGCCCCGATTTTCGCCGAGCTTTACGCGCAAGGCCTCGGACATTTGAAGGATCGACAGCGTGCGTCCGCCGTCGCAGAGCGCTGCGGACCAGAGGAGAGTACGAGTACCGAGGGGCCTGGGAAATTTCTTCTCCAACCAGGTCTCCCAACCGCTGTACTCGTCGGCGATGTCCTCCGCCTTCAGACTGGTGGACTTCCTGATGATCTCGGCGAGTCGGGCGGCGTCCTCGGCTCGGGGCGAAGAGTCGAAAATCTTGGCCAGGGGCTCCTCGTCGAGCAGGTGAACACGGTCGTCGAGGCCGAAGGCGTCAAGCTGGCGCTCTACCAAGTCGCGGGCGTCCGGGGACGGCAGCGGCACGAGCACATGTTGCAGGTGCTGGGTCCACGGCCCGGCCCAGACGCGACCAGTCACCAGCACGACGAGGAAGGCCTCGCTCTCCCGCACCCAGGACCGCAACCCCTTGCCGAACTCCTCCGCGGGCTCTTCTGTCGCGTTGGAAAGATCGAGGACGTAGCCATGGCCGACCTTGGCTGGAGGCAGGAGACGTCGTTGCGGCCGCGCCCACGTGGGTTCCAGCTCGTGGAGCGCCTCGCGTGGAGAACAGTCCAGCAACTGCCGCAGGGCGGCGGTGTGGCGTCCGGTACCGGCGTCGCCGAGCAGGACCACGACTCGGTGTGTACGCAGCAGAAGATCGAAACGGTCCCATTCCTCACCGTCGGGAGCGATGAAGCGATTGTCCTCGCAAACCGCAAGCTCGTCGTCCGTGATCGCACGGACCTCGACCAGCTCCTCGCCGTAATTGTTGAAGTGCTGGACCCCGGCCACGAATGCCGTGGCTCTGTCACTGACAGAGACTTCTAGCGTCGTCATCGACTCTATCCTCGGCAACTCGAATGAACGGTGACGTCACCGACCGATGCGCAGGCCGTTGAACACCTGGTTTCCGGCGGCGGAAAAGACGGTTCCAGATTCGGAATTGGTGATGTTGATGGTCGTTGTCCTGGTCTCGGGGGCACTTAGGACCGCACGTGCGAGGTCGAGCCCGTACCTACGCAGCAATTCAGCGCAGATCATCTGCTGGTCAAGGTCGCCTGCCCGGGGCCCGACCTCCTGGGCCAGATCGTAGAGCCGTCCGAGGACGGTGTCCGCCGGCTGACCCGCGGCAGAGGCGAGGTCGGCGATCAGGTCGAGTTCCGCACGCCAGTCGCGGCCATCGCGACCGACCTGCACGGGCCACACGTGCAGGGCGGAGAGGATCTGGTGGGTCAGAGCTTCGGCTTCGAAGCGGTCATCGGTCGTGGCTGCGGTGGTCACACCGGTTACGACATGGTCGTGACGGGTTCGTAGGGCGGAGCGGGTGACCCCTTCGCTCAGCAGCCGACCGAAGGAGACCGCGTCCGGATGTGCGCGGGCCATGGTCGTCAGCTCGGCCAGAGCTTCCAAGTCGCTGACGGGGCCACCGGCCGCCAAACCCAGGAGTAGGCGTCCGTCCTTCAGCTCCTCCGCGTGGGAGAGGTACGCCTCGATTGCGGTCGACATCACCTTGACGAACTCCGGGTTGCCGCCAGTGATCGGCAGGCGCTTCTTGACCTGGATTTCGATGGTGGGACCCTGGCCTGCCGCGTCCGTTTCCACCACTATGTCGTCGAAGGTGTGACCGGCGACTCTCTGCTGGAGGGCGACGCGCTGGATGGGCAGCTCGATGCCGATCGGGACATGCGCCCGCCGCAACATTCGGCTCAGCAGCACGGCCGCGAGCCGATACTCGAAGATCACACCAGCGCCGCCCGTCGCTTCCGGGGAGACCGCACCACCAGACACCCAGACCACCCACCCGAACTCTTGGAAGTCACGCAATGATGAGAAGCATAAACGGGACTACCGACAGAACGTTGTGATGAGGACTGCTGGATGTGCGTCGGGTCCTTGAGGACGACCTCCTGCCATTCGTCACTGATCGCTGTTTGGGCTGGCCAGAACGGCATCCGTGGCGATTTCGCGACGTCACAACCCTAGCGCAGTTCATCCCGAGGTAACGGTCCAGGAGAGTCTGTCTTCCAATCGCTGATGCCACTCGAAGAAACCGCGGTAATAGTCGATCACATGATCATTGTGGCGGAGGTCGAACCGCAGGATAAAGGCCCGACTCCAGATAGTAGAATCAAGCTTTCTCGCCGTATATCCGGTTAACTCCACCAGTCTTGTTCAGGCAGCTTGAGCCACATGTCGGCATGGCCGTTGATCGATCGGGCGTCAGTCGGCCGAAGGCCTGCTCCGGCGAAGCAGTAGGCCTCGGCCTGGCGGTGGTAGAGGTAGGTGGCGAGGATCTCCTCTGCGGATTCTTCGGAGTAGACGCTGCCGCCGGGGTGGGTGTCCCATTCCTCGATGGCGCCATCATGGGCGATGGCACCCTGGTTGCCGCTCTTGGGATTGGCGAACAGCCCGTAGCAGACGGTGCCGACCGACAGGCGTTCTACGACGCCGGGGTTGGACGCGGCGTATTCACACGGCTGAAAGACGACGCATCCGCCGGGCACGTCGGTGACACCGATGACGGACAAACTGGCGTCGAGATCCGCCCAGGGATCCTCCATGATCTCTTCAACGTCGGCGTCATCAACCGGTACGGCCTCCAGGCGCCGCATCGCCTCGGCAGCGGTAATGCCAGCTACGCAGGCGAGGCTGTGACCGTCGTCGTCGAAGCGCCCCAACGCGGTGATCAGGCGTCTGGCCTCTGCCACGGCGGCGGCCTCGGTGGCGGACAGGCTAGCCTCCCCGTCAGGAAGAGTGAACAGATCGGGGGTGGGAGTGGCCAGGCTGAGCTGTCCGGGAGACCAGCCGTTCATCATCGGTCGCCACGGGTTTGCTCCGGCGACGATAAGCGCGCGGGCGTTGTCGGAGCGGTTGTTGAAAACGGCGAGCCAGAGTGCGGTACGACCTTCGTGTTCCGCATCGACGTCGTCGACGCGCTGGGTCAGTTCCGTGACCACCTCGGGTGAACCGCGCTCGGCCGCCTTATGAAGTGGCCGTCCATGGAAGGACGTCCCTGAATTCGGGTCGGCTCCCGCGTCGAGCCGGGCACGGACCAGGCTGAGGTTGGTCCAGCCGTCCCAGCCGATGCTGGACCATCCGGATCCATCGTTGACGACCATGGCCGCTCCTTGGGGGGATGTACAGGATGTATGACCGCCGATCATGGCGTACGAGGCCGACAGATTCAGGTCGCGGCCACAGCCGGTCCAGGAGGGGCCACATCCTCTGGTGATCGTGGTTATGTCGGCTGGCGAGAGGCTGGGCAGAGTCAGCCAAAAGTCAGCGGACCCGCTGACACGAGAGGGCAGCCGGGATCAACGGACGTCATCATCACGGCACCTGACAACACCAGATGGCATCCGTTGATCGGAAACGGTGCGTCCCACCGGGGTTCGCATCGAATCGAAGGGGTCAGGGGTTCGAATCCCCTCATCTCCACCGAGGGCCGTTCTTGAAACGGCTGGACTGAAGTTGACGGGATCCCGTCTGGTCATCGCGATCAGGCGGGATCTTGTCGTTTCAGGGGTTTCCGAATCGGGTTCGTCCTGGTTTGGGAGCTGCGGAGCAGGCGTCCGGGAAGGCCCAGATGGTGTCGGGCCGCTGGTGGAGGACCGAGATCCGGCCGTTGGGCATGGCGAAGCCGACGGCGAGTGGGCGCTGCGAGGAGATGGTGGGATTCGCGGCTTATGGGGCTGGTGGTGGCCTGCTCTGGCTTGGGGGTGGCGTGCCGTCGAAAGGATCGAGTGGAGTCTGCGGAGTGTCGGCGGGTATGACGGGCTCGTCTTGGGGTTGGCGGGTGTGGCGCCACTGGTCGAGGAAGTGGTCGTTGGCGACGGTGACGAGCAATGCGACCAGGATGGTCTGGGCGACGCGGCCGTGGGCGAGCCGGTTCTTGGGATCGCCGAGGTCGAGGTCGTGTCCCTTGAGTCTGCCGTTGATGCCTTCGGTGTTGGCGCGGACGGACTTGTAGGTCCCGATCCAGGCGGAACTCAGGTAGGCGAGGTCCTGGCGGAACTTGTCGAGGTGGCCGAGATCGTCCTTGCGGACGGTGATGGTGTGCTGGCTGCAGATCTTCGGCAGTTGGTCGGCCTTCAGATCAGGTTGTGGCGGCAGGACGCGGGATGGGCGGCTCGCTGCCGGGCGTCGGTCAGGTCGACAGCGGTGGGTCGGCTGGGTCCGCGCTGGTGGAGGCGGTCGAAGCGGGGCAGGTGACCGATGGGGAGGTGCTTGCTGCCGGGCACCGGTAGCGGACGGCGCCGTCCGCGTTCGCGCTCTGTTTGAGGCGCAGCAAGTACGGTTCTCGCGCGGCGATCAGCGCGGCGAGCTCTTCCGACGTGCTGCGCCGCCTGCGGGCCGTGGACGACCCCGACTACATCGGCCCGGGCGGCATCGAGGTGGGCACTGCATCGGGGGGATCCGTCATGATCGAATGGGGTGCCTACGCGGGCATCATGCGAGACGTGGTTCGCGATCTGCCGGCCGGTGCGTTGATCGCCGGCGTCAACTGGCACGCCACCTTCCTCTACGCCGTAGACGGCCAAGTGCGCGCCAGGTTCGATCCCATGTATCGCGGCTACAGCCCCATACGCCACCTGGACGACCAACTTCTCGACGGCGAGTACCTCGACATGATTCCCGGCTACCAGGATCCCGGCGACGGGTTCATCGACCGCCATCTCCAGGCTGCACTCGCCCTTGCCGAGCACCGTACCTGTGCCCGTCTGGAACCTCAGCACCTGCAGTCGATGCCCTTGTATGCGACTACTACTCGCCTGAGCATGGTGGCGCGCCAGAACCTGCCTGAGATCACCCCATGGCCCTACCGCGTCCGGGCCGTGCAAAAGTGCCTCGGCGGAGGCGGGGAAAGATCACTCTCTTGGCGGGAAGCGAAGCCGGGAGATGATCAACGTCCTGGCCCAGGTCTTGTAATCATATAATTGATTGATAATATTGGGCGCATGCCAGGAGATCGGGTCCCGGAAACGGACAAGGCGGCACGTACGAGGAAGCGCATCCTGGATGCGGCCCTGGACGAGTTCTCCGCCAAGGGGTACAGCGGCGCTCGCACCGCGGCCATCGCCAAGCGCGCCGGTGTCAATGTGCAGTTGATCTCCTACTACTTCGGCGGCAAGGAAGGTCTGCTGGAAGAGCTTCTGTCGAGCTGGCAGGAACGGCGCACGAAGCTGGTCCCGGCCAGCAAGGCCGAGCCGTTTCTGGAGAGCTTCCGCATGGTGTTGAACGCCACCTTGCGTGATCCCCGGCGGGCCCGTCTGGTGGTATGGCAGGCGCTCGGTGATTACCCCGGCGACACCGACGCGCTGGCGCAGGAATGGCGCACGGTGGCTGCCGCCGCCGTCGAGCAGACACGCGCCCGGCAGGCTTCGGGAGAGATCGGCGACGGCCACTCGCCCGAGTTCGTCGCGCTGCTTTCCTTTCTGCTCGCCTTCGCTCCGGTTGCGCTTCCGCAGGTGATCGAGGGGATCTACGAGGTGGATCCGTTGTCGCAGGAGTACCGGCAACGCGTGAGCGAGGATCTCTCGGCCTTTCTCGATGTACGGCAGGCGTGAGGCTCGTCCTCATCGATAAAATCATTCAACTGATTGAATATGGAGATCTCATGACCAGTGTCCTCGTCACAGGAGCCACCGGCCAGCAGGGCGGCGCCGTCGTCGCACGCCTCCTCAAGCACGGCCACGAACCCGTCGCTTACGTCCGCGACCCCGCGACCCCGGCGGCGGACGCGCTCGCCGCGCAGGGCATCCGCCTCGCGGTCGGAGATCTCGCTGATCGCGAAGCCCTCACCAGGGCGGCGAAAGGCATGGACGCGATCTTCGGGCTGACGGTTCCCTTCGGCGAGAACGGCGCCGCCGAGGAGATCGCCCAAGGCCGCGCCCTCGCCGACGCGGCGGGGGTGGCGGGCGCATACCTGGTGTACTCCTCGGTCAAGGGGGCGGCGAGCGGCGTCGACTTCACCGTCGAGCATGCCTCCGCCAAGCAGGTCGTGCACCGCTACCTCATCGAGCAAGGCACCACTTTCACGAGTGTTCAGCCGGCCTACTTCATGGAGAACGCGCTCAACGTGGGCTTGACCCGGCTGAACCAGGGTGTCTACGCCTTCCCGCTCTCTCCTGACCGCAAGCTCGACCAGGTCTCCGTGCTGGACATCGCCGGCATGGCCGTCCATGCGATCGAGAACCCCGCCAAGCTGTACGGGAGAGCGATCGATGTCGTCTCCGACAGCGTGACCACCCTGGAAGCCGCGCGGTTCCTGTCTGAGGCCATCGGCTCGCCCGTGCCGTACGAGAACATTCCCATTCCGATGATCCGCCAGTGGGCCGGGGACGAGATCGCCGACATGTTCCAGAGTTTCGAGGACAACCGGGCGCACACCGATATAGCCGCGCTGCATGCGGAGTTCCCGGAAGTGGGCTGGCACTCCTACCAGGCCTGGGCGCAGACCGTTGACTGGGACCAGGTGCTCGCTCAGCAGCCCAGCTGGGGCTGAACACCCTTCGATGAGGGCGGCGCTGAAAGTGGTCCTCAAGTTTCGCGCTACCGCAAGCCTCGCCCTGAGCAACCTCGCCTGGGAAGCCATCTTCCAAGGAGCCTAGCCGCCCAGGCCACACCCACTCGTGAACGCCCCACCCGGAGCCGTTCTTGAAACGGCTGGACTGAGGTTGACGGGTCCCGTCTGATCATCGCGATCAGACGAGATCTTGTCGTTTCAGGGGTCTCCGAATTGGGTTCGTCCTGGTTTGGGGCTGCGGAGCAGGTGTCCGGGAAGGGTCGGGTGGGCGGGTGACCGACGGGTCCGGAGTCACCACCCGGCAGTCACCCCAGCTCAGACTCACTCAAGGACAGCTCTTGGAGCAGGGTTCGAGGTGCAGTCTGCTGTTTCGTGAGTTGGCGTGCCTGTCTTACTTCGCGGTCGATTGCCCAGGCATCCGCCACTGGGCCCACGTGCCCGAGCTTGTCGGGGTTGATCACCGCGTGGATCGTCTGGATCCGCCCGTCGAGTACGTCGAGCGCCAGGATGTGGAGTACCTTGCCGTCTCGGCCGCGGAAGACCGCGCCCGGTTGGCCGTTGATCTCATGCGGCTCGAACGTCACGCCGATCAGAGCCATCTGGGGGAAGACGGAGGCAAGCAGCCGGGCCACGTTCTGGGCGCCGAAGACGGCCTTGGCCAGCTGCGGGGCTCTGCCTCCGCCGTCGCCGACCATCGATACGTCGGCGGACAGGAGTTTCTGCAGGCCGGCGACGTCGCCTTCGCGAAGGGCGTCGAAGAACCGCGACGCCAGTTCTTCCCGCGATTTGCGGGCCGCCTCGAAGCGGGGCCGGCCTGCGGCCATATGGCGCCGCGCCCGCACTACCAGCTGGCGGCACGCCGCCTCCGATCGCCCCACGGCCGACGCGACCTCGGAAAAGCCGAAGTCGAACACCTCACGCAGCACGAAGACCGCCCGCTCAAGCGGGGACAGCCGCTCCAGCAGCACCAATGCCGCCATCGACAACGAGTCGGCCAGCTCCGCCGACCGCTCCGGGTCGTGGTAAGGGTCGGCGAGCAGCGGCTCGGGGAGCCACGGTCCGGCGTACTCCTCCCGTCGGACGCGGGCTGAGCGCAGCACGTCGATCGAGATCCGACAGGTACGCCTTGGCCGACCTGGGCTCGGCTGGGGCGGCCTCGAAGCGCAGCCAAGTTTCCTGGACCGCGTCTTCGGCCTCGCTCACGCTGCCCAGAATCCGGTAGGCGATCGAGAACAGCAGCGGCCGCAGCTCCTGAAACTCCTCGGTCCTGCTCATGCCAGTTCCTCCTTGAATCCCTGCCGCCACGACGGGTAAAGCAGTTGCCAGCCGAGCTCCCGCTTGGCCTTGGCGTTGGAGAATCCGCGCCCCTCGGTCATCATCGTCACCGCCACCTGCCCGGTCAGCAGCCGCACCAGCCATGCGGGCACCCGCTTCGGCCGCTTCGCCTCCACGCACTTCGCCAGATACGGCAGCCACTCGCCGACCGCGGCCGGTTCGTCGTCCACGATGTTGAACACCCCTCTGGCCTGCTGCTTCACCGCCAGGACCGTAGCGCTCGCCGCGTCGTCCAGATGCACCCAGGAGGAGTAGCCGGTACCGCCCCCACCAGCGGAAACCGCCGCTTGCGGATGAGCTCGACCTGGTCGTCGACGGTCCCCGGCCCGTACAGACCGCCATGGCGTAGTACCGCACCGCCGGCCTCGACAACCGCCTCCTCGACATGACGGATCGCCGCCGCCTCGGCGTGCGCCACCGTACCCTCCTACGGATCCAGCGGGTCTTCCTCGGTCTTCACCCATCCGCCCTGCCGGATGCCGTTCCATGAGGCGTGGCCACCGTCTCACCGACCGACATCGCATCCAGGCCGTCCGTCACCACACCCTCCGCGCCCAGCTTCGCCAGTGACCACACCTTGGTAGCGCTCGTCGTCGTGGCCGTCACCTGGTGACCTAGCGCCACGAGCTGCGACACCAGTCGCTGCCCCAGGACCCCGCTCCCGCCTGCCACGAACACTCGCATGATCATCACTCTCCATGGTTGGCCACCGTCCCTGTGTCGCCCCCCTCAGCCGGTGAAGGACCAGAGGCCGAAGCGGCCCCACGCGATGAACGCCGCAACCGCGAGATAGACCAGGTTCACCACCACGAACGCGGATTCGCCACGTCGACCATGGGTGATCGCCGCGCCGATCATCAGCAGGATCCAGCAGAGCGCGGTGACCGGCACCAGAACCGGCACGATGCCGAGTACGGCAGGCAGGACCAGGCCCACCGCGGCCAGGAACTCCAGGGCCCCCAGGGTCTTGACGAAACCCGCGCCGATGTCTCCGGTCCACCCACCACCGGGAGAGGCGGCCAGTTTCTCCGTGGATACGAACATCTTGGTGAAGCCGCCGCTCAGCGCTACCACGGCCAGCAGCCCGGCAGCGATCCACAACGCGAGGTTCATCGTCTACTCCTCGATCGAGAATTGCCTGCATCGCCCTAGACGAGACAACAACCCCACCAGTGACATCTCCGAGCATCCGCGCGCGTACGGCCTTGTCGGGCGCGTCCCCATCCCGACCTTCGCCGGAGGCGATGATCCTGATCCGGCGACTGGTTGATCGACGAACACGGTCGGTCGGCACCGGACACCAGCGTCCGCAACGGGTTCCCGGCTGTGATGGCGCTCGCACCGCGTCACAGCTCGGCGGAGCACCTCGTCTCAGGGGGCATGACGAACTCGGAGCGGACCTCGGTGTTGATCACCGGAGGCAACAAGGGGCTCGGCCTTGAGGCGGCCCGGCGGCTCGGCGAGCAGGGTTGGACGATCTTCCTCGGCTCGCGTGATGAGGGTCGAGGACAGGCGGCCGCGGCCAAGCTGACCACCGGCGGCGCGAACGTGATCATGGTCCCGCTGGACGTGACCTCGGAGGAGTCGGTGAGAGACGCGGTACGGCTCGTTCGGGAGCACACCGACCGATTGGACGTGTTGATCAACAACGCCGGCGCGCCGGGAAGGGCCGTCGCACCCGCGGACGCGACGGTTGACGAGATTCACTCCGTCTACGACACCAACGTCGGCGAACGTCCTCGCAACGGGTGAGCCGTCACCCGTGACGGGGGCGTTGGCCGATGACCGGGTCAGGCGTCGGGGTTGTCGAGGATGACGACGGGGGCGTTCTCCACAACCGGCAACTCACCGTCCAGGTCCATGCCGGTGGCCGCCTCGATGAAGGCGAACGCCGCACTGCGCTTACCGCGGTAGTCCTCCGGGCCAAGCGCGTCGAGCATGGCGCGGAAGTCGGTCAAGATGCTCGGATCACCCTCCTCAATGCGGTGCTCGGTGAAGACGAAGTCGCGCATTCGTGCCCTGATCTTGCCGTCGGCCGCGTAGAGGATCGTGTATCCCCCGTTGAAGTGCCAGGTCACCATCCATACGCGTGACTCCCTGCTGAGTTCGGTCAGGACGCGGTCGGACAGGCCGAAGCCGTAGGCGAGTTCGAGGAAGCCCCAGGTTCCTTCTCCCTCGGAGACGAGGAGTACGGGGCGGCCTTCGTCCATGGCCTCTTCCCCGGGATGGTCCATGACGCGCTGCTCGGGGTCGCGACCTCCGTTCAGCCGCCGTAGAAGGTCATCCACCGTGATCTCTTCGTTGAGGGGCAGCACCACGGTCCAGGAGAGACCGTTCTCCAGCCACTGATGCCGCTCGAAGAAGCCACGGTAGTAATCGATCACATGATCATTGTGGTGGAGAACAGGGGTGTCTGCATGATCTGGTGTGCCAGGAGTACTGCCATTACTCTCGGCCGTCTGTGATCGTTTGACTCCTCCGGTCGCCCTCGGGCTGAGAACCGGCCACAAGGGACGGTGAGTGGTGTCTGATCTGGTGCGGCTGGACACGGACGGTTCCTATGCCTCTGCCGGCGGTCCAACCGCGCCGGGTATGGGTGACCCCTCGGTGGACGACCGATCTTTCCCCTCCGCTCGGTCCGGCTCCATGAAGCCGACAGCCGTATCGGCGCGACCGTCGTTCTTCCGTCGAAGTCTCCGGTGGGTCGTCGCACTGGCACTTCTGGGAGCGTTGGCCGTCGTCGTGTGGCCTTCCTTCGATCTGCTGGGGCATCACGACGACCCTGTCGGGGCGGCGGCGGTGGGGGAACTGGAAGGCAGGCCGGTCGCCGTAAGCGCCGGTAGTGGCCCCGACGACACCACCTTGCGGGTGTGGGACCTGACCACAGGCGATCCGATCGGCGAACCGATCGTCGCTCACCCGGAGGGCGTCGTGGCGATGGCACTCGGGAAAGTGGACGGCAGGCCGGTGGCCGTCACAGGCGGCTACGACAACACCGTACGGATCTGGGATCTGGCTACGCGCGGCCTCGTCGGTGAACCGATAAGGCTCGGCAACACCGAACGCGTCGATGCTCTTGCGGTCGGGGAGGTGAATGGTCGAGCCGTCGTCGTCGTTGCGGCGGGCTGGGGCGACTCCGGCTATGAACTGCCTGTGTGGGTGTGGGACCTGGCCACACACGAACCTTTCGGCGATCCGATGATCGGACACACCGACTTCGTCTCGACTGTGGCGCTCGGAGAGGTGAACGGTCGAGCGGTCGCCGTCACCGGCAGCGTTGACGGCACGATACGCATGTGGGACCTGACCACCCGCGAACAGATCGGCGATCCGATGACCAACGGCGCCGGCGTCGGGGATGTCGCGCTTGGACGGGTGGACGGCAGACAGATCGCTGTCTCCAGCGACGATAAGGACGTTCGGGTGTGGGACCTGACCACCCACCGGCTCATCGGTGCACCGATGGCGGCCGGCCATGTCCATGGGGTCAGGACAGTGGTGGTCGAAGAGATCAACGGTCGGCCGGTGGCCCTCACCGGCGGTGGCGACGACGAAAACGGCGGCGGTGCCGTGCGGGTTTGGGATCTACGTACGCACAGACCGCTGGGCGAACGAATGAGATACGCCAGCTGGGTCGGAGACGTAGCGGTCGGACATGTGGGTGGAAAAGCGGTCGCCGTCACCGGGGATGGCGACGGCGACGTGCGGGTGCGGGATCTGAGCGCCTACGCGAGATGAGTCACGTCTGTCGCAACAGGTGATCCCAAACAGAGGTCTGTCTCACCGGGGACGACGGGCGCCCCTGGTTTCTCACGGCTGTCTCGGTTCGACGCGGTGTCCATCGCTCACGGAAGCCGGGGAGGCCCACCGACAGGTCGTCCGGGTGACCCGGACTGAGGCTCAGCTGGATCTGGTGTCCACGACGCCGACGACGTCCGAGACCGCGATCGTGCCGTGCTCGGCGGTGTCCTGGTAATAGCGCGAGTCCGCGGATATGTCGCGGTTGTCACCCATGATCCAGAGTCGGCCCGGCGGTACGTCGAGCTCGAAGTCCGCGGCGGAGGCCGGATGTGCGGACACGTACGGCTCGGACAGCGAGCGTCCGTTGACCACCACCTTCCCGGTGGCGTCGCAGCAACTGACGGAGTTTCCGGGAGCGCCGATGATCCGCGCTATGCGGAAACCGGTGTCCGGCTGGGAACTCGGGTCGGTCCAGGACGCGGGTGGCCGGTAGAGGATGACCTCACCGGTCTTCGGAACGAAGTCTGCGCCGACCATGCGGGCGATGAAGTGCTGACCTTTCTTGATGGTGGGCTCCATCGCGGCACTTCCGGTTCGGAAGCCTCTTCTTCCCGTGATGTCCTCCACCATCCCGCAGGCGGTCGTGGGGACGATGAGTAACACCACGAGTAGGGCCCTCAGTCCTTTGAATACCACCCGGGCATTATCCGATTCACACGCAGTTCTGAAATGGCGATTCTTGTCACGATCTCATTCCACCTCCACGGCGCGTGTTTCGTTCCCAGAGGAAGACCCGGAACGCGGTTTTCGGTTCCAGGTTATGGATTCGTCGCCGCGAGGCGGAAAGAGGCGCCCTGTGAATGTTCAGGACCTGAAACTGTAGGCGCGTTCGACCCGGGCGATCTGAACGTCGTAGTACTCGTACCAGCGCTCGCGTCCGAGTCGTTGCGCCTCCAGGTGCTCGACGTCCGCCTTCCAGCCGGCGATCGACTCGGCGTCGGCGTAGTAGATCACCGTCAGTTCGTGGCCGTCGGCTCTGGCGACGGACTCACGGCCCAGATAGCCCGGCCACTTGGTGCCGAGCTCGACCATCCGGGCCGCCATCTCGTCATACCCCTCCAGGCCGGTGTCCTTCAGCTTCTGGGTGATGATCACCGCGTAGTAGGGGGGTGTAATAGGCGTCATGCGTCTATGCTACTGACAATTCCGTTTTGGCGCGCTTGATATCAGAGAGGGCCCCGCTCGCCGGAGTTGCTTTCTGCCGGGCCGAATGCCCCTGCTGGGGGATATGGCGCCGCCGAACAGAATCGTGCGATCACCGACCGTTATCGTTTCATTCGGGCGCGCCTTACTTCGCCGACCGTCCTGGTTCTTGTGGTGCTGCCCGGTCCGCGGAACGGCTGGGAAAAGCCCGCTGTTGTCAGGGCGAATGCGGCGCCGGCAGTACGGACAGTTCGCAGGCGTAGGCGTCGGGGGGCGCGTTCAGAACCCAGACGATCATCGCGGCCAGAGACCGCGGCTGGATGCACAGTCCGGGGTCGTACGGGCGCCCGAAGGCGTGCCTGACCTCTCCCAGCAGGTCGGTCGCCGTTCCCCCGGGAAAGACCGTGGTGACACGCACCCCGTGGGCCGCCTCCTCCGCGCGCAGCGACTCGGCCAGTTCCCGCAGCGCCGCCTTGCTGGCGACGAAGGCCGACCAGCGGGGGACCGCCGTCATCCCGGGCGAGGCGTTGACGAAGATCACGTGACCTCCGGACCGACGCAACGCGGGCAGCGTCAGCCGTACGAGCTCGGCGGCCGAGGCCACGTTCACCGCCAGGGTCCGTCGCCACGTCTCAGGGTCGCTCTCGGCGACGGCCTCGACGGGGGAGACGCCCGCGCAGTGCACCAGCGCCTGTATGTCCTCCAGCCCTTCCAGCGCGGCGGCCAGGGTGGCGGGTTTGGCCAGGTCGGCCTCGATGCCACGGACGTCGAGCCGCCCGACGTCACGGCCCACGGCGATCACCCGATGTCCCGCCTCGGTGAGCGCGTCGACCAGCACCCTCCCGATCCCACCCGTGGCCCCGGTCACCAGTACGTTCACGATGCCAGCCCATGGGCGAGGTCGAGCAGGTGTGACAGGCGCAGGACCCGGCCGCCGCTTCCCGGGAGCGGGACATGGAGGGGCTCGGTCCAGCGAGTCGGGATCGCGGCCAACCCGTGGACGGCCCCGGCCAGGCCGCCGGTGACCGCGGCGACGGTGTCGGTGTCGCCGCCCAGGTCGATCGCGGCGCGGACCGCGTCCTCGTAGCCCCGGGTGGTGCGCAGAGCCCATACCGCCGAACCGAGGCAGGCCCAGACGGCGCCGTTGGACTCGGTGGCCTGGCTGGGATGCCAGTCCGGCGCCAGGACGACGGCGTATCGCTCCCGGTGGTCGGGGTGAACGGCGGAGAGGGTCAGGGAAAGGGAGTCCAACGGGTCGACACCGCTCAAGGCGGCGCGGACCAGGTCGTGGAAGATCGCGGTGCCCTCCCAGGCCGCGGGGTCGCCGTGGGTGAGGGCGGCGATGCGGCGGGCGGCGTCCATGGTGACGTGCCGTCCCTTGGGGGCGAAGTACACCGCTGAAGGGGTGGCCCGCATCAGTGAGCCGTTGCCCGCCGCGCGGTGACTGCTGCGGTAGTGGGCGACGGCGGCCTGATCCCAGGGCAGGCCACGCGTCAGGACGTCCTCGGTCTGCAGCCCGATGTCCTTGGGGTCGTCGGCCGCCCAGCGCAGGAAACGCGTGAAGATGTCCGGCAGGTCCAGGCCGCCGCGTTCCAGAAGCGACTCGGCGACGTGAACAGCCATTTGTGTGTCATCGGTGGCCTCCCCGGCATTCCAACCACCACCTTCGCTCATCTCGTCTCCAGAGCCAGGCGCCGGAAAGCGGGCGGAGAACGCACCTGGTGGACCGAACTCGAAAGGCGCGCCCAGAGCGTCACCGACCGCCGAACCGACGACCGCCCCGGCGGCACGCTCCAAGTGATCCACAACAGCAGGGTACTGACCGGCCCGGTGGACCGCGTTAGTCTCATTCGCAGACGACTCGGATGGAGGCGGTGTGGAGGTTGATCCGCACGTCCACGTCGGGCGGCAGGTGTTGCGGGCCGGTGCCGACTTTCGCAATGTGATCGTTTCGTCGTTCGGGCTCGTGCCCGACAGTCCGAGCGTCGTCACCACCGGGTGCGGGCTTCGGGTGCCCTACGCGATGACCTCGCTCCGCCCGGAGAGCGTCACCTGTCTGCCGTGCCGGGAGCACGCGCACCGGGAGTGTCTCGGCTTCGCCGAGCAGGTGGAGCGCCTGAGCCGGATGCCCGGCGCGCCCGTCCCCGGCGACCAGGCGGCCGAGGCCGCACGATGGGCCCGGGACCTCGCACAGCGGTTCTCCGGTTGAGTCACGGCGGTTCTCCGGTTGAGTCACGGCGGTTCTCCGGCTGAGCCATGGCGGCTCCGTGCCGAGTCGCGGAGGTTCTCCCGCCGGGTCGCAGTGGCCCTCCGGCCGGGTACGGTGACCGCGCGCCAGGACGGGTGTCCTCCGCGCGGACGGCCGGAAAGCGCCTCGAACCGATCGGCCGGGCGACGGATCCCGCGGCCCGGCTCCATCTGTCTCTGAGCAAGGATCTGCCTCCGAACAAGGCGGGTACGGCGACCGCGCCTGCTCCGAGCGGGGTGATCATGGCGGGCGCGCGTCGGCCCTCCGCCGCACCGGACGGCGAGCGCATCCTCACCTGGCGGCGGATGTACGACCTGGAGAAGCTGCCCGGGCGCCTCATCGTGGTTTCGCCGGCGCCTACCGCTCGGCTCCAGGGGCATGCTCGCCTCCTCACGTGACCGGAGGACGCCGAAGGTTGTCGGGATCGTGGGGGTTGGGCATGTAACGCTTCTTTTGCCTTCTTCCAAGCACTGACGTGTTCGGGAGGACGACGAAGGGAGCACGGCCAGTGCGCCTCAAACACACGGGATCGGTGGAGATCTCCACCGATCCCGAGGCTTTCGAAGCCTTCTACAGGCGCCACGTCGAAGCGGTCACGCGATTCATGGCCCGCAGGGTGGACGATCCGCACACGGTCGCCGACCTGGTCGCGGAGGTCTTCGTCGCGGTGCTCGACTCGGCGCACACCTACCGCTCTGGCCTGGGCAGTGAGATCGGCTGGTTGTACGGCGTGGCGCGCAACACCCTGTCCGCGGAGCGGCGGCGGACGGCGAGCGAGCTGCGTCTCACCAGCAGGATCAGCGGACGGCGGCTCCTCGACGCGGACGACCTGCTGCGGCTTGAGGAACGTCTGGACGCGGAGAGCCCGGTCCGGCGGGCCTTCGAGGCCATGGCCGGTCTGCCGGAGAGCGAACGCGCCGTCCTGGAACTGGTCGTCGTCGACCAGCTCTCCATCCCTGAGGCGGCGACCGCGCTCGGCATCCGGCAGGGGACCGCCAGGGTCCGGCTGTACCGCGCCCGCCGCGCACTGCGCCACGCTCCCGGCGTCACCTCCCCCACGGTCATGGAAGGACTCCGATGAATTTCGAGGAGAGACTGCTCATGGAACTCAAGACAGAGATGAGCGAGCGGATGGCGCGGGGGCCCGTCCGCAGGCCCATGCGCCGGCGGCTGCTGACGGGGGTGGCGGTGGCGGGCCTGGCCGCCGCGGCGCTGGTGGCCGTACCGATGGTCATGGGGACGGAGAGCTCGGCGTACGCGCTGACCGAGAACCCGGACGGATCCATCACGTTGAAGATCAACGAGTTCCGGAACTCGGACCAGGTCGAGCGGGACCTCGCCGATCTGGGCTTGAAGGCGGACGTCTCCTACGTCCGGCCCGGCAAGAGGTGCGCCCCGGGGCGGTTCACCACCATCGATGAGCCGTCCTTCACCCCCGAGGAGCTGCGGAGCAAGGACCCCGGGGTCAGGAAGCGGGTCCTGGAGGCGATGGAGGGCACGCCCTCACGTCAGGCGTACGACACCGTGCCGGGGGGCGGCCTGAAGATCTACCCGGAGAAGATCAAGCCGAACTGGACCGTGGTCATGGAGTTCACCGAGAACGATGACCAGACCTCCGGTCCGGAGAGGCCGAGGGCGCTGTGGCAGTTCCTCTTCCAGGTCACCGACGGCCCCGTCAAGCCCTGTGTGGTCATCGACGATCCGTCCTGGGACGTGATCGGCCCCGAGGGACTCCCGCCCGCGGGGAGCTGATCCCGGGCAGGGCGGGCCACCGCGGAGCACGGAACTCACCGGCGAAGTTCGTTAGGTAGCGCCACTATCGAACGTTGGATAACATCACTATCCAAGGAAGGTGAGTTCTATGACCGTGATCGTTCTTTTCGTGGCCACGCTGTGCTTCCGTCTGTCGGGGGCGGTGTTCGGCGTGGCGCGCTTCGCCACCTGGAGGATGAGCGCCGCCTGCGGGCTGGCCGTCATGCTGGTCATGACGGCCAGTGCCCATTTCGTCCCGTCGAGCGTGACGTTCATGCCGAACCACGCCGACATGGTGGCGATGGTTCCGCCGTTCGTCCCGCTGCCCGCCTTCGTGGTCTACCTGACCGGGGTCCTGGAGCTGGCCGGGGCGGTCGGGCTGGTGCTTCCCGCCACCCGGCGGGCGGCCGGGATCTGCCTGGCACTGCTGTTCGTGCTCATGCTCCCGGCCAACGTCTACGCCGTGCTGGCCGGGACGACCCTCGGAGGGGAGCCCGCGACACCGCTGTGGCAGCGGGTCCCCGAGCAGATCCTCTACATCGGCATCGCGCTGTGGGCCGCGGGCGTCACGGCGCGCAGGACACGAGAGCTCTCCGCCGTGCGTTGATCAGCGCGCGACCCTGGTGCCGCCGAAGATGAGGCCCTGGGGCATCGGGCTGGTCAGGAACGCGTGCGGGAAGCCGAGCTCGACGGCACTGGCCTCGCCGAGGGCGGTCACCTCGTCCTCGGTGAGGCGCAGTTCAAGGGCGCCCAGGTTGTCCTCAAGCTGCTTGAGGGTCCTGGCTCCGACGATCGAGGACGTCACCGCCGGGTTGAGCAGCGTCCAGGCGAGCGCGACCTGCGCGGGCGTGGCGCCCCTGCCCGCGGCGACCTCCTTGACCACGTCGGCGATGGCGAGACCACGCTCGGTCAGGGAGCCGTTGGACACCGCGATGTCCTTCCGCGTCCCCTCGGCGGTGGCCGACACCGCCCCGGTCTCCAGATCGGCGCGGGTGTACTTGCCGGTCAGCACGCCACTGCCGAGCGGGGACCAGGGGATCACCCCGAGCCCCATCTCACGCGCCATCGGGATGAGGTCACGCTCGACGGTCCGCTCGATCAGGCTGTACTCGATCTGCAGCGCGATCAGCGGGCTCCACCCACGCAGGTCGGCGATCGCCTGCATGCGTGAGACCTGCCAGGCGGGGGTGTCGGAGATGCCGACGTATAGCACCTTGCCCGCCCTGACCAGGTCGTCCATGGCGCGCAGCACCTCCTCGACCGGGGTGGTGCCGTCCCAGGCGTGCAGGTAGAGCAGGTCGATGTAGTCGGTGTTCAGCCTGCGCAGGCTCGCCTCGACCGAGTCGATCATGCTCTTGCGGTGGTTGCCGCCCGAGTTCGGGTCGCCGGGGCGGGTGGCCAGCGTGTACTTCGTGGCGAGCACCAGACGTTCGCGGCGGCCGTGCGCGAACTCGCCGAGCAACCGCTCCGCCGTACCGTTGGTGTACTGGTTGGCGGTGTCGACGAAGTTGCCGCCCCGGTCGAGATAGGCGTCGAAGATCTGCCGGGCCTCGTCCTTGTCCGATCCCCAGCCCCAGTCGGACCCGAAGGTCATGGTGCCCAGGGAGAGAGGGGAGACGCGCAGGCCGGAACGGCCGAGCAGCCGGTAGAGGTCGAGGGAGACGGGTTCGGACACGATGGCCTCCTGTGTGCCGGATTCGTTTCTCCCATGCTGGAACGATCACGTACGGCCAACCAGTGAAGGTCCTTCCTGGGACTGGCTCTCCCAGGCAACCGGAGGCCTTCGCCCGCCCAACGGCGACATCGGCGTCGAGGCCCGGGGACCGGCCCTTCCAGGGGGCCGGAGGTAGGATCGAGACGGTGAACGGCAACGCGTACGTGACCAACGAGCTGGCGGTGTTCCTGCGCACCCGCCGTGAACGGCTGGCACCCGACGACCTCGCGCTTCCGCGAAGCGGACGTTCGCGCCGCACTCCCGGCCTCAGGCGCGAGGAGGTCGCCGAGCTGGCCGGGGTGAGCGTCGACTACGTGATCCGCCTTGAGCAGGGGCGGGGGCTGCGCCCCTCGCCGGAGGTGCTGGACGGCCTGGCCAGGGCGCTGCGGCTGAGCGACGACGAGCGGGCCTACCTGTTCGACCTGGTCGGGCAGCGGGCGGTGACCCGGGTTCCGCCGTCGAGGCAGGTTCCCCCGCCGGTCGCCCGGCTGGTCCACGACCTGTCGCCACTGCCGTGCATGCTGCTCGACCACCGGTTCGACATTCTCGCCTGGAACCGTGAGATGGCCGCGCTGATGCTGGACTTCGGCGCCGTGCCCGCCCGGCAGCGCAACTCGCTCTGGCTCTGCTTCGTCCACCCCGGGCTGCACGACTTCTACCGTGACCGTGAGCGGGTGATGCGCGAGGGCATCGCCGACCTGCGCGCGGCGTGGGCCGCCCACACCGACGACGCCGCGCTGGGCGACCTGGTCACCGAGTTGCAGGAGCAGAGCGAGGAGTTCGTCCGTCTGTGGGCGCTCCGTGATGTGAAGGTGAACGGCCGGGGCCGTAAGCCGCTCATGCATCCCAGGGTGGGGCCGCTCACCGTCGACTTCGAGGTGCTGAACCCGTTGCAGGACCCCGGTCACCGGCTCGTCATCTACCGGGCCTCCGACGCGGCCTCGCAGGCCGCCCTGGACGCCATCGCCCGCGAGGCCGAGGACGGCCGGCGCACGCTCCACCGGGCCGTCGGGTAGGGCCCTCGAAGGCCGCGGGTTCAGCGAGCGGGAGGCGTGACGAACTCGGGCTGGTCGAGCAGGCGCAGCCAGCTCCCGTCGGGCTGGCGCCGTACGACCTGGGCCCGGGCGCCCGAGCCGTCCTTCGGCGGGGTGGAGGTGAGGGCGATGTCGTCGCTCACCAGGGTCGGCAGCGGTTCCTCCGCCTCGAAGCGCGGCCGGTTGGCCAGGACCTTCTCCCACAGCACGCGGATCGCCTCCCGGCCGACGGTCCGGCCGCCGGGCGGGTAGGCGAGGACCGCGTTCTCCTCGTAGAGGGCGGCGACCCCGGCCGCGTCACCGGCGTTGGACCGCTCGACGAACAGCCGGGTGATGTCCTCGGGGCGCATGGCCTTCTCGTACTCCGTCATGGGGTCCTCCTGGTCGTCGGTTCGGACGTTCTCCAGTCTTGTCACCCCCTTTTCAGAAGTCCAACAGATTGTTCTTCTCGTAACTAGAATCCATGCTTATGGAACTGAGGCAGCTGGAGTACTTCGTCGCGGTCGCCGAGGAGCGCAACTTCACCCGGGCGGCCGAGCGGGTCCGCATCAGCCAGTCCGGGGTCAGCGCCCAGATCCGGCAGCTCGAACGGGAGGTCGGGGCGGAGCTGTTCGACCGCTCGGCGCGCGTCGTGACCCTCACGGTCGCGGGCAAGGCCGCCCTCGGGCACGCCCGCGCGGCGCTCGCCGGGGCCGCCGCGTTCGGCCGGGCGGTGGGGGAGGTGACCGGCCTGGTCAGGGGGCGCCTCACGGTCGGAATGGTCGTCGGTTGCACCGTCACGCCGCTCTTCGACGCCCTGGCGGCCTTCCACCGGGCCCATCCCGGGGTGGAGATCTCACTGTTCGAGGCAGGTTCCGACCGGCTCGTCGAGGAGGTGCGCGCGGGCACCGCCGACCTGGCCCTCGTCGGCAGCGCGGGCACGACCCCCGAGGGGTTGGAGGCGTTGACGGTCGTCAGGGAGGGACTCGTCGCGGCCGTGCCGTACGGTCACCCGCTGGCGGAGCGGCCGAGTGTCACCCTGCGGGACCTGACCGCCCACCCGATCGTGTGCATGCCGCCGGGCACGGGGCTGCGCACGGTGTTCGACCGGGCCTGCGCCGCCCGCGACCTCACCCCGGTGGTCGCGTTGCAGGCCAGTGCCGCCGACGCCGTGGCCGACCTCGCCGCCCGCGGCCTGGCGGTCGCGGTCCTCAGCGACTCGATGGCCGCCTGGCACCGCGACCGGCTCGCGGTCCTCACGATCGAGGACGCCGAGGTGCCCGCGCTGCTCGCGCTGGTCTGGCGGGACACGCACAACCCCGCCGTGCGTGAGCTGCTCGTGTACGGCAGGCGGGCGTTCGCCGGCGTGGACCCCTCGCAGGACGGGGACTGACCGCCGCCGTCAGGGCCTCACGTGTGCGGGCACCGGCGCTGGTTCCACGCCTTGGAGTTCGCGATGGCGCCCAGGTCGAGCTGGGCCCAGAGCGCGCGCTCGGCTCTGGTGGCTCCGACCTCCGGGATCAGCCGTTCCGGGTGGCCGGGCGGCGGGCCGAAGGGCGACGGGCAGCGGTCGCAGGGCTCGGCGGGCGGGGTGTAGGCCTCGCGCGGGATGTGCCAGTGCATCGAGGCGAGCGAAGGGCCGATGTGCTCCGCCACGTTGAAGGCCAGGCGCAGCAGCCTCCGGCTCAGCTTCCATGACGGCGCGGGTCTGTTCGGTCGCACGGCGATCGTCGCTCCTTGTCCGGCCCTGGTGTGGTGACGGAGATCATGCCCACGACGGCGGCACCTCCCACATCTTTCGTCCCGGCTGTCTTCGGAAGTGCCCGCGAACGTCGCGGGAGACGACGCGTGCCATCGTGTTCCATGAACAGGGATCGTTTGGAACGAGCCCGTCAGCGTCCCACAGAGGAGTCGACATATGTCCACAGACGCACCGACGCCGAAGAGCCGGAACGAGGCCGTCATCGAGGAGTTCCGCGCGAACAAGGGGAAGGTCGGAGGCTTCTTCGAGGGGGCCGCCCTCCTTCTGCTCACCACGGTGGGGGCCAGGAGCGGCAGGCCGCACACGACCCCGGCGGTCTACGTCAGGGACGGTGACACGGTCGCCGTGGCCGCCTCCTACGCCGGGGCGCCGAAGCATCCGGCGTGGTACCACAATCTGGTGGCCAACCCGGAGGTGACCGTGGAGATCGGCGCGGAGAAGTATCAGGCGACCGCGGTTCCCGCCGAGGGCGCCGAGCGCGACCGGCTCTTCGCCCTGATGGTGGCGGAGAACCCGCGCTTCAACGACTACGCGGAGAAGACGACACGGGTCATCCCCATGGTCGTCCTGCGCGCTCACTGAGCTCACCGGGCGGGGCCGCCTTCTGTGAAAGGCGGCCCTGCGTCTCATGTGCGGGGGGAGTCGTCCAGGAGCAGGGCCGCCAGCCGGGGCAGGCGGCGGCGCATCTCGGCGGGGTCGTCGAAGTCGAAGTCCTCGCCCATGTCCGGCTCGTCGAGTCGCTGCGGGTATCGCGCCCTCTGGGCCGCGAACAGGTCGTCGCCGCCGGTGAGGCGCCTGTAGGCGTTGGCGGGCACGTAGACGAAGTCCTCGTAGAAGAGGTCCTCGCCGTCGCCCGCCAGGACGAGGGGAAGGTCCGCGAGGCGGTCCGGGCCGGTGAGGGCGATCCGGTGACACTCACGGCCCTGGGCGATGACGCCGGCCCGGAAGTCCATGAAGGAGTCGTCGCTGCAACCACCGCCGATCAGGTAGGCGGCGGCCCAGACGTCCCAGCGGTGGAGCGCCGCCCCGTGCTCGTCGTAGTGCTGGCTGTAGTCGACGATCGCCTCGGCCGGCATGTCCGCCAGGACCGTCTCCAGGGCCTCGTGGAGAGGGCCGCCCAGGGCACGGGCTCGTTCGATGGTCGCCCAGAAGTCGTCTTGGTCCATGGCTGGATGGTGCCAGAGGAGGCGGACGAAAAAGGGTTCCATGGCGTCAACTTTGGGTTGACGGTCACATGGCGTCAACCTATGGTTGACGCATGACGGATTCAGTTCGCATGACGAACCAGGTTCGCCTCGACGATCTGATCGAGGCCATCAAGAAGTCCCATTCGGACGCGCTCGCGCAACTCTCCGGGGCGGTCATCGTCGCCGACCACCTGGGTGAGCTGGCGGACCACCTGATCGGTCACTTCGTCGACCAGGCGAGGCGTTCCGGCGCCTCCTGGACGGACATCGGCAGAAGCATGGGGGTGACGAAGCAGGCGGTACAGAAGCGTTTCGTGGCCAAGGGCGACGCCTCCGGTGACCCCAGCCAGATGTTCGGCCGGTTCACCGACCGGGCGCGGAACGTCGTGATGGCCGCGCACAACGAGGCCCACGCCGCGAGCAACGACGAGGTCCTCCCCGAGCACCTGGTGCTGGGCCTGCTGGCCGAGCCCCAGGGGCTGGCGGTCAAGGCGATCGGCAGGCAGGGGGTCACGCCGGAGGCCCTCAGGCAGGCCGTGGTCGCCCTGCTGCCCGAGGCGGCGGCCGAGGTGCCGGACCTCATCCCGTACGAGGCGCGCTCGCGCAAGGTGCTGGAACTCACCCACCGGGAGGCCCTGCGCCTGGGGCACAACTACATCGGAACCGAGCACCTCCTGCTCGCCCTGCTCGAATTCGAGGACGGCCAGGGCGTGCTGTCGGGCCTGGGGATCGACAAGGCCGCCGCCGAGGCCAGCATCGGGGAGGACCTCGCAGCCTTCCTCGCCGCCCGGAAGGGCCAGGGCTGACCTCATCCTCCGGGGCGCCGCGGCTGTTCGACGGTCGCGGCGTTCCCCCTGGTGGGAACGCTGCCAAACCCCACCAATCACTCTGTTATCTAATTGTTGCGTGATCCGGTACGCATAACGCGGTTTTCGGTTGTCTCACATATGGAGCGCGCCAGTAGCTCAAACGGGCGCGGAAGCATGCATATGAGGAGCAGACCGTGAAGACCATCAGGCGGACGGCCCAGGCCTCGCTCGCCCTCGTGGCCCTCGCCGCCGTTGCGGCCTGCGCTGGGGAGGGCGGCTCGGCTGTACAGGCGGCGCCCGTGTCCGTGTCCAGCGCCGCCTCGGCCACGGACAAGGCGGCGGTTCCGCCTCCCGCGGCGGGTAAGGCCGCCAAGACCGCACGACGTGGCAAGCCCATACTCGGCATCGCCGACATCACGCCCATGGGAGAGAAGGTCGAGCGGATCGGCGTCGGCGCGCCGATCATCGTCACCTTCGACAGGGCGGTCGCCAAGCGGGCCGCGGCCGAGGCCGTCCTCCAAGTCCAGGCGGACAAGCCGGTCCAGGGCGCCTGGCGCTGGGTCTCCGACCGCAAGGTCATCTACCGCACCAAGACCTACTGGAAGCCGCACCAGAAGGTCCTCTTCACCGCCCGCCTGAGCCAGATCCCCGGCAACGAGGCGGCCAAGGACGTCAGCCGCCGCTTCGCGATCGGCACGGCCAACATCTCGACGGTGAGCACCACCAGGCACCTGATGAAGGTCTACCGGGACGGCAAGCTCGCCAAGACCATCCCGATCAGCGCGGGCCGGGGCGGCCTGGTCAAGAACGGGGTCGACGTCTACCTCACCACCAGTGGCGTCCACCTCACGATGGGCAAGAAGGCGGTCGAGACCATGACCTCCTCCTGGCTCGGCGTCACCGACCCCAAGGACCCGCGCTACTACAAGGAGGAGATCCCCTGGGCGGTGCGGATCTCCGACAGCGGTGAGTACGTCCACCAGAGCGCGGGCTACTACCAGTACCTCGGCCGCTCCAACCAGAGCCACGGTTGCGTGCGCGCCACGCCCGAGGGCGCCAAGTGGTTCTACGGCATCGCCCAGCGCGGTGACGTCGTGAAGATCGCCGGCACCAAGCGCAAGCTCGACTGGCGCAACGGCTGGGGCTTCTGGCAGCTCAGCTGGACCGAGTGGAAGAAGGGCAGCGCCCTGCCCGCGGCCGGGACCCCCACGCCGACCCCCACGCCCAGCGCGCCCGCGACACCTCCGGACACGGGTGAGGAGCAGGCGGGCCAGGAGAGCGGCGTCTGACACGCACCCCTTCCCGTACGGCGGGCCCGGTTCTCCATGACACGGAGAGCCGGGCCCGTCCGGTCAGGGAAGGTTGACGTACTGGCGAGGGCGCAGGGCGTGGGTGCGCAGGGCGGCCAGGGCGGCGGAACGGCCCGCGGGCGTCAGCCTGCCCCCGACCCTGAGCCCGAAGGCGTCCAGACGCCGCCCGAGTTCGGTCAGCGAAGCCTCGACCTCGGCCGCCTGCCACTTCTCGCAGTCGATCACCGCCGTGACGTGCTCGCGCTCGGCGGGGGAGCCGTCGACCAGCAGCATCAGCGCGACCTCCCGCGCCGAGGCGCCGAAGTCGTTCTCTCCCGGCACCGGCGTCAGCAACGCGGCCGCCGCGGACTCCCAGAGCAGGACGGGGTCGGCCAGCAGTCGCTGCCCGATCGAGGTGGTCACCAGGCGTCTGCCGACCCGGTGCAGCGCGCCCAGCTGGGTCTGCGCCATCTCCCTGGCCGCGGCCAGTTCCCCGGCGCTCCAGGTGCTCTCCGCGAGCACGGCGCGGGCCAGGTTGTGGCGCTGGGTCAGTGAGACGCCGCCGGGCCTGTCGCCCACCCTCAGCAGCCACCGCAGCGCTTCGAGGTGGTCCTTCTCCGGAGCGGGGATCGGGGCGTGCAGGCACACCTCGAAGGGCTGGGCGAGTTCGCGCCACGCGGTGCCCCTGCCCAGCACCCAGCGGTTGAGCCGTTCGCCCTGGACCCGGTGCAGCCAGTTGTCCCCGCCGAGTTCGGCGCGGGGCGTGGTGAGCCAGCGGCGGGTCAGCGCGATCCGCTCCCGCGAGTCGGGACTCAGCTGTCCCGAGACGATGGCCAGTTCGAGGGCGGCCGAGCAGGCGCCGTGCGCGCCCAGCTCCTCGGGGCCCATGATCGAGCTCCACCGCAGCTCGGGGACGTCGGGCGGGAGCACGCCGGTGGCGTCGAGCGCGCTCTGGTAGGCGGCCATCCCGGCCTCCTCACCGGCGTGGGCGTAGACGCGCAGAATCCTGGTGGTGGTGGGGGAGACGCAGATCGCGGCGTAACGTTCGAGACCGCCCAGGCGCAGCAGGCGGCTCAGGGCATGGGCGATCGCGGCCCGGTCACCGCGGGCCTTGGTCGGCAGCGTGTACCAGAGGAACTCGCACACGTTGAGCTCGGTGATCGTCTCCAACGGCTCGCCGCCGGTCAGCCAGTCGACCGCGTTACGGGCGCGCTCGGCGCAGTCGGGCTCGGACCGCTCAAGCTCGGACAGAAGCGCGGCCACGTCCGGTGCAGGCATGCTTCGAAGTCTGCCGTATGCGGGCCTGCCCTGACGATGAACGTGACGTAATGGATCGCGCACGTCGCCTACCCTAGGAAATCGGTGCTAAGCGGATCGTGAGCCGGAGCTCAGATCCACCCCTTCTTGAAGAGCATGCGGGAACTCCAATCCGCGTAGGGAATGATCTCGGCGGTCAGCACCGGATAGAGCCACCAGAAGTTGATGATCGAGATCACCGTGAACGCGCCGACCACCACGGAGCCGAGCAGCCGCCGCGACGGTATGGCGTTCGCGGGGCCGATGATCAGCCCGGCCGCCAGGGTGATGGCCAGGACCATGAACGGCACCATGGGAATGGCGTAGAACATGAACATGGTGCGGTGGTCGGCCAGCGCCCAGTAGAACCAGGGCAGCCAGCCCGCGGCGTAACCGAGCAGGACGGCTCCGGCCCGCCAGTCCCTGGTGGCCACGTACCAGGCGATCATGGCGACCAGGGCGGCGAGCCCGCCGTACCAGATGACCGGGGTGCCGACGCCGAGGACGGCCTGTGAGCAGGTATCGGCTCCACAGGCGTTCTTGGGGCCCTCGTAGAAGAAGGCCACGGGGCGAAGCAGCAGCGGCCAGCTCCACGGCTCCGACTGGTAGTTGTGCGGGGTCGACAGGCCGGTGTGGAAGCTCAGCACCTGGAAGTGGTAGTTGAGCCACGACCGGATGGAGTCGAAGACGAAGAACGCCGGTCCCTGTGAGGTGGCCTGCGCCCAGTTGCGGCCCCAGCCGGTGGCGCTGATGAACCACCCGGTCCACGAGACCAGGTAGGTGAGGGCGGGCAGCAGGCCGACCGCTCCGAGCAGCGTCGGCAGGTCCTTGCCCAGCGCCCCGCTGTACGGCCTGCGCAGCCCCACGGCGCGGCGGGCTCCCGCGTCCCACAGCAGTGTCATCACCGCGAAGGCGATGAGGTAGAACACTCCCGACCACTTCACCGCGCAGGCGGCGCCCAGGAGCACTCCGGCGGCCATCCGCCAGGGCCGCAGTCCCAGCCAGGGGCCCTGGTCGCTGATCGGGGAGTTCTCGTACCAGTCGACCAGTCTGCGCCTGGCGTGGTCGCGGTCGGCGACCAGGCAGGCGAA
>NZ_JBEXZT010000046.1:0-31570 GCF_040631275.1 Streptosporangium sp. NPDC020145 | reverse complement strand
AAGGAGATCCGCCGCCGCACCGACGTGGTCGGAATCTTCCCCGACCGGGCCGCGATCGTCCGGCTTGTCGGTGCGGTTTTGGCCGAGCAGACCGACGAGTGGACCGAGACCCGCCGCTACATGGGGCTCGACGTGCTGGCCAAGTGCCGGATGCGCGTTCTTGCCGGCGACACACCGGCCCATAATCCGCTACCGCAGACACTTACCGCTTAACCTGCAGAAACAGGATCACGCGAAGGGCAGCTCATACACCACTTCGCTGGACGTGACCGCCGTTCGTTCGATCGTGTCAGGAGAAGGCCACGAATTCCTGCCGCCGGACTCCTCAGCCTCGACGGTTTCACAGACCCCGCGCCTGCAACGCTCTGCCCGGCCCGAATAAGCCTGAAGCCATAGGAATAGGCATCAGACGGGCACCTCACGCAGGAAAGTCCTCCGACTGTTCTGTCCCAGGAACTTGGCGCACCGGTATCAGGTCTGGCCCTTCTTCTCCTCTCCGTGCTGGACGCGCCGCTTTCCGATGAGTGGTGGTCGAACGCGACGCCCGCTCCTCCTGAAGGGGAAAAGCGGGCGTCGTCATGTCGCCCGGTATCGTGTCAGTCGTACAAGGTGACGCCTCGGTACTGCACGGTGCCCGGGAAGTTGACCGACGATATCTCACCCACCCCCACCCGAGGGCCGTCCATAGAGTATGGGCCCCATACCGGGTTCACGTGCAGGCCGCTCGCGTGAACCGCCTGCGTGCCTGTGCCGCCCGTGCACTTGCTGTAGACCATGTACCCCACCTGCCAGGTGGTGCAGCCCGTCGGGGCGGCATGGGCGGGGGACGCGGAGCCCACCAGCAGTGACGCGGTGAGCAGGGCGGTGGCGGACACAGCCGCGGCTCGGCTTTTTCTCATGTGCGCTTCCTCCGATTCCGAAGGTAAATGGCGCTTCCATTAAGAAACTTTCCTAAAAGGAAGATACGCCCTGGGTGACGCGAGTCAAGAACATCCCGCTCCCCATCTGCGTCCGATCACCATCCCACTGCCGCAGCGCCAAGGGTCAACGAAGTTGATCGAAGACGACTCGGTCGGTGATGTTGAGCGGGACCGTCATTCGCCAATAGCACCGACCACACGACCTTGCCGTTAACCACGTGTTGATGCCGCCTCTTCGGCCTTCCAGCCGGGACATACGAGAAGAGCGCCTCTTCCCTCATATCGTGGAGGCCTGCCCAAGGGGCATGGGGGAGACCAGAGGCGGCTTCGATCCAGAGTTTCGTGCCGGTGCGGTAGGCACCCCGAGAAATCGATCGTCAAGGATCTGGGGATGAACTCAGGCACACCGGCCAACTGGATGCGACAGCCGTGAGACACCATGGTCCTGTGGAATCGATCACCTTGCGGCGCTTCACCGACGGCGATTCCGTGGAAGAACTGACCAGGCTTCTGCATCGCGCGTACGCCGACCACGCGGCGGCCGGACTCGTCTTCTTCGCCTCCTACCAGACCCCCGAGGACACGCGGCGCCGTCTGGGCAAGGGCGAGTGCTGGATCGCCCTGGAGCAAGGAGCGATCGTCGGCAGTGTCACGGTGACGGGGACGTACGACACCCCGCCGGGATACCCGGCTCCCACCGCCGCGGGCTCGTTCTGGCAACTCGCGGTGGCCCCGTCCAGGCGAGGCACAGGTCTGGGGAGTCGTCTCCTGACCCTGGCCGAAACCCGCATCGCCGATCTGGGCTCGTCGAGGGTGGTGATCGACACCTCCTCCCAGGCCGCCGATCTCCTCGCCTGGTACGGGCGGCACGGCTACTCCTCGATCGGGACATGGAAGTGGGACGTCACCAACTACGACAGCGTCGTCCTGGCCAAGAGCCTCCTTCCCTGAGCTCGGCCCGCGGCCGCCCTCCAGCGGGAAACGAGCCTTCCGGCGGCAATGACATGGGAAAACGCGACCAACATCATTCCGCGACCACCGGCCGAGGGCCGCTCACGACGGCGTACGGCTGCGCGCCCCGAAACGACCAACGGCGCCCCACCAAGCCACAAGACCTGGTCAGGCGCCGTTTCTCAAGCAAAGCGGAGAGCGTGGGATTCGAACCCACGAGGACTGTCACCAGCCCTAGCGGTTTTCAAGACCGCCGCCATCGTCCACTAGGCGAGCTCTCCTGGGTGACGCGCGTCAGAACGCGTCAGATTGCACTTTAGTCTCTCACTGGTCCGGGCGTGCCCGCGACCGGCGCCCCGACTGGAACCGCCCGCCGAAAGACCACGGTGAAACCACAGCGAGAAGTCCAGGCCCGGCTGAGGAAGCCGGGTCTGGGCAAAACCGCGTCAGGCCTGTTGAGGAATGGCGAAGCCGTCTCCCACCGAGGCCGCCAGGCGGAGGTAGGCGTCGCGGGTTGCGGGTTGGAGCCTGTCCAGTTCGATCTCGGCCCCCTCCTCCAGGTGGGGGTCGTAGGGGACACGGATCACCGCCCGGCAACGGGCCGCGAAGTGAGCCTCAAGGCGGTCGAGGTCCACGGTCGACTTCGACCTGGGGCGGACGCTGCACAGCACGACCGTGGCCGACCGGACCAGTTCCTCGTAGTGGTGGGCCTCAAGCCAGTCGAGGGTCGCCGAGGCGGCGCGGGCGCCGTCCACCGACGGGGAGCTCACCAGGACGAGCTGGTCGGCCAGGCCGAGGACACCGGACATGGCCGAGTGGAGCAGGCCCGTACCGCAGTCGGTGATGCAGATCGAGTAGAAGTTCTCCAGGACCTGCGCCACCGCCTGGTAGTCGGAGGCGCTGAACGCCTCGGACACCGACGGGTCACGGTCGGAGGCGAGGATCTCCAGCCGGGACGGCGCCTGCGAGGTGAAGGCCCTGACGTCCACGTAGCGCTTGATCTGCTTCCGTTCGTTGAGCAGGTCACGGACGGTGGCGGCGGTCTCAAGCTTCACCTTGTCCGACAGGGTCCCGCGGTCGGGGTTGGCGTCGACCGCGATGACCCTGTCGCCGCGTGACTGGGCGAGGGTGGCGCCGAGGCCGACCGTGGTCGTGGTCTTGCCGACACCGCCCTTCAGGCTCAGTACGGCGACGCGGTGATGGCCGGTGGCCACGGGGGTACGGGCACGGGTGGCGAGTTCGCGACGACGACGGACCTCGGGCGACTCCCCGGGTTTGATCAGCCCGGCCGACGCCGTGTAGATCAGCCTGCGCCAGCCCCCGGAGGGCGCGTTACGGCGTCCTCTGAGCAGCGAGTCAGGGTCGAGGCTGTCGGCCGACGGCCTCGATCCGGACGTCTGCCTGGACGGCACGCTGAAAGCCGGCGGCGGCGCCGAGTGACGGCGTTTCGCCTGGTACGGCTCCCGCACCGGTTCGGCAGCGTCCTTTCCAGGCGCGCCGAGATCACGTTCGGGGACGGCCGAAACCCCCCGAGGCGTCACCGTTTCCCTGGCCGACGTCTCCCGGGACGGGACCTCCTGCACGACCGGAGGCTCCGGAGCCGCAGGCTGAGGAGCCGCAGGCTGAGAGGAAGCCGAGGATTGGGGGAAGGGCAGGTCCTTGAGGGTCGGCTCCCCCTGGGCGAACAGCGCCTCCCGGGAGAACGACACGTCCCGGAACGGCGCCCCCTCCCGAGCCGGTGGCTCCTCAAGGAAGGAGGAGGACCCCTGGGGAGGCGTCTCGGCGGAGGCGGCGTCAGAGCTGAACGCCCTGCCCCAGTCACGGGCGAAGGCACTGCTCTGGTGGGACTGCCCCAGCGCGCCTCCCCCGGCCGCCTGCCGCAGCGCGTCGCTCACCGTGGCCTGAGGTGACCTGTCGTCCTCGGGCGCCTCGTCGGCGGAGTCGGGTACGGCCCGCTCCTCGCTCGCGTGTGGCGGCTCCGCGACAGGGAGCGGCTCGCGGTTGACGCCCTCCGAGGAGGAGAGGTCCCCTGAGAGGGGGCCTGAGAGGGGGAAGGCGTCCTGCCTGCCGGCCGAGGGCGTGAAGGGCTGGAGTCCCCCGGGTTCCGAGTCGTCCAGCGGACCGTGACCGACCGGCGGGAAGCCCTGCTCGAACGCGTCCTCCGACGGCTCGGTGGACCCGAAGGAGGCCTGGTCGGGTGAAGAACCTTCGAGTTCTTCTGGGCCGGCCTGCGGGTCATCGGCTTCCGCCGGCGGCAGGTGATCACCCTGATCGGCGGAGAGGTCGACGGAGAGGTCGGCGGCGACCGGCTCGTGATCCGCGGGGGCCGCGAGGAAACCCGGGCCGTCGGAGGGCGCCTCCTGGACGGCCTCTGGGCCGTCGGACGTGTCCTGGCGGGGCAGCGGTTTCAGGGGCGCGAGGAAGGCCTCGTCGTCGCGGTTCGGGGACGGCGAGGGCGGGGGCACGCTGAAGGCGCCCGCCTCCATCCACTCGGCCGCGTCCGCGTCCTCGACGGGGGCGGGCGCGGCGGTCGCAGAGAGGCTGTTCACCAGGTGGTTCGAGGGGTCGGCGACCATACGGAACAGCGACGAGGACGCCGTGTCCGGCTCGGCGGGAACCGCGCTCCAGGGGTCTTTGGGGTAGGGCGAGATGACGGTGTCGTCCACCACGCCGCTCTTCACCGTGACGGGGGGCGCCTCCTCCTGTTCCTTGATAGCGTCGAGCCAGGCAAGCTGTTCCTCGAGAGATTCCTCACGATCGTGCCTTGCCACCGTGTTCCCCCTCGGGATGGGTGTAAAGAGGGCAGCAAACACATAGCAGGTTAACGCCCTGTGTTCTTGTCAATGCGGGCAACCACCAAGTTGATCCCCAGCGGATAGCGTTGGAACTATGCACGCCATCGTGATCGACAAACCTGGTGGGCCCGAGGAGCTTGTGTGGCGGGAGGTCCCCGATCCCCGGCTCGGTCCGGACGACGTCCTGGTCGACGTGGCCGCCTCCGCGGTCAACCGGGCCGACATCCTTCAGCGAAAAGGACAGTACTCCCCGCCTCCCGGAGCCTCGCCGTACCCCGGGCTGGAGTGTTCCGGGGTGGTCGCCGAGGTCGGGTCCAACGTCGAGGGGTTCAGGCCCGGTGACCGGGTGTGCGCCCTGCTGAGCGGGGGCGGTTACGCCGAGCGGGTGGCGGTGCCGTGGCAACAGGTGATGCGGGTGCCCGAGGGGGTCGACCTGGTCGAGGCCGCGGCGCTTCCCGAGGTCGCGTGCACGGTGTGGTCGAACGTGTTCATGACCGCGCGGCTGCGCAGGGGCGAGACGCTTCTCGTCCACGGCGGCGCCAGCGGGATCGGCACGCTGGCCGTACAGCTCGCCAAGGCGTTCGGGTCGCGGGTCGTGGTCACCGCGGGGTCGGCGGAGAAGATCGCCCGCTGCCTCGAACTCGGCGCCGACGAGGGGATCGACTACCACGAGGGCGACTTCTCGGAGAAGGTCCAGGCGGACGTCATCCTCGACATCGTCGGCGGACCGTATCTCGCCAAGAACGTCAGGGCACTGAAGACCGGCGGCAGGCTGGTTGTGATAGGGATGCAGGGGGGCTCCAGAGGGGAGCTTGACCTGGGGGCGCTTCTCACCAAGCGAGCCGCGGTGCACGGCACCACGCTACGCGCACGGCCCGTCGACGAGAAGGGCATCATCGTGCGTGGCGTCGTGGAAAACGTCTGGCCCCTGGTTGACGCGGGGGTCGTCCGTCCGGTCGTCCACTCCCGCGTGCCGATGAGCGAGGCCGCCGAGGCTCACCGGCTCCTCGAATCCGGAGAACACGTCGGGAAAATCCTGCTAGTAGGTTGAGAGCTATGAACGCTGAGGAGAGCACTCCCCATGTAGTGGTCGTGGGCCCGCAGGGGCTCCAGACCGAGGAGGAAGGCGAAGGTCGCTCTGTCGCCGATCTGGTCGAGCAGCCCGCGAAGGTGATGCGCATCGGCAGCATGATCCGGCAGCTCCTCGAAGAGGTCAGGGCGGCTCCGCTCGACGAGGCCAGCCGTAAGCGGCTCAAGGAGATCCACCAGAGCTCCATCAAGGAGCTTGAGGACGGTCTGGCGCCCGAACTGGTCGACGAGCTCGAACGGCTGTCGCTTCCCTTCACCGACGACGGCAACGGCACCCCGCCGAGCGAGGCCGAGCTGCGGGTGGCGCACGCGCAGCTGGTCGGCTGGCTCGAAGGCCTGTTCCACGGCATCCAGACCACGCTCTTCGCCCAGCAGATGGCGGCCCGCGCCCAGCTGGAGAACATGCGCAGGGCACTGCCCGGCGGGGTCTCCATGGGGCAGCAGGACAACCACCAGCAGAGCAGCTCCGGCCCCTACCTGTAGGTCCCCCCGTAGAGGTTCTCAAGGATTTCGGCCACTCCGTCGTCGTCGTTGGCCGCGGTCACGTGATCGACCGCGGCCAGCACCTCCGTGTGGGCGTTCGCCACGGCGTACGACCTGCCCGCCCAGCGCAGCATCGGCAGGTCGTTCGGCATGTCCCCGAAGGCGACGACCTCGGCGGCGGTGATGGCGCGTCCCTCGGCGAGGGCGGCCAGGGCGGAGGCCTTCGTCACACCGTGGGCGCTCATCTCGATCATGGCGCGGCCACTGGAATGGGTCGGGGTGACCAGGTGGCCGACCAGTTCGCAGACGGTCTCCTGGAGGGCGTCCGGGTTCATGTCCTGGTGCAGTGCCAGGAGTTTCGCGCAGGGCGTGGTGGTGAGCGTGTCGGTCTCCGCGCCGTTCAGTCCCGCCACCCGGTCCAGGCTGTCGAGAAGGAAGCCGGATTCACGTGCGAACCCGCCTTCGTATTCCACCGAGAACGTGAGCCCGGGAACCTTCTCCCTCAGGCGGCTCACCACCTCTTGAAGGACATCCGGGTCGATAAGGTGAGATTTCACAATCTGTTCGGCGTGGAGGTCGTAGACGAGCGCGCCGTTGGCGCATATGGCCAGCCCGCGATGCCGTACGGCGGCGGCGATCGGGCGCATCCACCTGGGCGGACGCCCCGTCACGAGGACCAGTGTGGCCCCGGCCCTCTCGACGAGGGCGAAGGCCGCTGCGGTGCGGGCTGAGACGGTGCCGTCGGAGCGCAGAGCGGTGCCGTCTAGGTCTGTTGCGACGAGCCTGGGACTTCCCATAACAGGCTCCAGTCTGCACCGTCCTCCGAAGGGCGCCGCCGCCGGGATGCGCCCGCGAGGAATCTTCCTCGTGGCGGGAACACGGGCGCGCCGGATAGTGTTAGATGTGATGGCGTTGTATTAGCTGAATCCCGTTGTGAAAGCCAGTTTGACTGAACCACCCCGGGGCCCGCTGTACGACACAGGGGGTTCATGAGGTGTGAATCCCAAAGTTTCAAATCCTGAGGGAGAGCTTTAATGGCTCAGGGAACCGTCAAGTGGTTCAACGCTGAAAAGGGCTTCGGCTTCATCGCACCGGACGGCGGTGCACCGGACGTGTTCGTGCACTTCTCCGAGATCCAGGGCAGCGGCTACCGCAGCCTTGAGGACGGCCAGCGAGTCGAGTTCGAGATCACGCAGGGCCAGAAGGGTCCGCAGGCCTCGCAGGTCCGCGCCGTCTGACCATAGACCTCTGTAAGGAGGTAAGGCGGAGTTCGCTTAACGCGAACTCCGCCTTTCTCCTTTTCCGGACCTTCCGCCTTTCCCATCACCGTCCGTCAAGGCGCCGTGGGAAGCCCTGAAGGCCCTCCAGAGGCCACGGAAGACCCCGCCCAGGGATCAATGAAGGCCCCCCGCCACAAAGACAGCGAGAGGCCTTCCTGACGACTCCGGTCCGGGTGACTACTTGACCGGTTCGAGGACGTCGAGTCCGACGAAGGGACGCAGCGCCTTGGGAACCTCGACCGACCCGTCGGCCCGCTGGTGGTTCTCCAGGATGGCGACGATCCACCGGGTGGTGGCCAGGGTGCCGTTCAGCGTGGCCACGTGCTGGGGCTTGCCGTCCTTGTCACGGAACCGTACGGCCAGGCGGCGGGCCTGGAACTCGGTGCAGTTGGAGGTCGAGGTGAGCTCGCGGTAGCGGCCCTGGCTCGGCACCCACGCCTCGCAGTCGAACTTGCGCGCCGCGCTCGCCCCGAGGTCGCCCGCCGCGGTGTCGATGATGCGGTAGGGCACCTCGATCTTGGCGAGCATCTCCTTCTCCCAGGCCAGCAGGCGCTGGTGCTCCGCCGCGGCCTCCTCGGGACGGCAGTAGGAGAACATCTCGACCTTGTCGAACTGGTGGACGCGGATGATGCCCCTGGTGTCCTTGCCGTAGGAGCCCGCCTCCCTGCGGAAGCAGGACGACCACCCGGCGTAGCGGTAGGGCAGCTCGGCGCCGTCGAGGATCTCGTCGGCGTGGTAGGCCGCCATCGGCACCTCGCTGGTGCCGACCAGGAACAGGTCCTCCTCGGGCAGGTGGTAGACCTCACTCGCGTGGGCGCCGAGGAAGCCGGTGCCCTGCATCGACTCGGGCTTGACCAGCACCGGCGGGATCATCGGGACGAATCCCGCCTCGATCGCCTGCTGCATGGCCATGTTGAGCAGGCCGAGCTGCAGGCGGGCGCCGACGCCCTTCAGGAAGAAGAACCTCGACCCCGAGACCTTCGCTCCGCGCTCCATGTCGATCGCGCCGAGCAGTTCGCCCAGTTCGAGGTGGTCACGCGGCTCGAAGTCGAAGACCGGCTTGTCGCCGACCTCCTCAAGCACCACGTAGTCGTCCTCGCCGCCGTGGGGAGCGCCCTCTTCGACGATGTTGGGCACCGTCTGGAGCAACTGGTCGAGCTCGGCCGCGAGTTTCTCCGCCTCGCTCTCCGCTGACTTGACCTGCGTGGCGAGCTCCTTGGCCCGGTCGAGCAGCGCGGCCTTCTCCTCGCCGGAGGCGCGGGAGACCGACTTGCCGATGCTCTTCTGCTCGGCGCGCAGCGACTCGAAGCGACTCAGCGCGCCGCGCCTGCGCTCGTCCAGGTCGAGCAGCGTCTGGACGACGGTGTCGTCCTCACCGCGGGCACGCTGCGACGCCCGTAGCCGGTCGGGTTCCTCACGAAGGGTACGCAGGTCAATCACAGCACAAGGCTACCGACGTCATGCCACGGCCTGTGCGCCTATTAAGCCCGTCTTAGGGCTGTCTTAGACCTGTCCCGCCCTGACGCGGGCCAGCCAGTCGGCGGCCTCGGTGAAGTCGGAGTCGGAGGTGCCCCTCTTGACCTGGGGCGTCAGGCCGTCCGCGCGGGGGTAGCTGCCCAGGAAGCGCACGTCGGAGCTGACCCGGTGCAGCCCGGAGACCGCCTCGCCGACCCTGGCGTCGGTCACGTGGCCTTCGAGGTCGAAGTGGAAGAAGTAACGGCCGATGCCGTCACCGGTCGGCCGTGACTCGATGCGGCTCAGGTTGACCCCCCGCACGGAGAACTCGGTGAGCATCTCCAGCAGCGCGCCGGGGTGGTCGTCGGAGAGGAAGGCCACCAGGGAGGTGCGGTCCGCGCCGGTCGGCGCGGGCAGCGCCCCGGGGCGTGTCACCTGGATGAACCTGGTCACCGTGTCGGACCGGTCACCCACGTTGGCGACCAGCTCGACCAGGCCGTAGTTGTCGCCCGCGATACGCGCCGCGATGGCCGCGTCGTACGGCGAGCCGGGCAGCGCGACCTCCTGGGCGGCGGCGGCCGTCGAGGGGGCGGCGACCACCACGGCCTCGGGCAGCTCACGGGCGGTGAAGCCACGGCACTGGGTGATCGCCGCCGGGTGGGTGAAGATCCGCTTGATGTCACGCATGCGGGTGCCCGGCCGTACCAGGAGGGAGAACTCGACGGGCAGCAGCAGCTCGGCGACGATGAGCAGCGGCTCGCCCCAGGCCAGTTCGTCCAGGGTGGTGGCGATGCCGCCTTCGATGGAGTTCTCCAGGGGGACGACGGCACCGTCGGCCTCACCCTGGCGGGCCGCGTCGAGCGCGGCGCTGACGTTGGCGCAGGGCAGTCGCTCGGCGTCCGGAGCCAGGGTCCGCAGGGCCTCTTCGGTGAAGGTGCCCTCCGGTCCCAGGTAGGCGAGTCTGGGCATGACCACAGGTTATCCGCCGCCCACTGGGAAACGTGCCTGGAATCAGGCTTTCAGGCGGGCCGCATCGCCCGGGAGGGCCGCCCTGCGGCGGGGCAGCCACACCCCGAGCAGCCAGACCAGGACGAGCGCGCCGAGGCCGAAACCGTTCTGCACGATCTTGCCGACCACGGGGCTGAGGACCGGGATCTCCGCCGCCTTGATCGTCACCCCCCACCAGGGAACGGGCAGCACGTAGTACAGCCAGACCCCGGCGGCGACGCGGACGCGCACCGGGTCGCGGCCGTCACCCGCCAGCGCGCCGAGGACCACGACGACCCAGGCCAGGTGGTGGATCCAGGCGACCGGCGAAAGCAGTACGGCCATCAGGCCGACCAGGGCGACCGCCGTCGTCGGGTGCCCGTCGAGCAGGGCCCTGCGGGCGTGGCGGAAGCCGTACCAGGCGATCACCGCGACCAGCGCGAGCCAGAGCAGGGAGGTGAGCTGGTCGGGCAGGTAGAGCCGGATGAGCATGCCGCGCACGGACTGGTTGGTGGTCGCGGCGTTCGCGCCGAGCCGTTCCGGGTCGAGCAGCGCGCCGAACCAGAAGTCGGCGGCGTCGGACGGGATGACCAGGAACGGCAGCACCGTCAGCAGCGTGGCGGTGAAGACGGCCATGAGGAAGGCGTCACGCTGCTCCTTCCTGGCACCGGGGCCGAAGCCGGTCAGCAGGAGATAGATCAGGAAGACGCCCGGGGTGAGCTTGACCGCGGTCGCCAGGCCGATCAACAGGCCGCGCGGCCACGGCGGCCTGGGGGCGACACAGTCGGCCAGGCAGAGCGCGACGAGCAGGATGTCCACCTGGCCGAAGCGGAACTGGTCCCTGATCGGCATCAGGTAGGCGCAGGCGACCGTCAGCAGCGCCAGGAGCAGCGGCAGCCGCCACCCGCCCTGCCGTTCGAAAGCCGACCGTTCGAAAGCCGACCGTTCCAGGGCCGGGCGTTCCAGGGCCGGCCGGAAGGCGTAGCGGACGGTGACGGCGAGCGTCAGGAGGATCAGCCCGGTCCACACCCACTGCGCCACCGGCCAGGACATCATCGCCAGCGGCGTGGCCAGCATCGCCGCGATCGGCGGATAGGTGAACGGCAGCAGCTGCGGCGCGGGTGTCATGAAGTCGTAGACCGGACGTCCCTCAAGCAGCTCCCGGCCGCCGGTACGGTAGACGTCCAGGTCGACCAGGCGCTGGTCGTCGACGTTGCCCAGCCAGGGAAGCACCAGCGGGGCGAGCGCGACCAGCACGACCAGCAGCGCGGGCAGCGGTGCGAGCAGCCGTGCCCACGGCGCCCGCCCTGTCACGGTCGAGCCATTCCTCACGAGCCATTCCTCACGACCAGGCAGGCTACCGTGGGCGTGGCGGACCGTGGACAGGGTCGCCGACGGGGTGTGGACAACGAGGGAGACGTATGGGTTCCGGTGCTGGGCACGTCCGCGCCGCGCTGGCCGTCCTGTTGACGTTGCCGATACTCGCCGGGTTCCTGTTCACCGGTACGGCCGCCGCCCACGCCGAGGCGGGGCCCGCCAGGGTCGTGGTGGTCGGGGTGCCCGGCCTCCAGTGGGGTGATCTCGACCGGACGCGGACGCCGAACCTGTGGCGTCTCGTCGAGCGGGGCGCCTCGGCCTCGATGTCGACCAGGGCTGTTCCGCCGCCCTCGCGGAGCCTCACCTGCCCGGTCGCGGGCTGGCTGACGATCTCGGCGGGGCAGCGGGCGGGCGCCCCGGGAGGCTCCTGCGCTCCGCCCGCCCAGCCGGTGGCCGACCAGGACGGCGGGGCGAGTGTGCCCGGCTGGCAGGAGCTGGTGACGTTCAACGCCACCGAGACCTCCTACCGGCCGATCCTGGGGCTGCTGGGGCAGCGGGTCGTCGACGCCGGGGGAAAGGTCGCGGCGGCCGGGCCGGGAGCCGCCCTGGCCGCCGCCAACAAGTCCGGAAAAATCGGTAAATATGCGCCAGACGTCGCGGGGCTTGGTGACCTGACGCCGTACCGGCTGGTCGTGGTGGAGATCCCCGACCTCACCACGGCGTGGCTCGCCCGCCCGGTGGACGCCGACGGGGTTCCCTCCGCGCTGTCCGACCAGGCCAGGCGGGAGGCCGTCGCGGCCGCCGACCGAGGGGTGGGCGCGCTGCTGACCGGGCTTCCCCAGGGCGGCACGGTCCTGCTCGGCGGCCTGTCGGACGCCGCGGTCTCGGCGCACCTGCACGTCGCGATCGCCGACGGCCCCTCGCCGGGCGGCGGGCCGTACGGTCCCGGCTATCTGGGGGCCTCCTCGACCAGGCAGGAGGGGCTGGTCACCAACACCGACCTGACCGCGACCGCGCTCACCCTGCTCGGCCTCGGCGTGCCCGACGGCGCCGTCGGGCGTCCCTGGACGAGCGCGACGCAGGGCGCTCGGACCACGGGAGAAGCCGCCGGGGAGGTCGTGCGGAGCCTGGCGGAGGCCGACCTGGCCAGCCAGGTGCTACGCCGGGTGCAGGGGCCGTTCTTCGCGGTCTTCGTCAGCGCCCAGCTGCTGTTCTACCTGCTGGCCGCCTTCGCCGTACGGCGGGGCTGGGGCGGTTCGCGGGCGCTGGCCGCCACCGGGGTCGTCGCGACGGTCGGCGGGTCCATCCCGGTCGCGACCTTCCTGGCGCAGCTCGTGCCCTGGTGGACGTTCTCCGCCCCGATGGCGTCGGTCATCGTGACCATCCTCGGCATCGCGGGCGCCCTGGCCGGGGTCGCCCTGACCGGGCCGTGGCGCAGGAGCGTCCTGGGGCCGCTGACCGTGGTCGCCTCGGTCACCTCGCTGACCCTGCTCGGCGACGTGATGACCGGATCGTCCCTGCAGGTGAACGCGGTCACCGGCTACGAACCGGTCACCGGCGGGCGGTTCTACGGCTTCGGCAACATCGCCTTCGCGGTCTACTCGGCCGGAACGATCCTGGCCATGGCGGGCATCGCCCACTGGTTGATCTCCCGGGGACGGCGCCTGCCGGCGTTCGCCTTCTGCCTGCTCTACGGCGCGCTGGCGGTGTTCGCCGACGGCTGGCCCGCGTGGGGCGCCGACTTCGGCGGGGTGCCCGCCTTCCTCATCGGGGTGGCCGTCTTCCTGATCCTGCTGGTCGGAAGCCGGGTCTCACCGCTCAAGCTCGTCCTGGTTGGCCTGGCCGGCGCCCTGTTGATCGGGGCCATCGCGGTCGTCGACTGGCTCAAGCCCGCCGAACGCCGTACCCACCTGGGCACCTTCGTGCAGCAGGTGCTGGACGGCGAGGCCTGGACGGTCGTCAGCCGCAAGTTCGGGGCCATGATCGGGGTGACGGTCGGCAACTGGTCGCTGTCCCTGCTGTCGCTGGTCGCGCTGGCGTTCCTGTTCCTGGTGCTCGACCGCCCCTCCCGGTGGGGCGCCTCGGCACTGGCCCGCGCCTACGCGGCGGCGCCGCCGCTGCGCGCCGGGTTGATCGGCGCGCTGGCGTGCGCGCTGGTCGGGTTCCTGATGAACGACTCGGGCATCGCGATCCCGGCGATGGCCCTCACGGTCGCGGTGCCGTTGACGCTGACCGCCTGCGTGCGCGCGCTGCGGACCGCGCCGCCCACCACGCCAGCGCGACCGTCAGAGCCAGCAGGGACCACGGCACCACCTGCTGCCTGACGACGGTCCGCAGCCAGAGCATGTCCTCCGGGCGCAACGCCTCCCTCGCGGGCAGATATCCCAGCGACAGGATGACGACCCTGGCCACCAGGAAGCCCTCAAGGGCGGGCCAGGCGACCATGGCCAGCAGGGCGAAGGCCAGCCCGTCGTACCACGGCAGCGCGTAGGTCGCGGCGAACAGCCAGGCGACCACGATCGCGACGGCGACCCCGGGCGCCGAGTGGTCCGGCGCGGCCCGCAGGAGCAGCCAGGCCAGCAGGACGAGCAGCGCCAGCGAGCCCGCCTGGGTCCAGGCCGAGTAGGCACCGGGCCCGAACGCCTCCTGGAGCCCCGTCTTGACCAGCTGCCACGGCGTGGCCAGGGAGACCTTCCTGCTGGCCGCGCCGACCTGGTCGAGCACGTGCGGCCCCGCCACCGCGTAGATCGCCAGCACGGTCGCCGTCGCGGTGCCCGCGACGACGGCGAGCCTGCCGGGACGGCGGCGCAACTCCCAGGCGGGGCCGAGGGCGACGAGCCCGGCGTTCAGCTTCACCCCGATCCCCACCCCGAGCAGCAGCCCGGAGCCCGCCCCCCTGGCCATCAGGGCGGCGACCATGCAGGCCACGGCCAGGGTGTCCACGTGCGTCCCGGCGCCCAGGTGGTAGATCATCAGCGGGTTCGCCGCCCACAGCAGCGCCGCCCTGGCCCGCAGGGCCGGGTCGGCCCGGGTGAAACGGTCGAGCAGCGACGCCGTACCCGCGAAGGCCATGGCGTTGACCAGCGCCATCACGAAGACGGTCAGCCGGACCGACTCTCCCCCCACCAGGCTCGCCAACGCCTGTACGGCCGTCGCCACCGGCCCGTAGACGCTGGTCACGCCCGTCCACTCCTCGACCGCGCCGAGCACCGGATCGGCGGGCAGCGCCGAGGGAGCCGTCTCGTAAGGGTTGTGGCCGAGCGTGGCCAACCGGCCATAGGCGGCGTAGTTGAGATGGTCGGCCGACCCGGAGGGCGGCAGGAAGGCCAGCAACGCGACGACGGCACAGCCAAGCCCGGCCAGCAGGCGCGGATCAGGCCGCCACCTGGCCCGCAGGGCACCCGCGAGACCGACGCCCCCGAGCAGGATCGCCGCCGCCGCCAGACCGATCACCAGGTGGGCCTCAGGCCGCACCCCCAGCGAGTACGGCAGCTGCCAGGCGGGCCCGGCCAGTTCGGGGACCATGACGGAGGGACCGAGCAGCCCGATCAGGACCGTCAGCCCGGCCGAGAGTCCGAGCGCGACGAACGCGGCGACGTCGAGCGCCCGCGGCGTGCCCCGCGCGGCAACCCGCGTGTCGCCGGCCACGGTCACGTCCTGGGTCACCCGCAAATTCCAGCACACCCGGGGTGGTGCCCAGGCCGGGAGGCTATCCCCGGACCAGAAGCGCCCAGGCGACGTCGCGGAACTGTTTCGCCCGGTGGAGCTGCGCCTTCCAGTCGGTGCCGGTGGCCCGGTGCGACATCTCGACCTCGACCTCCCGCACCCGGAAGCCCTTGCGGACCAGGTCGATCGTCAGCGCCGTCTCGACGCCGAACCCCCCGGCCAGTGGGCGGGCGGCCTCGAAGGCGGCCCTGGTCAGGCAGCGCTGCCCGTTGAGCGGCTGGGTCGGCGTCCAACCGGTCGCGCGCTCGATGCCCCGCCGCGCCAGGTTCACCACGAACCCGTGGCCGCCGAGCTTCACCCGGGTGACGAAGACGGCGATGGTCATGTCCGCCTCGCCCGCCGTGACCGGTTTGATCAGCGGTTCGGCCTCGCGGGCCGTCTCCCCCAGGTCCGCGTCGAGGAAGAGCAGGTGGCGGGGGGACTCACCGTCGAGCAGTCGTACGGCCTCCGCTCCGCTCTCCATGGCGGCGGCCTTGCCGCGGTTTCGGCTGTGCCGGATGACCCGGGCTCCTGCGGCCTTCGCCACCCGGCCTGTCTGGTCGGCCGAGCCGTCGTCCACGACCATGACGAGGTCGACACCGGCCAGTTCCAGTGCCGCGGTCACGGTCGCGCCGATCCGGTCGGCCTCGTCCTTGGCCGGGATGATCACCGCTGTCCCGGTCATGCTTGTCGCTTCGCCGAAAGCAGCTTCTCGGGCATCGCCTCGTACACGGTGAAGACCGAGTCGAGGCCGGTGACCTGGAGGATCTTACGGACGGCCGGACGCGGCGCGGCCAGTTCCAGGGTGCCGCCGCGTTCGCGCAGCCGTTTGAGCGCCGACAGCAGCACGTTCATCCCGGTGGAGTCGCAGAACTCCACACCCGACATGTCGATGACCACGTGGGTGGCCGGGCTCTCCTGGAGCAGCCGAGTGAACTCGGCCTGCAGGCCAGGCGCGGTATACAGGTCGATTTCGCCGATTATGGCCATGACGGTGTGCCCGTCATGTGATCGAGTTGAGACTTTTAGCTCCACAGCGGGCACACTAGCGGCGCGAAGGCCACCGGTCACGTTTCCGCCACGCGTCCCGAGTCGTCGGCCCTTTGTCCCCCGTTTAGGCCTCACGAAAACTCTGGGTGCGCAAAACTTGACGCACAGCTACACCGGCTTGGCCGGAAAGAAGGAGAGACCCGAGAGCCTCCAGACCGTCCCGCGCTACGTCAGTGGCGGCCGTTGAGTAGAAACGGGCCCGAAAGCATCGATGAACACCGACCTTTCTGAAGATCCGCAACGGCAACGTCTTCGCGAGCACCTGGAGGCCATGGTCACCCGCACCGAGAAGGCGACCTCGTGGCACGACGCCGCCCACTCTCTGCGTGTCCTGGTGAACCGTGAGGGATACGTCCCGATCAGAACCCGTCTGGCGAGCGCGGACCTCGACTTCCTCGAAGGCGCGCGCGAGGAGCTGCTCGGCTTCGCGACGCTGGGCATCAGGCTGCTCGACCTGCACCAGCCACGCGACGCGGGCGGCATCACCAGCGACGCCGCCAATCCGATCCTGCGTTGTCGCAGCTGTATGTGGCGGTGGCCGTGTCCCACGTTCCGCGCCATCGCCGAGTCCTTCGACAGCCCGAGGACGCCGGTCTCCTACCAGCGTGTCGAGCCCGACCGCCGAGGCCTGCTGCCGATCGAGCTCGACCCGGACGACGCGCCCCCGGGAGGCGTCCATCCCTACGCCGCGGACTGACCGCACCGAGGATCACTACGGGGCGGACGGCTCGTAGCGGTAGCCGACCCCCCAGACCGTGACGATGCGCCGCGGCGCGGTCGGGTCCTCCTCCACCTTCTCCCTGAGTCTGCGCACGTGCACGGTCACCGTCGAGGAGTCGCCGAAGGACCACCCCCAGACCTGGTCGAGCAGGGCCGAACGGCTGAAGGCCTGGCGGGGGTGACGCATCAGATGGGTCAGAAGGTCGAACTCGCGGGTGGTCAGTGTGATCTCCCGGCCGCCGCGCCGTACCTCGCGGGTGCCGACGTCCGCCGTCAGGTCGCCGTCCCCGAGCACGCCGGTGCCCGAGGGGGCGGTGGCGCCACGGGCCCGGCCCAGCACGGAGCGCACCCGCAGGGCCAGTTCCCTCGGGCTGAAGGGCTTGGTGACGTAGTCGTCGGCGCCGATCTCAAGGCCGACGACCCGGTCGATCTCCTCACCGAGAGCGGTCAGCATGATCACGGGGACGGGCCGGCGTTCCCTGAGCCTCCTGCACACCTGGAGGCCGTCCGTCCCGGATGGCGCCAGGTCGAGAACGAGCAGGTCGGGCGGGTCGGCCAGGGCGAGTCTCAGCGCCTCGGCGCCGTCGTCGACGCACTCGACCCGGTGGCCGTCGCGTTCCAGGTAGCGGGCCACGACCTCGGCGATCGCCGGGTCGTCCTCGACCACCAGAATCCGCGCGCTCATGGTTACACCGTAGGCCCGTTCCTCATGATCGCCACCCTCCGTCACCGTCCTGTAAGAACGAGATCGTTATGGTTTCCCACGCCCGCCAGGCCGTCGTGGAACATACGGTTGCTGGCATGGTTCGTACCGTCCTGGGCGTCGTGGGCGCCCTTCTCGCGATCTACGTGGTCCTCGGGATCGTCATTCCCGCCGTGTTCGGACTGCTCAAGTTCGTCTTCGTGCTCGGCGTCGTGGCCCTCATCGTGGTCGCCGCGGTCACGATCGTGAGCAAGATGTCCAAGTGACCCTCCTGCTCGCCTGGCTTCTCGACGGTGGCGGCGGCTCCGTGACGGCGGCCGCCGTCATCGGCCTGGGCGTGCTTCTGCTCGCCTGGGCCCTGCGCGGGGTGCCCACCGCCGCCAAGACAGGCGGGCACTTCGCCCTCTCCGCGCGGGAGAGGGCGGGACGACTCGTGTTCGTCCGCCAGCGTGACCCCGACCGGGCCGGACGATCCCGGCCAAGAGCACCGTCAGCGGGCCCGGCGCCCGCGTAACACAACAGACGTCCCGAAGCGCGGGCGCCTTCTGTGCTGTCTTCCATCCCTGTCAAAGGGCAGTCAGAAGGGCTCTGTTCATGTTCGACTCCGTCATCGGGTTCACCGCCGACCTCATCACCCTCCTCGCCCAGCCGCTGGGCTCGGCCGCCCTGGCCATCGTCGTCTTCACCGTCTGTGTGAGGCTGCTGCTCCTGCCGTTCGGCGTCATGCAGGCCAGAGGTGCCCGGGCCCAGGCCGCGCTGGCGCCGAAGCTCGCCAAGCTGCGGGAACGGCACGCGAAGGACCCGGCACGGCTGTACCGGGAGACGACCGCCCTGTACGCCGAGGAGGGGGTGTCACCGTTCGGCGGCTTCCTTCCCGGGCTGGCGCAGCTGCCGGTCCTCATGGTCGTCTACCGGGTCTTCATCTCCTCCACGATCGCGGGCCACGCGAACGCGCTGCTCACCCACGGGCTGTTCGGCGTGCAGCTCGGGCAGCACTTCGCGGGCGTGGTCTCCGGGTTCGGGCTGATCAGCGGGCCGACGCTGGTGTTCGCCTGCCTCTTCCTGCTGTTGCTGGCCGTCGCCGCGGTCACCTCACGGCGGATGAGGTCGGCGACGGTCCCGCAGGGTCCCGGCTCCGGGGTGCTGCGCCGGGTGCTGCCGCTGCTGCCGTTCCTGACGGTCCTGGGCGCGGCCGTGCTCCCGCTCGCGGCGGGGATCTATCTACTGGTCACGACCGCGTGGGCCGCCGCCGAGCGGGCGGTGCTGTACCGCTCCGTGCCCGCGGGGGTGTGATCCGTCAGCCGTCACCCAGTGTGACGAGGAGGGCCGGGTGCCGGTGAGGTAGGCGCCGGCTGCAAAGGAATGGCCGGTCGTGCCCCGCCTCATTGTCCGGTGAGTCGTTCCGGTGAGGCGGGACGCGCCCTACCCGCATTCGCGCAACGCGGGCTGGGGGACGGAGACCTTTCCGTTACCGACGGTGTCGGCGGCGGTGACGACCGCCCAGACCGTGGTGATCTCCCCTTCGTGCCTGACCCCCCAGCTGGTGGCCAGATATTCGACGATGCCGAGCCCCCGGCCCCCCAGAGAGGAGAGTGTCGGACGCCCCGCCCGCGGCTCCGTGGCGGCCCCTCCGTCACTCACCGCTACCTCCACGTGCTCGTCGGCCCAGCGCCATGCCACTCTGATCTGACCGGACGGCAACGGATGAGCATGCCTGAGCGCGTTGCTCAGCAGCTCGCTGACCACGAGGACCGCGTCATCTATAGCGGTCTCGTAGACCCCCCATTCCTGCAGGTCAGAGCAGAGGCGTTGGCGTGCGACAGCGACGCTGGACGGTGCATACGGCAACAGAACGACGCTCGACGCACTCACCTCCCCGTATCCCTGTTCCCCCTGAGGAACCACACCCCAGTACGACCGAAATGCCCCGTTAGATGGTCTTAGAAACCGGGAGGCAATTACAGCTTGTACACATTCGACAATAGATCAGCTCATCCGTTACCGGCTTGTTACCGGAACGGCGTGTCGGTCAGGTAAGGGCGCTGGGCGTGTCGGCAATGCGAAGCGCCAGCCGCATTCGGGTGCCCCCTCCCGGCCTGGAGTGGGCGGAGACCTCTCCTCCCTGGGCGCGGGCGAGACTGCGGACGATGTACAGCCCGAGGCCGACCCCGCCGAACCGGCGACGGTCTCCCGTGTCTCCCTGGACGAAGCGATCGAAGATCCGCTCCCGGCTCGTGGGCGTTATGCCCACACCCTCGTCGTCCACTACCACCACCACCCAGTCACCGTCGGCCCAAGCCTCGACCCTGATCAGGCCACCGTCCGGTGAATATTTGAACGCGTTCTCCAACAGCTGGCCCAGCACGATATCGGTGGCGATGGCGTCCCCGGACACCGGGGGCAGGTTTTCTTGGACAATCACCTCAACCCTATGCACATCAGACAGATCAGGCAGACCGAGTGTCGCCGCCACGATCAGTCTGCCGAGGTCGATTCCCTCGATCTTCAGGGGCAGTTCGCCCGCCCCCGCCCGCGAGCCGAGCAGCAGGTTGTCCATCAGCTTGCCGAGGGAACGCGCCCGCTCGGCGATGATGCGCACCGCGGAACGGCGCTCCTCGTCGGTCATGCCGTCCCAGCGGGCGGCGAGGGTCCCGGCGAAGCCCTGCACCACGGTGATCGGGGTACGCAGCTCGTGGCTGGTCGTGGCCAGGAAGAGATCCTTGGCCTCCTCAAGCTCCTTGGCCCTGGTGACGTCGCGGAAGTCGACCACGACCTCCCCCGTCTCGACGATCTCCGCGCTGAGCACGTCGAGCCAGATGCCCGAGGGAAGCTGGAGGGTGAGCTTGTCCCCCGGCCCCGGCAGCTCGAACGGCGGCGGCCCCCCGAGCACGTCCAGCGCGTCGAACCCGGTCAGCTCGGCCGCCGCTGGATTCCACTGGACGATCTTTCCCTGCCCGTCGAGTACGGCGATGCCGTCGGCGCTGGCGTCGAACACCGCCCGCTGGTGGGCGCGCTGCCGTACGGCCTCCTGGTAGGCCATCGCGTTGCCGACGGCGATGCCCGCGTGCCCGGCCAGCAGTTCGAGCAGCTCCAGCTCGACGTGCCCCGCCTTGTGCTTGGCGAACAGGGCGTACAGCGCGCCGTACGGCCTGCCGCCCGCCATGGCCAGGCCGAGGGCGATCGTGTGCAGACCGGGCAGCTGCGACCAGATCAGCTCGTCGAGGCGGCCCTGGTCGCCCGTCTCCAGCATCACGGTCCTGCCGGTGCGCAGCAGCTTGCCGACCAGGCTGGTGCGCATGTGCGCGGTCGAGTCACGCAGCGACTCGGGCAGCCGGTGGCTGGCCACCAGCCGAAGCCTGTCGCCCTCGATGAGCACGAACCCGCCCGCGTCGGCCCCGGTCAGCTCGGTGAGACTGGCCGCGATCCGGTCGAGTACGGCGGGCAGCTCCCGCTCGGCGTTGATGTCGGCGACCACGTCGGTGAGCCTGCGCACGAGCCTGGCCCTGCGGACCGCCCGTTCCTGGGCGCTCTCGTCGTCCTGGACCAGGTGGTAGACGCTGACGTACCCCAGCAACGCGCCCGCCTCGGAGCGCAGCGCGCTGATGTCGAGCCGTAGGTCGAGCAGGCTGCCGTCCCTGCGGAAGCGCTTGGTGCGCAGCGAGACCTGGCCGCCGGTGCGCACCCGTTCGAGCACCGCGTTGTGCTCGGCCGTCAGCTCCCCCGGCACCAGCGGGGGCCTGCGTCCGAGGACCTCTCCGGCCGGCCAGCCGAAGAGACGTTCCGCGGCCGGATTCCACGCCAGGACCGTCTGGTCGCGGTCCAGAACGACTATCGCATTCGGGGCACTGGCGACGATCGCGCGGCCGACGCCCTCGTCGCTTTCGGCCCTGTCGTCACCCACAGAACCATAGTGCCGCGTCAACTGGCCTGATCTTGGCACTTCGTCCGCATGTGCTGACACTCGTTGCGACGATCCGTCCGATACGCTGCGGTGACCACACGCCTGGACACGGAAGGGTGGGGCCATGGCATCCGGGTCAGCCAGCGATCTCGACGCCCTGCTGCGGGTGACCTCGTCCACCTATGTGGGCGCCACCCACCCGGACATCGCGTTCGGCACCATCGAGGTCCCCGTAGGACGGCTGACGCTCGCGGCGACACATCGGGGCGTCGTCGCGTGCAGCTACGAGGACGAGAACGTCGTCTTCGAACGTGTCAGCAGGGAGGTCGGCTCCTTCATCGGCCCCGATCCCCGCAGGCTCGACCCGGTCCGCAGAGAGCTCGACGCCTACTTCTCCGGCAGGCTCCGCGCCTTCACGGTCACCGTGGACCTCCAGCTCGCGACCTCCTTCGCCAGGACCGTGCTGCAGATGATGCTGGCCGTGCCGTACGGGACGGTGACGACCTACCGGGAGATCGCCGAGCGGATCGGCAGGCCGAGGGCGCTGCGCGCGGTCGGCAACGCGCTGGGCAGCAACCCGGTCTGCGTGATCGTGCCGTGCCACCGGGTCGTCGAGAGCGAGGCCGTCCTCGGCGGCTACGCCGGAGGCGCGACCGCCAAGGAACGACTCCTACGGGTGGAGAGTACCGCCCGCCTCTAGGCCCTCCGGGCACGAAAGGGCAGGTCAGGTACGGCGGCGCCGCCTCAGGGCGAGAAGGCGCGGCGCCCCGATCGCCAGGGTGATCAGTCCGGAGACCAGGAAGGCGCCGAGGGCGGCGCTCATCCAGGGCTGGGGGGTGAACCCGACCGCCCGCTTGGCACCGTCCCAGATCGCCGCCCACCAGGAGACCTGCGAGGGCGCCGCGAGCATCCACCACGTGACGAAGCCCAGTACCCACGGCAGGACCATGACCAGGCGGGAGGGCGCGTTCTCTGAGATGTCCCAGTTCCTGCCCCTGCCGAGCAGGAAGTAGTCGACCGCCAGCACACCGAACATCGGCACGAACACCGCGCCGATGATGCTCAGGAAGGCGCCGTAGGAGTTGACGTCCACGACCAGGGCGATGGCCGTGGTCAGCACGCCGACGGCCACGGAGAAGACGCGGCGGTCGATCCTCGGCATCAGGTTCTGCAGCGACATCGCGGTCGAGTAGACGTTCGCGAACGACTGGTCGGTCTCACGCAGCACGAGGATGCCGAAGAACAGCGCGCCCAGCGGGGCCGCGACGAACGGCTCGAACACCGCGGTCTGGTTCTCCTGGACCACGGCGTGCCCGGCGAGCGCGACCGCGTAGACGCCGACGGCCAGACACGCGACCTGGGCGACGGTGTAGCCGCCGACGATGCCGGTGAAGGCGGCCCGGCTCGACCGTGAGTGCCTGGCGTAGTCCGCCGCGACCGGCACCCAGGAGACCGAGAGGGCGACCACGAAGTCGACCGCGGCCGCGAAGGCGTCCCAGGAGCCGCCGCTCTGCGCGGGAGTCTCACGCAGGAAGACCACCGCGAACCAGACGACCGAGACGACCACACCGATCGTGACGAACCGCCTGAGCAGCCTGATGGCTCCCAACGGGTAGATGGTCAGCGCCATCGTCAGCGCCCCTGCCGCGACCACCCAGACCGCGTAGGGGACCGAAGGCCCGAAGATCGCCTGGGCGCCCATCGCGACGACCCACAGCTCGAACGCCCCCCAGCCGATCATCTGGACGACGTTGAGCACGGTCGGCACGTAGGAGAGCCGTACTCCGAACAGCCCACGCAGCAGTACCATCGCGGGCTGCCCCGTCTGCACCCCGGGAACCGCGGCCAGGCCGACCATCGCGGTGCCGATGAGGCTGCCGACCAGGGCCGCCAGCAGCGCGGCGCCGAAGGTGAGCGGGTTGTCGCCGCCCAACGGGTTGATCAGGACGAGCGCGAAGGAGAAGCCGAGCAGGCTGACGCCCAGGTTGGCCCAGAACGCTCCCTGGTCGAGCATGCCGAGGGTCTTCGGAGGTGCCTGGTCGAGGGTGAGGGGGGCCTCGGCATGCTTGGAATTGATGACGTCAGACGTCATGACGCGCTCCCTACGCCGGCATTACCCGGACAGGTTCATGCGGTCGGCGACAGCCGTAGTCGCCCTCTCAGCCTGGTTGCCCCAAGCTCCCGCGTTTGCTTACGTGCCGAACCGGGATCAGCCCAGTTCGCGCCCCCATGATGCACTATTAGTCCGCTTCCGGCTACTTCCCCCCTGGGGAGGGAGTCGGCACGGGGTGCGTCCGCGGACGTCCGCGAGAGTACAGCCACGTTCGCTGCGGTAGCCGTACCGCACGGTCAACGACCTGCCGAAACGTACGGCCAACCTCGCACGCCGAGCCAGCCGACCGAAGGATGGCGAAGACCATCCCCGCGTGCGCGGGGAGCACTGAACGTAGACGGACGAGAGACCATCCCGCACGGGACCATCCCCGCGTGCGCGGGGAGCACATCGCTGGCCCGTGCCGAGGAATCCTGCCGTGGGGACCATCCCCGCGGGCGCGCGTTACCCGGGAAACAATGCCGCGTCAGGCGTCAGACACCCCCTACGGCGGCTTCTCCGGCCCTTCGGAGGGACTGCGGGGAGGAGCTGGGGCCGCTTCGTGCGAACAGCAGAAACGGCAGGCCCGTGAACAGGCTGAGGCGCTGGCCGGCGAACGCCGTGAACGCCAGGTCCTGCACACGGGCAACGGCGGCGTGAACGCCCCGGTGAACAGCCGGAAGCCCTTGGCCGGTGGGTTGGCCCCTCAGCAGCTGTACGGCTTGAAGAGGTAGCCGTACCCGGATGGCTTCATTCGGCCAGGCGCGCCCCGACGACGCCGTCACTCGCCGACTCGGCCGCCGTCTGGACTCCGGACCGCAGGACCGGCAGCCCGGCCTGCAGCCGGTTCAGGAACTCGTCGACGTCCAGGCAGCGGTCCTCCGCGTCGACGACCTCGGGCACGAACGCCTCGACGATGCTGTCCCCGACGGCGAAGTCGGCGTCCTCGTCATCGTCGTAATTGTTCACCCAGCGCCCGCCTGGGGCGTACACGTCCATGGCGTGGTCGTAGTCGATCACCCAAGGGGTGTCGACGGTCCCGGTCCGCAAAGAGCCGTGGTTGTACCAGCCGTAGACCAGGTGGGTGAAGGCGCCGTCGTGGATGTAGATCTCCGCTTCGCCGCCCTCCAGGGTCTCGGCCTGGGTGTGACCGCCGACGTACAGGCCGGGCCGGTCCTCATAGAGCGCGATCGGGCCGTTGACCTTCAGATCGCCGGTGACCACGATCAACTCGACGTCGCCGTCGTGCAGTTCGTTGACGGCGTTCAGGAAATCCCCGTCGAGGGTGAGGTCGCCGTCGAAGAACAGCACCTCGTCGTAGCCGGGCGACGCCCCCGCGCCCTCGAACACAGCGGACAATGCGCCGCCCAGGCGGGTATCGGCATCGGCGTAGGACAGGGACGCGGGGATCGCGGATATCGGCACGGGGAAGATCGTAGGTCCGTGTACTGACAGTCCAGCACGCGCGACAGGCTTCTGGAACACGGCTGGTACGCCCCCTTGCCCAACTGTGCAGCTGCCTGGCGATTCGCCCAAGGTCGGCCAGCGCCCTTGTACTGGGAAACGGGTGTCGGCTCGACCCCTGGCCGCATGTGCGATCGGTAGAGCGGTCCGAAGAGATGGTCGATCCCGTGGCAGATGAGTCGAGCTGTCGGCCCCTCGATTCCCCGATGATCGACCTCGATGCGGAATGGACGCGCACCATGCCCCGGACATCGAAGCAGTTCAAGCAGCCTTCGCGCCGCTCACCAGTCTCGGCCTCGTGCGTCCCCTCCTGGTTGCCCCGAGCTCCGGCGTTTGCTTACGCGCCGAACCGGGATCACCCCAGTTCGCGCCCCCATGATGCGTCTTTGCCCGCTTCCGGCTATTTCCCCCTGGTGGGTGGTATGCCGGTGGAGTTCACCGGCGGCCGTACCGCACAGCCGACGATCTGCCGGAACGCCTCGTTCGCGCGCACGCTCCTGAGGCGCTCAGCGCGCCCCTGGTTCGGTCGGCAGGCGCACGACGGCGACCCCGGCCTGGGACTCGCCGAACCCCCAGCCCGCGACGAGGGAGCAGTCGGCCGCTTCCAGGACATCGGTCCACGGCCAGTGGTCGGTGCCGTAGTAGAAGCCGCCCCTGCTGCGCGCGTCACGCTCGGAGAGACAGAGCATGCGGAGATGGTCGCGAAGCGCGGGGTGCGTGACCGCGCTCAGTCTCTCCTCCCAGGGCTCCTCGGCGGACATGTCGTGGATCGGCACCAGGTGCTCGGGGCCGCGTTCGGTGAACGTGGCGGCCCTCATCGCGTCGGGGAGAGTGCCGTCGGTGGCGACGCGCAGCAGCACGGTCAGCCAGCCGTTCAGCCTCTCGGACTCCTCGCCGGTCAGGTCGACGCCGTGACGGCCCAGGAGCGGTCCCAATTCCGCGCCGTACACCAGCGCCTCACCGGCCTCGTCGATCGACGAGACGGTCCGCAGGTCGGCGACGAAGGCGTCGTCGAACGGCCGGGAGCCCTTGTACCCGTCGGCACCCCACGGCCCCGTCCCCGCCAGGAGGTCGGCGTCGAAGCGGAACAGCGACTCACCCAGGTCGAACCGCCATGTCCAGGGGGAGAAGGGATACTCTCCGTCCGAATCAGGAAGGTACCTCGGCTCCCGGCCCGACAACCCCCCAGGGGTGGCCCAGGGACTCGGGAACAGGAACTCGTCGAGGGAGTCCGAGGCGTAGTACACCCCGTATCCGGCGGCGGGGTCGACGGTCGGCTCCCCGCCGAGCAGTATCTCGAAGGCCCCGGTCAGCGCGGCACTCCACCCGTCGGGGTCGGTCTCGGATGTCACGGTGCATACTCCTCTGGCACTTCGCGGGACGCCGTCGCCGGGTTAAACCAGTTGCTTCGTGGCGCGATGGGTTGTTTCACTGGCTCCGAGCAGATTAGGGGGGATGTTAATGCCCGCGGGCACCGAGGACGCCGTCGCGCGCCCTCGATCGGGTCGACGTCCCCACCGGAGGCTCCGGCGGGGGTGAGCCCGCGTGGGTCACGACGGCACAGTCAGCCGACTCGTCACCCACTTTCGTCTGGAGCTCCTCCATTGCCACGCCATCGCGCCCGCATCACCTCCTTCCGTTGCGTCAACTGCCGCCTCGACGTGCCCACCGACGCGCCGGGAACCGCGCACCGCAACCACTGCCCCACCTGCCTGTGGTCCAGGCACCTGGACAACAACCCGGGCGACAGGGCCGCCGACTGCGCCTCGGGCATGGCCCCGATCGCCATCCACGCACGCCAGGACGGCGAGTGGGCGATCATCCATCGCTGTACGGCGTGCGGCACGCTCAACGCCAACCGCGTCGCCGGTGACGACAACCCGCTCACCCTGATGAGACTGGCCGTCGCCCCACTGGCCCGCCCGCCCTTCCCGCTGGACTACTTCGCCCAGCTCTGAGGCAGCCCGGAACGGGCGCGGACCACCGGAATCCCCGGCCCGCGCCCGTCACGGAGCCTCATGCCTTCGAAAGGCCCACGGAGAAGCCGAGGTCAGAGGTAGTGGAACTCGGGATGGGGGTGCATCAGGAAGTCGTGGTGGGAGATGTTCCAGGCGTAGGCGCCGACCATGGCGAACTCCACCACGTCCCCTGGCTCCAGGGCGATCGGCACGTTCTCGGCCAGTTGGTCCTTGGGGGTGCACAGCTGGCCGGAGATCGTGATCGGTTCGCCGGGAGTGCCCGGGATGACGGGCTGGCTGTGTCCCTTGGTCGCGGGGGTGCGGATGTGGTGGGTACCGCCCGCGACGACGGCGAACAGGCGGCCGTGGACCCGCTTGACGTCGATGACCCGGGTGACGTACCGCCCGCAGTACACCGAGACCGACCGGCCGGGCTCGATCCTGAGCGTCTCACCGGAGCGACGCAGACCGGCCAGGCCCTTGCCGTAGGCAGCCCAGTCGAAGCGGGCATCGGGATCGGCGTAGGAGACGGCCATGCCGCCCCCGAGGTTGATCTCGGTCACGCCCAGGGAGCGGGCGTGGTCGAGGACCCGCTCGTTGACCTGGAGCATGCGTTCGGCGTCCAGGCCGCTGGCCAGGTGCGCGTGGACACCGCGAAGCCGTACCGCCTCCTGCCGGTCGAGCAGTTCCAGGCAGGTGGTGACGCCGTCGGGGTCCATGCCGAAGGGGGTCGCGCCGCCGCCCATGGCCAGGGCCACGTCGCCGAGTGAGACGGCGAGGTTGACCCGGAGCATGATGTCGGCCTCCCGGCCGGTGGCGATCAGACGGCGCAGTTCGCCGGGCCCCTCAACGTGCAGCCGGGCCACTCCGGCGTCCAGGGCGGCGGCCAGTTCGGCGTCGGTCTTGCCGGGCCCGCCGAAGGCGATCGGGACCTCGGGGAGGACGCCGAGCACGTGCGCCAGCTCACCGCCCGAGGCGACCTCGACGCCGTCCACGTGCCGGGCCAGCACCCGCAGCAGTTCGGGGTCGGGGTTGGCCTTGGCCGCGTAGTACAGCTCGACGTCACCCAGCGCGTCCCGGATGGCCGCGGCGTGCTCGTCCAGCGCGGCCAGGTCGTAGACGAAGGCGGGCAGCCGCCCGGCTTCCGCGAGTTCGTGAGCCCGTACGGTCACGGCGTCCATGGGGTCTCCGATCGGCCCGTCGGCGGCGATGTCGTCGTTGACCGAAGCGTAGGACCGTACGGCCGACGGCACGATCGGACGAGGGCGGAAGGGTTGCGCGGGGGGCGGGCCCGCGCCGGGAGAGGGTCGCGCTGACGATCACCTGAGAGGTCCTGAGGATGCTCGGTGACGTTCGGAAAGCGCTTTCGAGAAGGGGCCGTGGAGGGTTTTCAGCGCGGCCTTCGCTGTTTCTCGGTCAGGCGACGAACGGGTCGGCGCCGCTTTCGCTGATCATGGGACGGCCGGCGAAGCTCCAGGACTGCATCCCACCGCCGACGTTGATCGCCTCCCTGCCGATGTGGTTGAGCCAGGCCGCCGCGTGCGCCGAACGGCCGCCGACCCTGCACACCACGTAGACGGGCGCGTCGTGTGGAACCTCCTCAACCCTGGCCTGCAACTCACCCAGCGGGATGTGGACGGCCGTCGGGGCGTGCCCCGCCTGCCACTCGTCAAGCTCACGCACGTCAAGCAGGAACGCGTCATCCGGCACGGCCTGCGCCTCGATCTCAGGAACACTCATGCACCCATTGTTCCAAGTCCTCCGACCGATGTGGCGCAAAGTGCCCCAGCAGCCCCCGAGTCGTCCACAAGCGGCCACCATTCGACTGCATAGCGCTACCGTTGACGAACTAGACAACCTGGTTTACCTTCTATCCAAGAAAAGACAACGAGGTTTACCAATGGAGGAACCATGACCGTCGCGACCCTGGCCGACGCCCCCGCCTTCGCCAACGGAGACACCACCACGCGCTCGCTGGCCGTACCCTCACGAGGCTCGTCCGAGCTGGCCGTCTGGGCCTTCGACATGAATCCCGGCGCCTCGGGGCCCGAGCACACCGTCGACCGTGAGGAGGTGTTCGTCGTCCACTCGGGACGGGTCGTGGGCGTTCTCGGCGGCGTCGAGCACGTGGCCGAGGCGGGAGACGCGCTGATCGTCTCCCCGAACACCCCGTTCGCGCTGCGCAACGCCTCTCAGACCGAGCGGGCGACCGGCACCGTGTGCACCTCGGCCGGGATCACCGCCTCCCTCAACGGGCAGACCATCCTGCCCCCGTGGGCCCAGTGATCACTTGAGCAGGCGTGACATCCGGCGGTCGGCCAGCGGTTTGCCGCCCGTCTGACAGGTCGGGCAGTACTGCAGGGAGGAGTCGGCGAAGGAGACCTCCCGGATCGTGTCGCCGCACTCCGCACAGGGCTCACCGGTCCTGCCGTGGACCCGCAGGCCGGACTTCTTCTCGGCCTTGAGGTCCTTGGCCGCCAGGCCCCTGGCCCGGTCGAGCGCGGTGCGCAGGGTCGTGACGATGGCCTCGTGGAGAGCGGTGACCTGCTCCTCCGTCAGGCTCCCCGCGACCTTGAAGGGAGAGGTCCGCGCCGCGTGCAGGACCTCGTCGGAGTAGGCGTTGCCGATGCCCGCGATCACCTTCTGGTCGCGGAGCAGGCCCTTGATCTGGGCGCGGCTGCCGTTCAGGATGCCGCCGAGGACCTCGGCGGTGAAACCGTCGGACAGCGGGTCGGGACCCAGCGCGGCGATCCCCGGCACCTCGCCGGGGTCGCGCACGACGTAGACGGCCAGCCGCTTCTGCGTGCCGGCCTCGGTCAGCTCGAAGCCCGGCTCCGGCTCCCCCGGTTCGTACGGCGCCAGCCGTACCCGCAGCGCCAGAGGACCCTTGCCCGGCCTGACCGCCTTCGCCCGGGAGAGGTCGTCCTGCCATCGCAGCCAGCCCGCGCGGGCCAGGTGTGTGACGAGGTGGAGACCGTCACAGTCGAGGTCGATGAACTTGCCGTGCCTGGCCACGGCGGTCACCGTGCGCCCGGCCAGGGCGGTGACGGGGGGATCGACGGTCTTGAGGGCCTGGAAGCCGAAGACCTCGACGGTCCCGATCTTCCTGCCGACCGCGTGCCCGCGCAGGAACTCGGCGAGCGACTCCACCTCGGGAAGCTCTGGCATACCCACAGACTAGAACCCGTCGGCGGTGAAGCGTTTTGGTTCAGGGTTACCGGCGCCAGCAATGAAGAGTTTCGGCTTGGGCGCGTCGGTGCTTGGACTGAGGAACGCAGGAGCGCAGCGACGGAGTGACGAGGGAAGACACCGACTCAGGGCGCCCGAGCCCGCGACGCCGCAGGCGGCGCAAAGGGACACAACTACGGCACGTCCCAGAAGGCGATCTCGTGGCGCATGCCCTCGGTGAAGAACCGCGCCGCCCTGGCGGAGTCGGTGACGGCCTCGTCGATCATCGTGGCGACACGCCCGGCGAGTTCGGCGAAGCCGGGGTCGGCGTAGGTGTCGATCCAGGGCCGGTAGCGGGACTCGGCGGGGGCCTCGGCGATCAGCGCCTGCCCGAGTGTCGAGTAGCCCCACATGCAGGGGTAGAGCGCGGCCAGCCCGTCGGCGTAGTCGGCGGCCGACTCCAGCAGGAACGCGGTGTAGGCCGAGCAGGCGGGCCCCTTCCGCACCCCGCCCAGGTCGGCGCCGAAGCCCGCCGACAACGAGCGGTGCAGGTCGAGCTCCTCGTGGAGGGTGGCGTGGGCCAGGTCGACCAGGACGCCCAGGTGGTCGTCGGGGGCCTGCCAGGCCAGCCGGGAGAAGACCCGCACGTAGTCGAGCAGGAACAGGTAGTCCTGTTCGAGCCATGACCGGAACACCGGCTCGGGCAGGTCCCCCCTGCCGATCCCCACCACTGTCGGATGGGCGAGCTGGACGTCCACGAGAGGGCGGCCGATGACGTGCAGTTCCTCGGAAACGCTCATAAGCCAAGCATTGTCCCAGATCACCCCACACCACCCGGTACGGCCCCGCGTCGGTGGACCGTACGCGACATAGGGTTCCGGGCATGACGACCATCGCTGAGGAGATCCTGCTGCTCGCCTACGACGAGGCGGAGGGCAGACTCCTGACCAGCTCGATCGAGCTCGACGCGGCCCTCGGCGGTTCCCTCCTGGCGGAACTGGCCGTCAACGGCCGCATCGACCTCGCGGACAAGAAGGTCACCGTCCTGGACCCCACACCGCTCGGCGAGCGGGAACTCGACGCGACGCTGGCCCTGATCACCGCCGAGACCAGGCGGCGCAAGGCCGACTGGTGGGTGCGCAAGCTGTACTCCTCCGGGGTGCGCAAGCGGCTGCTGTCCGGCCTGGCCGAGCGGGGCGTGCTCGACGAGCGGCGGCACAAGGTCCTGGGCCTCTTCCCCAGCACGCGCTACCCGGAGCGCGACCCACGGATCGAGCGGGAGATCAGGCAGCGGATCGGCGACGTGCTGACCGGGGCCGAGCCGGACGAGCGCTCCGCGGTGCTGATCGCCGTGCTGCACGCCGCGAAGATCGACCGCAAGGCGTTCCCCGGTGCGGACAAGGCGCGGATCAAGGAGATCACCGAAGGCCGTTGGGCCGCCGACGCGGTCGCCAGGAGCATCGCGGCCGTCAACGCCGCCGTGGTCGGCGCGGTCGGGGGGGGGGGGGGGGGCGCCCCCGCCCCCCCCGGCG
>NZ_JBEXZT010000045.1:0-35844 GCF_040631275.1 Streptosporangium sp. NPDC020145 | reverse complement strand
GGTCACATCAAAACGCGCCACGTCCGAGTTCTACCAGCCACGGCCGGCCCGCCACTGGGCCACACCTAGATCCGAACCCCAAACAGCTCCTAGAGAGATCATGTCTTCACAACCTCATATCGTGCTGCCCTGGGTCGTCCGTCGGACCAGGCTTCCTCTGCTGTCGTTGCGGTGCGTGGACTGCCCGTCGGAGTCGGCCACCACCGGCGAGGGCAGGTTCCGCGTCAACGCCAACGGCAAACTGCTTGACGTGTGGCTGCTGGTCCGCTGCGTGTCCTGCGACCGGACGAGCAAGCTCACCGTGCACGGGCGGGCGCCGGTCAGATCCCTCGATCCGGCCCAACTCGACGGCTATCTCGTCAACGATCCGGGACTGGTGGCGTCCAGACTGCTGGACCCGCTGTTCGCCCAGCGCAACCACTTCACCCTCGACTGGACGGGGGCCTGGCGGCTGGAGACTCCGTCGGCATGGCTCAGCGAGGCGTGGCCGGTCCAGGTGGAGGTCACCTTCGACGATCCGGTGCCGGTGCGTCCGGAACGGCTCATCGCGCGGGGGCTCGGCCTCAGCAGGAACGAGGTGTTGCGCCGGATCAAGTGCGACGTCTCGCTGCGCCGTACGACGAGCACCGGATTCACCTTCACCGTGATGGCTGAGAACTAGAGGTGGTGAGGCCACCCGGCCTCACCACCTCCTCGGAGTCGTCGTCACGCGCCGGGCCGTACGAGGCCGCTCTCGTAGGCCAAAATGACCAGCTGGACCCTGTCGCGCACGTTCAGTTTGGCGATGGCCCTGGTGATGTGGGTCTTGGCGGTGAACGGGCTGATGACGAGGTGCTCGGCGATCTCGTTGTTGGAGAGTCCGAGCGCCACGAGCTTGACCGTCTCCAGTTCCCGGGAGGTGAGGGCGGCCATTCGCCGCCCCGCGTCAGGCGTGAAGTCCTGCCGGTGGGCGAACCGCTCGACGACACGGCGGGTGACGCCCGGCGACAGGAGCGCGTCCCCACCGGCGACGGCGGCGACCGCCCGGCGGAGTTCCGCGGGCTCGACCTCCTTGGTGAGGAAGCCGCTGGCTCCGGCGCGCAGGGCGGCGAAGACGTGTTCGTCGGTGTCGAACGTGGTGAGGATGATGACGCGGCAGCCCAGGATGGCCGGGTCGGTGACGATGCGGCGCGTGGCGGTGATCCCGTCGGTGCCCGGCATGCGGATGTCCATGAGAACCACGTCAGGGCGGGTGCTCACGGTCAGCCGTACGGCTTCGTCGCCGTCCTGGGCCTCGCCGACGACGGTGATGTCCCGGGAGCGGGCCAGCAGGCTGCGGAAGCCGGCCCGTACGAGCGCCTGGTCGTCGGCGAGGAGGACCTTGATCGTCATGCCATCGAGCCTGCCACAGGGATGTCGGCCCGTACGGCGAAGCCGCCACCGGGGACGGGGCCCGCGGTGAACTCGCCCCCGAGCGCGCTCACCCGTTCGCGCATGCCGGCCAGGCCGTGGCCCTCGGTGACATCGGCGCCACCCGGGACGCCGCGGCCGTCGTCGATGATCTCGACGGTGATCGAGTGCAGCCGGTAGCCGATCGTCACCTCGGCCTTGCTCGCCTCCCCGTGCTTGAGCGTGTTGGCCAGGGACTCCTGAACGACGCGGTAGACGGCGATGGCGGGAGTGGCGGAGACGGCCGCGCGGTCGCCGCGCTCATCGAGGATCACCTCAAGCCCGGCGGCGCGGATGTCCGCGATGAGAGCGTCCAGGGAGGCCAGGTCCGCCTGGGGCGCGATGTCGGCCGGGCTGTCACGCAGGGTCGCGATGAGCGAGCGAAGGTCGCTCATCGCCCGGTTCCTGACGTCCTTCGCCAGGCGTAGCGCGGCGGCGGCCTCGGCCGGGTCCTCCTGGAGGGTGTCGGCGGCGACGTTGAGCTGCACCCCGACGACGGCCAGGGTGTGCGCGATGATGTCGTGTACCTCGTGCGAGACGTGCAGCCGTTCCTCGGCGGCGCGGGCACGGTTGTCGGATTCGCGCAACCGCTCACGCCAGCGCGTCGTGGCGGCGTAGGTGAGGCCGGCGGCGATGAGGATCGCCAGGAGCAGTCCTTCCCCCACGACGTGGGTCAGATAGTGGGTCGGGTTCCTGTCCAGGACCCAGCGGGCGTCGACAGCGGAGTAGACCAGTTGGGCCAGGCCGATGACGGGCACCCAGCGCACACGTGGTGTGGTGGCCACGGTGAAGTAGGCGACCGCGACCGGCCAGATCCAACCGGGGGGAGACCAGTGTCCGGTGAGGTGGTAGACGAAGACACCGCCGATCGACAACAGCAGCACGGTCATCGGCCAGCGGCGTCTTACCAGCAGGAGCGCTCCGAGAAACAGACCGAGGGGGATCTGGCCCTGCCAGGGGCTGTGCACCCCGGTGGCGAGGGCCACGGCGACGAAGAAGACCAGGGTCAGGACGGCGAGCGTGATGTCGATGATCCGGGCGAAGTGCCGGACAGGAGTGGGTTCGCGCCGTGCGAACGACTCGGCCATGCGGAGGCCCCGGATCCGATCAGACGTGGGTGACCAGGAGGGTCACGCCCGCCTCACCGCCGCAGTCGACGAAGACAGGGCCGACGCCGTTACCGATCCTGGGGGAGAGGGTCGCCTTCGCCACGAATCCCTTCGGGTCGTCCTTCACGATGCGGATGTTCTGCAGCACCGGGTTCTTCAAGTCGATCCCGGCGACCACTGCCTTGAGCCCCTTGCCGCCGCCGCAGTGGCCGGTGATCGTCACCTCCTGGCCCCGTTCGGTGGTGGGGTTGGGGCTGACCTGAACCACGGCCCTGGCTCCCTTCGGCGGCTTCGGCGCGGCCGTCGCAACGGTGGCCTCACCGGCCGTGCCGGTCTGGGCGCCGGCCGGTGCCCAGGCCGATCCCAGCAGACCGGCCGTCAGGCTCAGCCCGGCGATCGCCGTCATCACTCGCTTGTTCATGGTGATTCCTCCAGCTTTCGTGTCGTTGTTTCAAGGGGAAACGTTAGGCCGGGCAGTGGCGGGAGCGCGTCGTCCGTCGATCGTCACCTGATCTTGCACCGTTCGCCGTACGCGTTACTCCAAAGGGAGTAGGCATCGAGCCTCAAGGACGGTGACCCGCGCCCTGAATCCGCAGGTCCGCCGCCTGACGGCCGGTTCCGGTCGCGAGCGTCATCCCTGAAAACGATCTCCGTCGAGCGCTACCTTCCTGGGTTGAGCCGGAGGTCCTCCTCACGCCAGAGGCGGCAGCCGTACACGACTGACACCGTGAACAGGGTGAAACGTGCACTCATCATCACCGCCATGGCCCTCACACTGGCCGGATGCGGCTCCACCCCACCGCAACGCCTGACGATCCCGAAGCCGACGGGCCCGCATCCGGTGGGGACCGTCTCGGTCCACCTGGTCGATCAGTCCCGTTCGGATCCCTGGAAGGGCTCCGGCAGGAAGCGGGAGCTGATGGTCAGCCTGTGGTACCCGGCCCGGGACACGCAGGCCCACCCGATCGCCCCCTGGATGCCGAAGGCGGCGGCGGAGCAGTACCTGAAGATGAACGACCTGGAGCCGGGCTCGTTGCTGACGGACAGAACCGACGGCCACGAGGGCGCGCCCGCCGACACGAGCCTGGGCGAACTGCCGGTCGTCCTGTACTCACCGGGCGCCAACGCCTCGCGCGCGTACGGGACCGGCGTCGTCGAGGAACTGGCCAGTCGGGGATACGCGGTGGTCACCGTCGATCACCCCTATGACGCGGCGGTGGTGGAGTTCCCCGGCGGCCGGGTTGAGACAGGTGACGAGGTGACCGACTTCGCCAAGGCGGTCGACATCCGGGTGGCCGACGTGCGGTTCGTCCTGGACAGCCTGCCCTCCCTGGAGGAGAAACTGCCCGGTCGTGACGGGAAGCCGCTCTTCGACCTCGCGCGCATCGGAATGTTCGGGCACTCGCTCGGTGGCGCGGCCACCTCCTCCGCCATGTACGCCGACCCCCGGATCAAGGCCGGGCTCGGCCTGGACGGCGCCATCCTCGGCAAGGTCGCGCAGTCCGGTCTCGACCGGCCGTACATGGTGGTCGACACCAACGGGAAGGGCGGCATGGCGACCAATCCGACGCTGCGCACCTTCTGGGACGGGCTGCGGGGCTGGCGGCTCAACGTGACCCTCAAGGGTGCGGCCCACAACTCCTTCGGCGACGACGTCCTGCTCATCCCCATGTCGGCCAAGCCACTGGGGCTGGGCAAGGCGCAGCTTGAGGAGGTCGTCGGCACGATCCCGGCCGAGCGGGCGCTGGCCTTCCAGCGCGCCTACCCGCTGGCCTTCTTCGAGCAGAACCTGCGCGGCCGTCCGCAGGCGTTGCTGCGGGGCCCGTCAGCCGCCTTCCCCGAGGTCTCCTACCGCCGCTGACGGCGCCTGCCCGCCGGCCGTGACCAGGCCGCCCTCGTAGGCGGCGATGACGAGCTGTGCCCGGTCGTGCGCGGCGAGCTTGGCCAGCAGGCTGCGGATATGGGTCTTGACCGTCGCCTGCCCGATGCCGAGCCGCTCGGCGATCTGCGGGTTGGTCAGTCCCTGAGCCACCAGCAGGAGCACCTCCCGCTCCCGGGCGGACAGCTGGGTCAGCCCCGCCGCGAGCCGGGCCGGAATCCCGGTGAACCCGCGCCGGGCGAACTCCCCGATCAGTCGCGTGGTGACCGACGGGGCCAGCAACGCCTGTCCTTCCCCCACGACGCGCAGCGCCTCCAGCAGGTCGCCCGGCCGGGTGTCCTTCAGCAGGAATCCGCTGGCTCCGGCCCGCAACGCCCCGTAGACGTACTCGTCGAGATCGAACGTGGTCAGCATCACCACCCGCGTCGCGGCGGTCACCGGGTCGGTCCGGATCAGCTCGGTGGCCTTGATCCCGTCGAGGCCGGGCATGCGGACGTCCATGAGCACCAGATCGGGCCGCAGGCCGCGGGCCAGCTCCACGGCCTGCTCTCCGGTCCCGGCCTCGCCGACGGTCTCCAGGTCGGGGGCGGTGTCGATCAGCCTGCACAGCCCCGCGCGCAGCAACGCCTGGTCCTCGGCGACCAGCACCGTGAACGTGCTCATCTCTCGTCCTTCCCGGGACCGCCCCGTGACAGCAGCCTTGCGCGGACGGCGAAGCCGCCTCCGGGCTCCGGCCCCGCCGAGAACGTGCCGCCGTACAGGGTCACCCGCTCCTCCAGCCCGGCCAGCCCGTGGCCCCCCTCCCGCGGCGCGCCCCCGCGGCCGTCGTCGACGACCTCGACCACCAGCTCATGCTCCGCCCGGGTGCCGACGGCCACCCGGCATCGGGCCGGTCCGGCGTGTTTGAGCACGTTGGTCAGCGACTCCTGCACGAGGCGATAGACGACGAGGGCCTCCTCGTCGCCGAGCGCGAGGCCGGGCTCGACGTCGAGTTCCACCCGTACGTCACCGGCCGGGATCGCCGCGACCAGCTCGCGCAACGAGTCCAACGTGTACGGCGGGCCGTCCCGGTCTGCTGAGTCGTCGCGGAGCAGACCGAGGAGCCTGCGCAGGTCCGCCAGCGCCTTCCGGCCGGTCTCCTCGATGATCGACAGGGCCTCGCTCGCCTCTTCTGGGTGCGTGGCGGCGATGTGGTTGGCGATGCCGGCCCGCATGGAGATCAGCCCCATGCTGTGGGCGACGACGTCGTGCACGTCACGAGCCATGCGCAGCCGTTCCGCCGTGGCCGCGGCCTGCGCCGACCGTGCGACGGCCTGCGCGGCGTACGCGCGCTGCTCCCGTACGGCAAGCCCGATCGTCCACGCCAGGCCGAGCGTCAGCCAGGCGAATCCGCACGCCGACGCGGCCTCTGCCCATGAGAGCGAGCCGATCGCGGAGCCGGCGGCGGTCACCGCCAGCGCGGCCACCAGCGCCGCCACCGCCGTCCGGCGCGCCTCCAGCAGCGCCACCGCGTGCAGCGCGACCGCCAAGGGCACGAACGGCTCCTCCCACCCGGTGAACGGCGCGAACACCGCCGCCACCAGGACCAGGACGCAGACCGTCACCGGCCACCGGCGCCGGACCGCCAGTGGCAGGCAGGCCAGCGCGATCACCGGCACGGCCGCGTACGTCGGCACTCGGGCGGACTCCGGCACCAACACCGCCGACGCTGAGAACCCGGCGGCCAGGGCGAAGGCCGCGAACACGTCGACGGCGACCCAGTGTCCCGGTCGCAGCCTGCGCGCGATCAAGGGACGCCGTTCGGCCATGCGCCCACCCTAGAGGGACGGGCCTCACCAGGCACCACGGCGCCGTGTCAAAGCTCATGATCACGCGGCTTCGCCCTCGGGTACGGTTCCAGCCGGGCAAATCGTGTTCGTCAAACTTGTCATGGAACGTCTGACTGGTGAGAAGATCGGGGGTGCTCCGAATAGCAAAAGCGGTACTCGCAAGGTTGCCGGAACCGCTGCACGCGCTTGCGCTGAAGCACCGCGAACTACTGAAGTTCACAGCGGTCGGTGGGACGGCGTTCCTCGTGGACAACGCGATGTTCTATGGGCTGAAGCTGACCGTTCTGGAACCGAAGCCCGTGACCGCGAAGATCATCGCAGTGCTCGTGGCGACGATCGTGTCCTACGTGCTGAACCGCGAATGGTCGTTCCGGGCCAGGGGCGGTCGCGAGCGCCGTCACGAGGCGGCGCTGTTCTTCCTGGTCAGCGGCATCGGCCTGGTGCTCAACTCCGCACCGCTGTGGGTCTCGCGGTACGCGTTCGGCATGGAGACGCCGGATGTGAGCCTGGTGGCCCAGGAGATCGCCGACTTCGTGAGCGCGCAGGTCGTCGGCACGCTGATCGCCATGGTCTTCCGCTTCTGGGCGTTCCGGAAGTGGGTCTTCCCCGAGGAGGGGATCCGGCCCGGCCGCGTGCGGCTGGCCCCCGCTTCCGATGCCACGGACAAGGCGGCCTGACGGCGGCGAATCCAGAAGCCGGCCCTCAAGGGGCCCCGCAAGCTGCGTCGGCGATTCCCCGGGCTCCTTCAGGGGTCATCCCTGGAGGGGGTGGGTTCTTCACGTTCGATTTCACCACGGGCAGCCGGGTGCGGCAGGACGACAAGGTCGTTCACGTCACCCCGCCCGGCGGCCGACCGTCGAGAGCGCACCTCCTGTCGTATCCGGACCTGTCGTATCCGGACCGCGAAGGAACGCTTCACCCCGCACCCAGAACGGTGCCGCCCGCGACCCACCGCGGGCGGCACCGTTCCCCTTCCGGGAGGCCGGCTCAGCATCCAGACGTGCCCTGACCGGGAACGGTTCGGTCAGCCGCGCTTGGCGGACGGCCAGCCGTGACCCCAGCCGCCCTGGACCATGGTCTGGAACGCCCACCCGTTCTCCGCCCGCACCAGCAGGTCGACGTAGTGCATGTGGTGCTCCTGGCCTTCGACCGTCATCGTCGCCTCGGTCTCCACGACCACCAGGTTCGGGGTGAGAAAGCGCGGGGTGCGCGTCGAACGCAGGTCAAGCCCGGCGGTGCCGCCGCCCATGGACTCCTTCATCGCCTCGACATACTCGGCTCGCGTCCACTGACGGACGCTCGCGTAGCCGCCTGGCGTGTCGGTGGCCACGTTCATCGGGAAGACCGCCAGGTCAGCCAGCTGTTCGATGGAGCCCCGCTCGGCAAGCGCATCGTAGTCGGCGAACCATTCCTCGATGCTCTTCAGTTCTTCGGCACTCGGCTGGTACATGCTGCTCCTCTTTGTAACGTACGTCGTACCGTACACCATACGGAACACTGGTTCTCACATAGGGGTGCCACCGGAAAACACAGAAGAAGGATCGGACCGGACTTCGGCGACAGCGGGTGACGACCTGATGGAAAGCACCTCTGTCTGAAACTCACCGGCACCGAACCGGACGGCGAGCAACTGACGCTGTTCGGCACCGACGAGCAGGACACGCCCAGAGGCGATGAGGATGGTACGGCGGACGCCGCGGCCTGATCCGCCAATGACCGGCTCGCAGCCCACATCGCCGCCCTGAGCTGAGCTTCTTTCCGATCGCTTAATCGTTGATCTGGGCATGCCCTTGGCTGACGCGCAGCGGGCGCGGATCGAGCCACTGTTCCCGAGTCGAACACATGGCCGCGCCGCCACGCCGCTGCCTGACGGCAGAGCGTGGCGGCGCGGTCTCCTACTCGGTCTGCGGTCGCACCTCCGTGATGGCCGAGGAACGGCTGACGACCACGGCGCCGACGGCCAGCCCGGCGATGGCGAGGACCGCTGCGATCAGGAACGGGTCTGCGGTGTGCACGGCGGGGGCGAACCCGATGCCCACGTAGACTGCTACGCCGCTTGCCCCGCCGAGCTGGTCGGCTGCTCGCTGGACGCCGGAGGCGATCCCGGCGTCCTCGTCGGTCGTTCCGCTGACCGCGATGTACTGCAGCCCCACCAGCCCGAAGCCCATCCCGGCGGCGATCAGCAGCATCGCCGGAAGCAGCCACGTCGCCCCGGCACCCAGGGCTGCCACAAGCGCGATCACCGTCATCGCGCCCGCAGCGGCTCCGAGACCTGCCAGCACGCACGCGCGTGCTCCCCAACGGCCCAGCTGCCTCGGCACGAGAACCGAGGCCGCGATCAGCGCAACAGCCAGCGGGAGCATCGTGAGGCCGGCTCCCAGCGGACCGATTCCGAGACGGTTCTGCAGGTAGAACGTGAACAGCAGGAATGAGGTCGACAACGCCCCGCTGAGCAGCATCGTTGTCAGGTTCGCCCTCACCCGGGCACGGTTGGCGAAGAAGGCCGGCGGCACCAGCGGGTTCGAGGACCGCAGCTCGACCCGCACGAACCCGGCGGCGGCCAGCACCGCACCTGCCAGCGCTGCCAGGCTCACCCACGGGCTCGTTCCGGATTCTCCTGCTTCGACCGCGGCGTAGGTGAACGACAGCGGGCACGCAGTCAGCAGGAGCGCGCCCGGCAGGTCCAGCCGGGCCCGTTTACGTGAAGCGGGACGGTCGGCCTTGACGAGCACGAGCACGGCCATGATCACGACCAGGACGAACGGCACCGAGATCAGGAAGATCCAGCGCCAACCCAGACGGGCGGTGATGATTCCGGAGAGGGCGAATCCCAGCACCAGACCGCAGCTGGCGACTGCGGCCCACACGCTCAGGGCCCGCGACCGGCGTGGGCCCTCGGGGAACATCAGCACGATGGTGGCCATCGCCGTCGGCAGTGCGATAGCCTCGCCGGCCCCCTGGAAGAGGCGCGCGGCCACCAGGACCGCGAACGAGGGGGCCAGCCCCGCCAGCAGCGATGCCGCACCGAACAGGGTCGTGCCGACCAGCAGCGTGCGGCGGCGGCCTAGCAGGTCGCTGAGGCGACCGCCGAGCGTGAGCAGCCCGCCGCCGGTGATGGTGTAGCCGACCACTATCCAGGTCAGCGACTGGCCGTCGACGCCGAGATCCGCGCCGATTGAGGGCAGCGCGATGTTGACCACGGTCACGTCGACCGCGATGAAGAACTGCAGCATGGCCATCGCGCACAGTACGAGCCATGCGCGTACGGGAGACGGGCTTTGCCCGCGGGAAGAAGTAATGCCTGAAAGCATCGAGTGCTCCGTCGCTCTGAAGAGTTTCCGAGCAGCACAAACGGCCGCTCCGGACTGATCACGAAGCGACTGGACGTTCCAGGATGGGTGGTGCTGAGAGTCGAACGTCCCGCCGCTAGCGGGACGTCCTGGTCACTGCCGCACAAGCGGCCGAGCACGATGCGCCTGACATGCCGATCAGCCTAGCAGCAGCGCCTGTCACCCCCCGGCGCGTCAGGATCACCTGTCCGCGCGACCTCTGAGCCGAGTCCACTGAGCCGTTTAGCGTGACTTCTCGTTCCGATGGCCGCCAGACCTCGAATCGATGCCCCGTCTGGCCAGATCGGCCGCGATGCCGTCCAGGATGCCGGCAAGTCCTGAGGCGAACAGGGCGTCGAGGTCCCAGGGAGTGGCGCCTGCGCGCATCGCGCGGGCGAGCCGGGGATATGCCCCGGGTGCGAAAAGCGGATTCTGTGCCTCATTCGAGGCTTTCGCCCCCTGAGCTGGGGCGATTCGCGCCTGCCGTTCCGCCTCCATGTCGCTGACGTAGGTCAGCGCCACGCCCTGCACGTACGAGGCGAACATGAACATGTACCGGAAAGCCTCGGCGGGTTCGAGGTCGAGTCCGTCGAACGCGGAGAAAGCGCTTTCACTGTCCGCCGCGAGAGCCGGGCTGAAGTACGCGCGGGTTGTCACCATGACTCTCGGCAGGATCCACGGGTGGCGGTGGTAAAGGTCCCAGTCACGGTATGCGGCGCGTTCGAGACCGTGACGCCAGTCCCGCGGCGCCGAGTCGGGCAGGGGCACATCGGCCATCGCGGCCTCCACCATCAGGGCCACCAGGTCGTCCTTGGACGCCACGTGCCGGTACAAGGACATGGTGCCGGTGCCGAGGTCCATGGCGACCCGGCGCATCGACAGCGCGTCGAGTCCCTCCGCGTCCGCGATGACGATCCCGGCTCGCACGATGCGTTCAACGGTGAGATGCGGCGCGCCGTCGTTGTCTTCCGGGGTGCCGGCCGGTGCCTCCACTCTGCGTGCCCGGTACGCCTTCGCTTGGCACGCGCGGGAGCAGTAGAGCCTCGGTCGGCCCCGATCGGCGGGTTCCAGCGACTTTCCGCATGACGCGCATGCCGGTTGCACCGACATCACCACACTCCTTTTCGTCACACACTCCGGGTTGTGTCGAAATCCTAGGCCATCGAGGATTCCAGCGTGCGGTGCAGGCAAAGTGGCAGCTTAGAAAGATGTTGTACGAGTTCAACGTGCATGCGTATTCTGTACGCTCCAGTGCGTACAAAGTACCCACCGGGGCGATTTACCCCGACCTGGCCAACGCGACTCAGGAACCGAGGAAATGACTGAAGTAGACAGAACAGCCGGAGCCAGGGAGTGGGTCGGGCTCGCGGTCCTGGTATTGCCCTGCGTACTGGCGTCCATGGATATGTCCGTCATGTTCGTCGCGCTCCCGTCCCTGACGGCCGACCTCAAGCCGAGCAGCTCCGAACTGTTGTGGATCATGGATGCTTACGGCTTCCTCCTCGCCGGCCTGCTCATCACGATGGGTACGCTCGGCGACCGGATCGGACGGCGGCGGGTGCTGCTGGCGGGCGCCGCGGCCTTCGGTGCCGCCTCCGTTCTGGCGGCCTACTCGACCGGCTCCGGGTCGCTCATCGCGGCCCGCGCGCTCCTGGGCATCGCCGGATCCACGCTGGCGCCGTCCACGCTTTCCCTGATCCGCAACATGTTCCACGACGCCAAACAGCGGGCTGCCGCGGTCGGTGTCTGGACGGCGGGCTTCGCGGGCGGCGCCGTACTCGGCCCGATCATCGGCGGACTGCTGCTGGAGCACTTCTGGTGGGGGTCGGTCTTCCTGATCAACGTGCCGGTGATGGTCCTGCTCCTGGTCCTCGGCCCGCTGCTGCTCCCCGAATATCGCGACCCCAGGCCGGGCCGTTTCGACCTGCTCGGCGCCGCCCTGTCCCTTCTGGCCGTACTCGGCGTCATCTACGGCGTCAAACTGCTGGCGGAGCGCGGTCTTGAGTGGGTTCCCCTGTTGTACTGCGCCGCCGGACTCGCCGTAGGGGCGGCCTTCGTCCACCGTCAGCGCGTGACCGCGAACCCCATGATCGACCTTGCGCTGTTCCGCACACGCCGGTTCAACGTGCCCTTGCTCATCGGCGCGCTGGCGACATTCGGACTGGTCGGCTTCTCCCTGTTCAACTGGCAGTTCATGCAGCTCGTTCTGGGCATGGGACCGTTCGAGTCGGCTCTGTGGTCCCTGCCCACCTTCCTCGTGATGCCGCTGGGCATCGCACTGGCCACCGCGATCGCGCCCCGCATCGGTAAACCCAACGTGATCGCCGCCGGGCTGCTCGTGGCAGCCGCCGGCTACGCCATGCTGACCCTGATCCAAGCCGGTTCGGGAATCGGCTACCTCGTCAGCGGCCTGACAATCGTCGCGATCGGTATCGGCGGAGTCTCCGCCGTGGTCACCGAGGTAATCCTGTCCGCCGCACCACCGGAGCGGGCCGGGGCGGCCTCCGCCATGGCCGAGACCTCGGCCGAGTTCGGCGGGGCGCTGGGCATCGCGATCCTGGGCAGCGTCGGCACCGCCGTCTACCGTTCGGAACTGGCGGCCAAGGCTCCTGACACCCTCACGCCCAAGGAACTGGAGGCCGCGCGGAACACCCTCGGCGGTGCCGTCGACACAGCCGCGACCCTTCCGGAGGGCGCCGCCGAAATGCTGCGCAGCGTGGCATTCGATGCTTTCGCCCAGGAGATGCGGATCGCCTCGGTGGTCTGCGTCGTTCTGATGACGGGCGCGGCCGTCCTCATCGCCCTCCTGCTCCGCACCGCACACACCCGGCCCGGATCCGAGGCCCCGGAATCCGCAGCAGGACACAACGGCCGGGACCAAGCAAGTGACCTGGACTTCACGGCGACCCCATCGTGAGCAGGGGTCTCGCAGGCCGTACCGGCGCCCGCCCGGCTGCCCGGGCCCTGGTGCCCAGGGGATCCGTAGTACTCGCGGAAAATCGGGCGGATACGAACCTGATCTGATGCGCTGTACGCGTTACCGGCGCCGTGCCGCCGGGTCTCGGTTGTTCCGCCGGCGGGCCAGGGCCTTGGGGGGCAGGCGGGCGTAGTGGGCCAGGAGGGTGGAGGTGCTGGCGCTGTCCTCGGCAGCGTGAGTGAGGGCGGAGCGATGTAGCCGGTGAGGTGTCCAGGGCCCGCCAGGGCAGCCGGTGACGCGATCGAGTGGGTGTACTGGGACAGCGCACCGCCCACCTGCCGCCCCGGGTACTCCGGCTTCCGGATGGCAGGACCGCACGAAACGACCGGTGTTCCTGTCCGAGCGTCGCCCGCCCGCCGCCCGGCCGACATCTGCCCGTACACCGGGCGCGCCCGCCTCGGCTACGACCGCGCCCGTGTCCTGCTGGACAAGTACGCCGGGTTCGATCTGCACCAGCTGCGCCACAGCGCCGCCACCCACCTCGGCGAGACTGAAGTGCCGCCGCAGCTCATCATGGGCAAGACCCGGCGCAAGAGCCCCCGCACCGCAATCCGCTACGTCAAACCCGGACCTGAGGCCATCGTCACGGCCACCGAGGTCCTCGCGCCCCGTCGCCGTGCCCACTGACCGACTGAGTGGACGTGGTGGGCGCTCACCTCGCTGCGGTCGCGGACGAGAAGCGGTGTGCCTGGTCAGCCCTTATCCAATATGTTAACCGTGGTTCCCGTTTCTTTCAGAGAGGTACGTACGTGGCCGAGTCCGACGAGCTGGAGTCCCTCATCTCGCAGGGGCGCAAACATGGGGTGCGCAAGCGGGTCATCCTGCTGCAGGCGGCCCGGCTCTTCGTGGAGCGTGGTTACGCCGACACCGGGATCGACGACATCGGGGCCGCGGTGGGCATCTCCGGACCCGCGGTCTACCGGCATTTTCCCGGCAAGCAGGCCATCCTCCTCGCCCTGATCGAGTTGTCGCTGGAACGCCTTCAGGAGGGGACGCAAGCCGCGCTGGCCAACCGGGACCGGGACCCGCAGGAGGCACTGATCGCCCTGGTGGACTGGTTCTCCCGGTCGTCCGTCGAGAACCGGAGCCTGACTCTGATCATGCAGGCCGAGCTTCTGTGGCTGCCGGAGCAGGATCGGCGGCGGCTCAACCGCCAGATGCGGCAGATACGTGAGGAGTGGGTCGGGCTGCTGATCGAGGTACGGCCGGAGTTGTCGGACCTCGCGGCGCGGATCGCCGTCACCTCCGTCATGGGGATGGTGACGGCGGTGCTCGCCGCCCGGCTGAGCGACGACATCCGGGCGCTGGGCGTGCACCTGCGAGCCCAGATGCTCGCCGTCCTGCATGCGCCGGCTGGATTGTGACGGTCCGGATCAAGCAAAAAGTTAACGTGTATATACTTTTTGCTTTGGGAGGGTGCTGTGGGAGCGGACTCGGCGCACGGTCCGTGAGCGCTCGTCCTCGTACGGGATGTCGTAGCGCCAGTCGTCGCCACTGGTGCGAGCCAGAACGAGGGGCAGAACATGATGGAACGCATCGTCGAGGCCAACGGAATCCGTCTGTGGTGCGAGACGTTCGGCGACTCGGCCGACCCCGCACTGTTGCTCGTGATGGGGCTCGGCGCCCGAGGTGCCACCTGGCCCGACGAGCTCTGCCGCCTTCTCCAGGAGGGAGGCCGGTACGTCATCCGCTATGACAACCGGGACACCGGGCTGTCCGGCCGCGTGGATTACGAGGCCAACCCGTACACCATGGTCGACCTCGCCCAGGACGCCGTCGGTCTGCTCGACGGCTTGGGCATCGCCACGGCGGACGTGGTCGGCGCGTCGATGGGCGGCATGATCGCCCAGGAGATCGCGCTCGAACACGCTGACCGGCTGCGCAGCCTGACCGTCATCATGTCGAGCGCCGAGCCCCTCGACCCCGCGACCAACACCTTCCGGGGCACGGTACGCGATCCACGGCTGGCCGCCTGGGACGCCGAACAGATCGCCAATCCGCCCAGCACCCGGGAGGAGCACGTCGAGTCACACCTCAAACTGGCACGCATTCTCGCCGGACAGCTGACGCCGTTCGACGAGACGGCCACGCGCGTGATCATCGAGCGGGAGATCGAGAACGCCACCGATGCGGGCCACGCCTCGAAGAACCACATCCTCGCGGCCTTCGCCTCCCGCGACCGTTCCGGGCTTGTCGGCTCGATCACCGCTCCGACTCTGGTGATTCACGGCTCGGACGATCCCATGGCGCCCTTCGCTCACGGCCAGGCCCTGGCGGCGGCGATTCCCGGCAGCGAGTTCCTGCCCATCGAGGGAATGGGGCACGGGTTCCCGCCACCGGTGATTCCCCGGATCTCCGCCGCGATCCTCCGGCACACCGGGCGATAGCCGACAAGCGTCGATCGCGGGGAGCCGCCCGCGTACGGCAGGTCGTGCATTCTCGACGTTCCACGCCCGCGCTGCCCGGTAGTTCGAGTTCGCCAGGCACTCGCCCGATCTGATCACGGAAGCCCAGCGGTTGCCGCGCGCGCTCCTGGAGCGCGGCGGGGAGCCCCTCGACTGGTGGCGTCGCACACATGGGAGGCAGCGGGGCCGCCTCGTGGGTTCGCGGGGCCTGGCGCCCGAGTGCGGTCGGCTGGGCCGGCGCACGTTCGGAGGCGGGGAAACCGCAGTTCGCCAACGAGCGGGAACCCGTTGACGCCGGATTCCGTTCCACATCTCCCTGACCCCCGATCCGTGTTCGCCGTCGCCCTGCGCGCGAATCCGCAGGGGCTTGCCTCTGATAGTCGATACCGTATAGTCGGTTCCTACTATTAGAGATCGGTGATGAAGATGACGAAGCGGAAGGTCTCCAACACCCTGGCGCTGGCCGTGCTGGGCCTGCTCCAGGAACAGCCAATGCACCCGTACGAGATGGCGGCCACCCTGCGGGAGCGGCACAAGGACAGCAGCTTCAAGGTCAACTCCGGGTCCCTGTACGACACGGTCGAGGCGTTGGTCCGGCATGACTGGATCGAGCCGGTGGAGACGGCGCGCGATGGCAGGCGGCCGGAGCGAACCGTGTACGCGACAACCGAGCTGGGCCAAAGCGAATTCGTGCGCTGGATCGACGAGCTTCTGCGTATGCCCGTCGCGGAATACCCGAAGTTCATGGCCGCGGTGTCCTACCTCGGCGCTCTCGGTCCGGACAGGGCGGCGGAGGCACTGGCCGAACGGGCGGGGCATCTGGCCCAACGGATCGAGGAGACGAACACGGTGCTGGCCGACACGGTCGGCTCCGGTAAGGTCCCCCGCTTGTTCATGATCGAAACCGAGTGCGCACTGCACGCCTGGGAGGCCGAACTGGCCTGGACGCGGCGGACCATCGCCGAGATCCGCGACGGCAGCCTGTTCTGGCCCAAGGTCGAACAAACCGAACAGGGATGGACCTGGTCCGCCCCCACGTCCCCGGAAGGAACCACCCGATGACCGAGGTGCTGATCGTCGGAGCCGGCCCGGCCGGACTGTTACTCGCGAGCGAACTCCGGCTCGCCGGCGTCGACACGGTCGTCGTCGAACGCCACGCGCAACGGCCGGACTTCTGCCGGGGCTTCAACCTCAACGCCCGCGCCCTGGACCTGCTGGCGCGGCGCGGCCTCGCCGAGAGGCTCATCGGCGAGGGCTGGCAAGTGCCGCACGCCGCGTTCTCCGGCCTGCCGGTGACGCTCGCCCTCCCCGGCACGCACACCGACCACCCGTACTCGCTGGGCATCCCGCAGACCCGGGTCGAGGAGATACTCGAGGCGCACGCCCTCGACCTGGGAGCCGACATCCGGCGCGGACACGAACTGCGCGTGCTGGAACAGGATTCCGAATCCGTCACCGCCACCGTCACCACCGGCGACCGCGAGTACCGCGTCCGGGCCGCGTACCTGGTCGGCTGCGACGGCGGCCGCAGCACCGTCCGCAAACAGGCCGGCATCGACTTCCCCGGTACCGCGGCGACCCGCTTCTTCCTGCTCGGCGACGTCGAGCTCGCCGACCCCGAGGCATTGCCGTTCGGCGCGACCACCGGCCCTGACGGATCCGTGTTCGTCATCCCCCGCCCCGGCTACGTCAGGATCATCACCTCCGACCGGCAACCACCTGCGGACAAAGACACCCCGGTCACCCTGGACCTGCTCCAAACCGCCGTGGACGACGCGCTCGGCCGCCATGTCGGGCTACGCGCCGCACGCTGGCTGACCCGGTTCGGCAACGCGGCCCGGCAGGCGTCCGAGTACGTCCGAGGCAGGGTCATCCTGGCCGGAGACGCCGCACACATCCACCCGCCGGCCGGGGCGATCGGCGTCAACGTCGCCCTGGACGACGCGTTCAACCTCGGCTGGAAACTCGCCGCCACCGTGCGCGGCACCGCTCCGACGCACCTGCTCGCCAGCTACCACGCCGAACGCCACACCGCCGGTGCGCACGTGCTGGCCAACACGCGAGCCCAGGTGCTGCTCGGCGACGCCGACGACCGGCTCGCTCCGATCACCGACCTCCTCACCCGCCTCGCCCGCCACCCTGCGGGCAACCGCGCTCTCACCGAGACCATCACCGGGCTGGACACCCGCTACGAGATGCGCCCCGACTCCGGCCATCCCTGGCTGGGCCGCCTGGCGCCCGACCTCGCCCTGACCACAGGCGACGGCCGTACACGCCTGGCCGAGTTGCTCACCTCGGGACGCGGCGCGCTGCTCGACCTGACCGGAGCGGGCACCATCCGCGATTCGGCCGCAGGATGGGCAGACCGAGTGGACATCGTCACCGCGACCTGCCCCGACCATCCCGAACTCGCGGCCGTCCTCCTGCGGCCGGACGGGCACACCGCCTGGCTGCGCGCCGCCGGTCACGACCACGCCGACGGGCTCCACCAGGCACTGCAACACTGGCACGGCCCGGCCGCACAATCGGGTCGTTGTCGGTGATGACGCTCTTGCCACAGAGCACCCCCTCGGGGAGGCCATACCGTACGCTACGGTGCGATGTGGCCTTCGTCGTTGAGGTGCGGCGTCGACCAGGCGGTGTCTGGAACATGATGTCGCTGTAGCACTCCGAAAGCGCCTTGGTCTCAAGTCATGCGTGGCTTCGACGCGGCGCGGGAGGCCTTTCGTCATTCTTTCCGGGGTATGAGGCGGAAGATGCGGATTTCCCGGCCTGATCTTTCGGCGTAGGCCTCATAACCCGACCAATGGCGCGTCATGAGACCCCAGGCGTGAGAGCGCGCTTGCTCGTCTATGACGGGCTCGGCGTCGACCGTGAAAGACCGGCCCTTCATCAGTACCGTTGCCGTGGGGTGAGCCATCAGGTTGGCTGACCAGGACGGATGGTTCCGCTGCCCGAAATTGGTGCCGACGATGATCAGCGCATCTTGGTCCCGGACGTAGACCAGCGGGCTGGAACGGGCCCTGCCGCTACGGCGTCCGACCGTCGTCAGAACAAGGGAGTTGTCGACCCGTCCGATCAGCGCCCAGCGTCCTTTGCTGACCTTCTGTACCCATCGGTCGATGTTGGCCAGGCGGCGCCAGACCAACGTTGGCCAAGAGAAACCCATCTGACCTACCAAAGAATTCGAGGAGAGGGACACAGCCGTTCGGGAGACCGATGCAAGTCTGCTGTCTCCGCGGGGCCGCTGCCGTTGCCGCTGGAATCGGAGAAGGTGGCGCGCGGGCCGGCTTCAGCCGGTGAACCGGACAATGAGATCACCTCTCAAACAGGAAGAGGACACTTAGGGCGTGTATCGAAAGTGCTGGTCGTCGGCGTGGCGCCGCCTAAAATGACATGCAGTCTTCGCCGGTCGTGCTGGGATCAGTCCCTATGAATGATTACCTTCTCGATATAGCCGACTTGACGGACAAGATGGAGCGGAACCTGGCGGAACACGCCTGCCATCTGCACCGGAGCATGTCCGGTGCGACCGTCACGGAGGCGGGTGACCTCTTGGTCGCGGACAGCGGCCTGGACGACGACACGTTCAACATCGTCGCAGCGGCTCGCTTCACCGCCGGCCACGCCGCGGCCCGCATCTCCGAGACCGTCGGGTCGCTGGCCGGCACCGGCCGCGGTTTCTCCTGGTGGGTGGGACCTGCCTCGACACCGACAGACCTCACCACCCGCCTGACCGCGGCTGGCCTGCCGGTGTCCGAGCGTGAGACGGCGATGTGGGCCGAGCTGGACGACACCCTGCCGATTCCCCATGTCCCGGGCCTGGACATCCGAACGGTGACCACGCCCGAGCAGCTCGACGATTACGCCACGGTCCTCGCCGCAAACTGGAATCCACCCGCTGAAACCGTCCGTGACTTCTTCGCCCGGGCTGCGTCCCAGGCTCTGGACGCTACCTGCCCGGCCCGCTACCTGGTGGGCTACGTGGAGAACCGCCCGGTCTGCTCCGCCGAGGTGTTCCACCACGCCGGAGTCGCCGGCGTCTACAACATCTCCACTTTGGCCGCCCACCGCCGGCGCGGCTACGGCGGAGCCATCACGCTCGCGGCCCTTCACGCTGCCCGCGAGCGAGACCACGGCATCGCGGTCCTGCAGGCGTCTGCCGACGGCGAGCCTGTATACCGCCGCCTGGGGTTCCGCGCCTGCGGTCAGTTCGTCGAACACGCCATCAACACCTGACCTCCACAACTCCACGGACATCCTTTGTCGCCCTGATCGAGCTGGTCACAGCCATTCATTGATAGCCCCTACGAGGACAGTGGCCTCGTAGCGGCCCGCGAGCTTGTCGTATCTCGTGGCCACGGCCCGATTCCTTTTCAGGCGGTTGATGCCGCACTCGACGGCATGCCGAGCCTTGTAGTCCTCGGCGTTGAATCCGGGCGGCCTGCCACCGAGGGAACCGAGCTTCTTGCGGTTGCGTGTCTGGTCGGCCTTGTCCGGAATGGTGCAGCGGATGCCGCGGCGGCGCAGGTAGCCCCGGTTCATGCGGGAGGCGTACGCCTTGTCCGCACGGACCCGGTTGGGGCGGACACGCGGCCGACCCGGCCCGAGGCGGGGCACACCTACCCGCTCCAACACGGGCTCGAACTGCGGCGAATCGCCGCGCTGCCCTGCCGTGATCACGATCGACACGGGCTTCTGTCCCTGCTCGACCGCCAGGTGCAACTTGGTGGTGAATCCGCCGCGCGACCTGCCCAGCCCGTGATCTCCGGGCTCGGTGAACACACCGCCAGGCGGTTCCTTCTGCAGGTCACCCCGTTTATGGACCCCGGCTGCATGCCGGTGAGCGCGGCAGACTGTGGAGTCGACACTCAGGTCCCAGACGATCGCTCCTCTCGCGTCGGCCAGGGACTGAAGCCGAGTGAGGATCTGCTGCCAGGTGCCGTTCCGCTGCCACCGACGGAACAAGTCGTAGACCCGGCTCCACGGTCCGTACTCGACGGGCACGTCCCTCCACGGCACACCGGTCCACACACGGAACCGTATGCCGTCGATCAACTGCCGGCGCGACCAGACATGGGGCCGTCCCACTCTCGCGCCCTTCGGCAGCAACGGTTCCAGCACTGCCCACTGCTCGTCCGTGAGATCTCCTCCTCCCATGAACGGTGATCATTCACAGCTCAAGATCCGTTTCGATACACGTCCTAGCACTCTTAACGCAATGAGCTGGGGAGGCGCCAGCGGATCAGAGCACAACCGAGGCTGAGGAAGGCCTCGTGGATGTCAGCGCGGGTGCTGTACGTCTTCTTCACGCCGTCGCCGGAGGAGGTGGCCTGGGCCGAACAGTGCACCGGCAGCTCCGAGTCGTGCTTCGCGCTGGTGCCGGCGTTGAAGTGCTTTCAGAAGATGGCGCGCTTCCCGTCCCCGGACGAGATCCCCGACGTGGTGGTCGACCACGACCGGCGCTGCCTGGAGTTGGCCGAGAACATCTGGCCGGACCACGGGTCCTCCCCGAGCGCGAAGGCGCATCGCAAGCTGGTGCGCCAGCGTCAGGGTGTGAAGTACGACGCGGGCCAGGCCTGGGCGATCGCCGCGACGGCGGTCCGGAAGGCGGCCCACGCCAAGAACAACCCGGCGGATCTGATCAACGTGGCGATCGAGGAGTTACTCCGGCTCCGGCTGGAACTGCTCGGGTACACGACGCTGGAGGACCTGGCCACCAGCATCCGCGCCGAGGTGAACGCCACCATCTTCGCCACGATCCTGCAGCGGTCGGGCCCGAACAGAGGGTCTGCTCGTCGTCGGTCCGGACGGCAAGTCGACGTTCAACCGGCATGGTGACGATGCCCGAGGCATCGCCCATGTGGGACTGCTCCATCGCGTCTCCTGCCAGGTCGGACCGCTTACCACGCCCCGAAGGGTCAGCTGTTCGGTTCCCGTGTTCCGTTGAGGGCCTTGCGGAGCAGGGTGGCCAGTTGGGCTTGTTCGCGGGCGCTGAGGTTGGCGGTGGCGGACCGGGCGAATTCGAAGGACTCCTCGAAGGCGGCGTAGAGGGCGGCTCCATCGGAGGTCCGGACGATCTGCCGGGAGCGGCCGTCGCCGGGGTGAGGTCGACGGTGGACGAGATCGCGAGCCTCGAGCCTGCTGATGATCTGGGTGATATTGGACGCGTCGCAGTTGAGTTCGTCGGCCAGTTCCCGCATCCCGATCTGCCGGGTGAGCCGCCCGAGCACACAGGCCTGCGCCACGCTCAGCCCGTGCCCCAGAGCGGCGGTTTCGTATGCGCGGTCGTAGGCATCGACGAAGTCGAACATCGCCCGTTCGGCATCGGTCGACGCGGCGACGGGCCCCGAAGGTGCAGCCATGGAGCCGATTCTACCAAGAACTTGATGGACTCAAGTATATGTGCCAAGGTAGATACTTAATTGGGTCAAGTATCTACGGGGGCATTCTAATGACGGTCACCAGCAAGGGACGGGCCCGGGAGTGGCACCTGGCGCGACGGCCGCAAGGGCAGGTGTCGGCCGACGACTTCGCGCTGGTCGAAACCGAGATTCCCGAATTGCGGCCCGGTCAGGTCCTGGTTCGTAACACGCACTTGTCGGTGGACCCGTACATGCGTGGCCGGATGGACGACCGCCCGTCCTACATCCCGCCATTCCCGCTGAGGGCGCCACTGGAGGGAGGAGCGATCGGCGTGGTCGTCGAGTCCCGTGCGGACGGTGTCAAGCCGGGCCAGGTGGTTGAGCACTTCCTGGGCCTGCGCGAGGCCACCGTGATCGATGCGGCCGGGGTCGTACCCATCGACACCGACGATCTGCCCGCCGAAACCTATCTCGGCGTGCTCGGCGCGACGGGCCTGACCGCATGGCTGGGCATCACCCAAGTGGCGTCGGTGCGACCCGGCGACACGGTGTTCGTCACGGGAGCGGCCGGGGCAGTCGGGAGCATCGCCGGTCAGATCGCCCGGCTGCGGGGAGCCAAGCAGGTGATCGGCAGCGCGGGATCGTCCGCCAAGGTGCGCCATCTGGTCGATGACCTCGGTTTCGACACCGCCTTCGACTACAACGACGGTGCGGCTGGTGAGCACCTTGCACAGGCCGCCCCGGACGGCATCGACGTGGTCTTCGACAACGTTGGCGGCGCCCAGTTGGAGGCCGCGATCGACCATCTCCGGGTCGGTGCCCGGCTGGCCCTGTGCGGGATGGCCAGCCAGTACGACGGCCGGGAGCCATACGGCCTGCGGAACCTCTACCAGTTGGTCACCAAGCGGGTGACCGCGCGCGGCTTCCTGGTCACCGATCACCAGGACCAGATGCCCGCCTTCCGCGCCGAGGTGGGTTCCTGGGTACGCTCGGGCGAGATCGTCCACCGGCAGACGGTGGTGGACGGCATCGAACGGATGCCCGAAGCCCTGCTGGGCCTGCTGCGCAGTGGGGCGCCCACGATCGGTAAGGCCGTCGTCCGGCTCCAGGAGCAGGCATGATCCGCACGGTGCTGGTGACTGGAGCCCGAGGCAAGACAGGACGCGAGGTGGCCGCCCGGCTGCGCCGTTTCGGGATCCTCGTCCACGCTGGGTCGTCGCAGCCCGCCAGGACGTCAGACACCAGAACCGATCCGGTCCGTTTCGACTGGCACGACCGGGCGACCTGGCGCGAGGCGGCCGCGGCCGTGGACGCGATCTACCTGATGCGCCCCGACTATCCCACCGCCCCCGAACTCGTCGCCGATCTGGTCGAGGTGAACCCGGACGCGCATGTCGTCCTGCTGTCCGAGCAGGGAGCCGAGACCCTCTCGCCGGACCACTGGGCGCGCCGGGTCGAGGACGCGGTCGTCACTCGGGCCGCTTCCTGGACCCTGCTCCGTCCGTCCTGGTTCCACCAGGTCCTGACCGACTCTCGGTTCTACCGCGACGCCATCCGGGACGACCGTGTCCTGAGCCTGCCCTCGGGCGGCGCCCCGATCGCGTGGGTGGACGCACGCGACATCGCCGACGTCGCTGTGGCCGCGCTTCGCGCGCCGGAGGATCACCACGGCCGAGCGCACACGATCACCGGTCCGGACCCGTTTCCCGTCGCGAACGTCGCGCAGGAGCTCTCCGCGCGTCTCGGCCACCGGATCCGCGCCGAGGACCCGTCCCCGCGGGAAACCCTCGACGGCCTCGACCCCTGGATGGCGGACATCCTCGACGACCTCTACCACCGCGTCCGACACGGCGGTTTCAGCCGGCTCTCCCCGGCCGTGAAGCAGATCACCGGGCACGAGCCCATATCAATAGGCGAGTTCATCAACGCCCACCTCGACCAATGGAGGAGAAGCCCGATGTCGGCCCCGTAGCCGCCCACCGGCCGGGCCGGTGATCCGTCAGGGTGCCGGGCCTGCGCGAGCTCGAACAAGCCCAAGGGCCCGGCGCGGATCTATGGGCATGGTTCCTCAGCTCGTGGGCGATGAACGCCAGTGCAGGCCAGCCGCCGTACACGCCGGTAAGGCGTAGGTGACTCCGGTCAGGCGTTCGGACAGTTGCCACAGGTGTGTGGCCGTATCGGTGTCGCGGATGGCGCGTTCGCGGGTGCGGCGTACGGGCTCGCCGCGCAGTTGCAGTGGCCCGTCGGGAACGATGTAGCTGCCGCCGGACAGGTCCGGTACCGTCGCCGCGTACAGTGAGGTCTTCGCCCCTTCCGGCGTCGGGCGGAAGGCCGCGCGCACCACCAGGCGCGTGAGGGTCGCGTACAGTCGTCCTCTGTCGCTGTTGGCGCCGCCGGTGAGCACGTTGGTGCGGGTGAGCCCGGGGGCGACGGCCATGCTGCCCAGCCGCAGCCCGGCGGCGTCGGCCCGGCGCTGCAGCTCCATGGCGAAGTAGAGGTTGGCCCGCTTGGACTGCACGTAGGCGAACACTGTGCGATATCTGCGCTCGGCGTTGAGGTTGCGCAGGTCGAAGCGGGCGAAGCGCTGGCCTTCGCTGCTGACGGTTATCACCCGCGGGTCGGGCGCGGCGAGCAGGTGCGGCAGCAGTAGGCCGGTCAGGGCGAAGGCGCCCAGATGGTTGACGCCGAACTGCGACTCGAACCCGTCGGCGGTCCGGGCGTACGGCACCATCGCCACCCCGGCGTTATTCACCAGCAGATCGAGCCGTCCACGGTCCCACCCGGCGGCGAACTCACGGATGGAGGCCAGGCTGCCCAGGTCCACCCGGCGCAGTTCCAGGCGGGCGCCAGGCACCTCGCCTTACATGCGGGTCAGCGCGAGCCGGCCCCGTTCGGGGTCGCGGCAGGCCAGGACGACCTGCGCGCCGTGGCGGGCCAGTTCGCGGGCGGTGATGTAGCCGATACCGCTGTTGGCTCCGGTCAACACCACGACACGACCGGTCTGGTCGGGGATGTCGTTGAAGGTCCAGGCGGGAGGGCTGTGCATGATGTGCCACCTCAGAGGAATGGGACCAACACATCGCAACTTTGAGTTGCGATAAATTGATCCTGTCATTCGCCTTCGAATATCGCAACTTGGAGTTGCAATGTGGTCTGGTCAACCCCCTGCCCGGCCGGTCGGCCGCGGCGCCAAAGTACGCGTCGCCGTCCACGCCGCCACCCTCGCCGAGCTCGTCGACAAGGGCTACGCCGCGTTGACCGTCGAGAACGTCGCCCAGCGCGCCGGGGTCCACAAGACGACGGTGTACCGCCGGTGGAAAGATCGCGAGAGCCTGCTCATCGACGCTCTGGCCGAACACATGGCGACGGACATTCCCGTGCCCGACACCGGCGCGATCGAGACCGACCTGCGGGCGCTGGCGCGCTCGATCGTCCAGGCGTTCACCAGCCCGGCCGGGCAGGCCATCCTGGCCGCCATGTTCACGGGGGCGGCCCACCTTCCGGAGATCGCCGCAGCCCGCCGGCAGGTGTTCGACGACCGGCTGGCCAGGGTTGAGCCGGTGCTGAGGCGTGCCATCGAGCGCGGCCAGCTTCCCGGGGACACCGATCCCGCCGAGGTGCTGAAGACCCTGGCCGCGCCGATCTACCTGCGCCTGCTCATCACCGCCGAACCCGTCGACGAGACGATCGCCGACCAGGCGGTGCGCGTCACGCTCGCCGCCGTGCACGCGGGCGCCCTACGGCCGGGGCGCGACGATGAGCCGGTCGGCGAATGAGGACGCCGGTCTGGTGCGGTTCGGCCACTGCCCGTCTCCCTCGGCGTCGGCAGACCTTCGGCAGTGCCCTTCGGCAAGGCCTTGATGAACCTGCCTCCACTCGCAGCCAAGCTCGGCCTGATCGCCGTCGCAGACCATCAGCGACCGGCCCTTGTTGAGCTTGTCGTACACCGTGGCCGCAAACGAGGCAGGAGCGGGGTGATGGGCGTTCGCGGTGGAGGTACCCGTCGGCAACGGCACCGGCCACCTCGCCTCGGACTTCAACAAGGTCAAGCCCAACGGCAGGTACGGCCCGCGGTCGGGCGCTCCATCGTCGGTGAGCGTCCAGCGACAGGGCTCCAACGCCCTCCAGGCCACCGCCACTGACGGCGTTTCGCCCCCAGCGCCGGGCCGGCTGTGCTGAAGGTGGCCGAGAAGGGTCGCCGGGGTCCTGGCGTCCGTCGCCGTACCCACTGATCAACTGAGTGGCGACTGGCCGAACTGTGGGAGTCCGGGCCATCGCGGAGCACTGACGGGCGAAGAAACCCCAGGTCACTACCGCCAATTCCCACACCCAGCCTTCTCGGGGGCCTACCCGTTTCCCCGGCACCCAGCGTTGGACGGCCGCCCACCCGCCCTTGCGCGCTCGCGTTCCCAGCTACTCGGTGTTGCTGAATAGCGGTACTCGGTGCTACTTTGTACCGGTAGTCAGTAGCACCAAGTAGCCGAAGGGGGTCCATGGACAAGCAGATGACGGAGATGCTCAAAGGCACACTTGAGGGCTGCGTGCTAGAGATCATCGGTGGCGAGGAGGCCTACGGGTACGCCATCACGCGCCGCCTGAACGAACTCGGCTTCGCCGACGTCGTCGAGGGGACGGTGTACACCATCCTGCTGCGGTTGGAGCGGAACGAGCTCGTCCAGGTGACGAAACGGCCCTCCGAGGTCGGTCCGCCGCGCAAGTTCTACACGCTCAACGACGCCGGACGCGAGGAACTCGCGAAGTTCTGGGCGAGATGGCAATACGTCTCATCACGTATCAACAGCCTCAAGGAGGGCCGGAGATGAACTTCTGGGAGACCGTCACAGGCAGCGATCTCACCCGGGAATGGAAGGCGTTCGAAGCCCGGGCCAAGGCCCTGCCGGACGACCACCGGGCGGCGTGGGAGCAGATCAAAGGGCAGCTGTTCCCCTACGGAAGCTTCACCGGCCGCAACCTGACACCGATCTTCGACGCCGCGCTGGGGCTGCTGGAGGAGACGGCGGCGGACGGGCAGAGTGCCCAGGAGGTGCTCGGCGACGACATCGCAGGCTTCTGCGCGGCGCTGACCGGCGGGGAAGAGGCCCGCACCTATCGCGACCGGTGGCGCGAGCAGTTGAACAGGAACGTCGCAAGAAAACTGAGCCGGCTGGGAGGCTGACGTGGGAATCCAAGACATCATCGAGGGCAAGAAGCAGTGGCGGGCGCACACGGCACGCGTCAAGGCGCTCCCGCCCGACTACCAGATCGTCTACAAGGAGATGCAGAAGTACCTGTTCAAAGTCGGGCCGGTCGATCTGCCCGACGGGCCCCTGCTCCCCGGGATCGTCGACTTCTTCGAGGAAGGCGCCGCCGCGGGCAAGGGGGTCCTGGAGCTCATCGGCAGTGACGTCGCCGCGTTCTGCGACGACCTGATCAAGGGCTCTCCCACCTACGCGGAGATCTACCAGGAATCCATCAGCGGGGAGGCCGGCGCGACCGAGAAGTAGTCCGCTCGCCCAGTGTCGGCGGAGTTCTCCGGCCGATGAACCGCCCCCTGACCACCGCACCGGCAGTCCTTTTTGCCACTGCGCGTGCCAAGCCGCGCCAGTCCTCCCGCCGAAGTCATCACGGACGTTCACGCCGATCGCCGGCAGCCGCCCGCTCGCGCCTCCCATGAATGGCCGACCCACCACTAAGCAGCCGGAACGCCAAGATCCTAACGATCAGCGATCAAGCCCCCGGCCCGTTTCTGCCGTATTTCGGGGGCACCCCAGGCCGGGCACCAGAGAGAAGGGTCCCGGCCTTGCCGGGACAGCCCGTGCGCCGCCCGTACGGTGACGGTCCCCGATCTGACTCCCGCGCCCCGGTACCGCCCGCGGGGCAGGAGAGCGCCGACTCGACCAACGTCATTCGGTGACAGGACGGCGTTTCCTCCCCTCCGGGCTGAAGATGAAAGTGTCTCTGAACCGTCCTCTCCCGTGGCGGACGGCGAGGAGGACGGGCTCACTGTGGAGCGGCGGCCAGGTCGACGCGGCGTCCGGGTCGGTCCCGTTCCAGAGATGGAAGAAGATCATCGGTTCGTTCACCTGCTCGGTCAGGTAACCCAGAGTCTTCCCGTAGAAGGGGTTGCTGCCGCCGAAGAGCACCGAAGGCGGGCCAAAGGTCTCCACTACCTCGCTGAACAGGCGGTCTTGTCCAACCCAGGTGCGTGATTCCTGACGTACGGACTCATGTTCCTCGGCCGTGAGCACCCGGTCCGCTCGCAGCCATCCGTGAACGTGGGCGAACTCCGCGTAGACCGAGGCCGGGCCGTGTTCTTCACTGTTCGGTAGCAGGGTCCTGAACGCCCCCGTCACACCGATCGAGGTGAAGGCACCTCGAGACTCCATCGCCCGGCGCTCCTGCTCCCAGGCATCGTCTTGGTTCTCGGCGTAGACGAGGTGGTCGAGCAGTAGCAGCAGAGCCGTCTCCCCGCCGAACATCCCGGGACGGCGAAGCGCCGAATTGAGCCGGTCAGTCAGGTAGTCGCGAATCTCGGCGGCGGAACGTGGCCCGGAGGGAGCGATCATCACGCCATCTTCACCTAAGCCTTGACGCGCTTCCGAGGCGGTCGCCGGGCTCACGAGCCTGCTCGTGCCCGGCGTCAGCGATCGCTGAGCCGCGTTCCTTGATCCTTCTCGGTGGCGACGGCGGAGGCGGAAAGGAGCGTCGCGGCGGCGAGGCCGCCCCAGAGGGCGGCCGAGCCTCGGGTGGCGAGAGCGGTGATGACCGCCGGAGAGACCGCGAGGCCGAAGCCCGTGGAGAGCTGGAAACGGGCGAGGGCCCGTCCCAGGAGATGGGCCGGAGCGAGAGCGGTGACGAGCGCGGTGGCGCTACCGGCATAGATGATCTCGCCGATGGTGCAGACCACGGACACCGTGGCGACCGCCGGGGCGCCCCAGCCGCTTCCCAGTGAGGTGGCCGCGAGAAAGCCGAGGTAGGACGCGGCGAGCACCACACCGGCGAGAGCCAGTACGGTCCGGCGGGAGAAGCGGGACATCAGGACGGTGACCGGAACCTGCAGGCTGACCACCAGCACCGTGTTCGCCACGAAGATGGCCGCCGACCACACCGGGGACGCGTGCAGCTGCGTCACCAGGATCAGGGGGAGTGCGATTTCGGGGACGTTGAGGCAGAAGACGTAGATCACGTTGGCGGCCAGCAGCGCGCGCATCCGAGGCGCGGGCTCACCGGCCCCGTCCACGGCAGGAGGGGTGGCCGGATACGTGCGCAGGTGAACCGACCATGCCAGGGCGGCCGCAGCGAGATAGGCGAGCCCGGTGACGGCTGCCAGCGCCTGCAGTGCGGCGGTGCCGCCCGCCAGGCATGCGGTGGCGAGGAGGGCGCCCACGCCCAGGCCGGCATTACGCAGGGCGCGGCCTCCCGCGAGAGCGGCGTCACGTTCACGGCCGTGGGCGACCGTGGCCACGAGGGCCGCGTGGGCGGCCGGCCATGCCTGGTTGCCGATGCCGAGGAAGAGCGCCGCCGTCGCGAACAGCCAGACGTGCCCCGCCGGGGCGGCCAGCAGTAACACCACGCCCAGCACCCGCACCAGCATCGACGCCGCCACGACCGTGCTGCGGGCGCCCCGGTCAAGCCACCGGCCGACCACGGGCATGCACACCAGGCCCACGACGACACCGGCCGTCATGGCGATTCCGGTGACCGGCGCGGACAGCCTCAGCACCGTCACCCCGTAGAGCAGCAGAAAGGGCCGTAGCAAGCCGGTGCCGAGCGCGTCCACGACCAGGGCGACGGCATAGCGGGGGCCTCCGGAGGCACGGACGAGGGCGCGCGGCTGAAACTCGGTGGTGGTTGCCATGGCGTCAACGATGTGCTCGGCCGCCGGGCGGGCTACGCCGGTTGACGAACACCGTCAACCGACGCGGTCGTCGGCCGTCCGACCAGCGATGATGAGGAGATGACGTTGAGGATCGACATCGGCGGCCTGCCGTCCGGGCGGCTGCGGTTCGCTGTCTCACCGCTGGCCGAGCTGACCGCGATGCTGCACGTGCTGGCCGAACCCGGGCACCACCCGCAACTCGCCGGCTGGGCCGGGGACGTCTGGGCCGGGCTGCGGCCGGAGCTGGCCGAGCGGCTCAGGGAGGCGGAGTTCCTCTGGCGATCCTCACGAGCCGACTTTCTGGTTCCCGCCTGCCCCCGGCCCACCCTCGCCGAGGAACTGGACGATGTGGACCAGATCGACGATGAAACCTATGTCACCGCCGCGCTCATCACCACGTGCGGCAGCAACCGGGTTCACTTCTCCGCACCGTCGCCGCTCGCCGACGCGACGGCGCGCGAGCGGGCCCTCAACCTGGCCCAGGCCCGCGGCGCGACCCAGGAGGCCTTCGCGGAACGGCTGCTCGCGGACCCGGCCGCCGTGCGGGCGCGGGTGCGCCACACCCTCGAACAGTGCGCCGAAGCCTTCTTCGACGCCGCCTGGGCGAGCGTCGCCGTACAGCTCGCCACCGACCTGCGCCTGAAGAACGACCTGCTGAAGCGCCAGGGCATCGGGGCGGCGCTCGCATCGGTCTCCGGCGCCGTGACCCTGACACCGGACGGCGACTGCATCATCGTGGACAAGCTGCAGGACAACGCGACCGCCGCCCACGGCACCGGGGTCACCTTCCTCCCCAGCGTCTTCGGCCGCCCGCACCTGGTGGTGGTCCACGCGCCCGGGTGGCAGCCGGTGGTGCAGTACCCCGTGGCCGAGGCGAGTCCGTCGGAGCCGGTGTCGCTGGAAACGGTGACGCTCCGGCTGGAGGCACTCGCGCATCCGGTACGGCTGCGGCTGCTGCGCACTCTCGCCCGCGGTCCGCACACCACCGGTGAGCTGGCCCACGCCTGGGAACTCTCACCCCCGGAGGTTTCCCGCCACCTCGCTGTCCTGCGCCGCGCGGGTCTGCTCACGGCCCGGCGACACGGTCGTTACGTCCGTTACACCGTCAACCTGCCCGATCTGACAGCGCTGGGCGCCGATCTGCTGACGGCCGTACTGCGCTGAGCCGACGCCTCGTAGGCCGTGGAGCGGCCGATCTTGAGGGTGCGGGCGGCCTCGGTGATCGAGACGCCGTCGTCGACCGGACGGCGCAGGCGGGGCGCCGCTCAGTGACCGCCACCGGCGGCGTGCTCCCGGCGGTCGAGGTCGGCCTGCATCTGGGCGAGCCACTCCCTGCCCCTTCTGCGCCCGTCGGGGAGCTGGTCGTCGCGGTCCCAACGCCAGGAGACCGCGAGGGCGAGGCTGAGGATCCGGCAGTCGGCGAGCAGCCCGGAGTCGGCGCCTGGGTAGTGCGCGGCGACGTCCTCCGGGGCATGCGCGAGGTCGAACTCGACGGGTCCGCGGCAGGCGGTCTCCAGGTCGATGAAGAGCAGCCCGTCCGCGGTGGCGAGCAGGTTGCCGGGGTGCGGCTCGCCGTGCAGGAGCTGTTGCCGCGTGCCGCGGTCCAGGATCGCGCGGCTGATTCCGTGGAGGGTGCCGGTCAGCAGGGCGCGTTCCGCGGCGCCGAGGTCCGGGCTGGCGGCAGGGTCCTCGACCACCCGGAGCGCGTCGGCGACGCGGTCGGTGAAGTGTGGTGCGGCGAAGTCGACGCGGCGCAGGCCGGCGTGCAGCCGGGCCAGGGCGTCGGCGTAGGCGGCGGGCGGGTGCTTCTCGGGTGCGGCGGTGGGCTCGTGGTAGGTCCAGAGGGTGACGGCGAAGCCGTCGCGGACATGGACGCGGGGCTCGGCCCTCGGATCGAGCCCCGCCACCGGGCTGCCGGTCCCGGCGAGGCGCCGGGCGATCTCGACCTCGGAGTCGAGGCGGTGCGCGAGGGGCGCGACCCGGGCGAGCACACCGCTGGGCCGCAGCAGGACGACGATCCGGTTCGAGTTGTGCAGCACAGCGGCGTCGTCGGCGCCCAGACCGTACTCGGCGGCCGTGTCGACGGCCGCGGCCACCGCCCGCGGGATCTCGGTGTCCTTCACGTGTTCGGTACCTCTCCCTGCTGGAGTCGATGTATGCGGCGCAGGCCCTTGGCCCGGCCGGACGTCTGATGCGTCGTGACCAGGTCAGCGCGGCCGGACATAGCGGATCCCGGGGCCGTGGTCGTCCCGTGCCGTCAGGGACCGGTCAAGGAGAGCGCTCGCGTCCGGATAGCCCCGAAGCAGCGCCGTACCGCAGCCATCGCCGTTGAGTCGGCAGTCGGCCAGGGCGAGAGTGGATGTGAGCGCGTTGGCCTGCTCGGGAGGGCGCGCAGCAGCGGGAAGGGGTCGAAGCGGCGGGCGTCGCGGGTTCGTCCGGTGGGTGGCCAGCGTTGCACCGGCACCCGTGTGCGGTCGACTGCTCCTGGAGAAGTGCGAGGGCCCGCCGGTCACGTCTGTATGCAACACCACCGGGCCGGTTCCGCGCATTCGGTTTATCGCCGGTGTCGGCGGAGGGGCTGGGTGTCAACCCCCTGGGAACGTAGTGAGCCTCCCCTCATCCCACGGCGAGCGTTCCGGAGAACAAGGGGAGTGGACGCCATGCGCGCCGGGAGTTCCCGGAAGCCGCCGCTGATGACCGTTCCCTGAGTCGAAGAAGGGACAGCCGGCCGGAGTGTTCCCGCACGTCACCGGTACGTGAATCCATCTACTTCGCGACTCGGCACACCTTCATGACTACCGGGTCATGACGAAGGGCGTTGAGGATCGATGTGCGAAGAACGACCTTGACGTCGGCCTGCCGGAAGCCGAGGTTGTCCTGGCGTGGACGTGACGGCCGAGGGGCGCTTGAACGGGTTCCGAGCGCGAGGCTCCCGTCACGGTGATGTCGCATGTGTCCGATGGCCGTTGGTGTCCTGCCCAGAAGTGCCTTGGGCGGGGTCACTCATGGCTGTGCGCGCCAGGCTCGCGCCTTTGACAGGGCACGGGCCTGGCTTTGCTCAAGGTCCTGGCCGGGAGTCCAGCTCGGCGCTCACCCGTCGGCGCCGGGATGGAAGTCGTCCTTCATCGGGGGACCCTGCCGCTGTGGGGCCGGTGGCCGTCACCCATCGGGTGAGGGCCGCGACGACGTGGGCGGATTCGGAAACGGCTCGCGTGACCGTCACCGGATTGTTCAGCGTGGGAGCCGCCATCCGATGGCGGCGTCGCTCGCCCGTTACAGACCGATCCAGCTGTTGGCCGAGCAGGCGCTGCGGGTGACCCACCGATGCGAGGAGATCTGACGAGCCATGGGGCCCTTGGTGTTGCCGTTGGAGTCGACGAACCTGAACTTGCTCAGGTCGGACTCCCAGTCGCCCACACCCAGGCATCGGTACCCGGCGGCGTAGTCGTAGTTCTCGTAGTCGTACAGGGCGACGACCTCGTACTTCCCAGGTATGCCGGTGTTGAGGACGGACATGGCGTTGTTGCCGGCACTGTCGCGGAACCCACCCGAGTTGTCGGCCCAGTTGGGGTCGTCACCCGAGTCGTAGCCGATTTCGCCCCCGTAGCAGAAGGTGTCCGCGTAGGCGTTGATATCGCCGTCCTGCCCGTAGATTTTCTTCATCGTGAGGCAGTGCGACTCCATGGCGGTACCGGCCGCCGAGGAGGGGGAGGACACGGGAACTACGGAGACCGCCAGACCCACGGCTACAGCCGCGAGACGGATCTTGCGCATGGTTCTCTCCTTCGTGAGCCCTGGTTGAAGGGCGATCCGCGACCTTGCGCCGCGGAGGTCAGGGGGTGGAGTGGTTGATCTCTTTCGCACGCTCAAGCGCCTCGCGCAGCAGCCGGGCATGGGTCCGGAGATCGGCCGCGTTGGGGCCCTCCACCTTGGGCCGGTACTCTGCTTGCAGCGCACGCAAGGTCGAGGTGAGCGAGGTGGCGCGTGCGCAGGTGGCCTCCGCCACCGCCAGCTTCACCTCGACGGCATGAGCCTGGGCGGGAGCCAGCCCTTTGGTCAGGCCGGGAAGAGCCGCCCGGATCTCCATTGGCGTGGTGTAGGTGTGGCCTTTCCCGCGCATGCATCGCGACCATGAGGACAGGGCCGTGGTGAAGCGCGCGTCCTTGGTGATCGCCCGCATGTACAGCGGCGCGATGTTGGAGGCGAGCGCGTCCAGGGGGAACCATCGCTCACGGTCGCCGTAGAGCTTTTCGTTGCTCGACAGCTGACACCCACCGAGGGCGTTGTTGATCGTTCCTCCGTCGGGCAGGTGCGCGGTGAGCACTTTGACGTCGTCGCCGCCGCCCATGGCGAGGGTGTACCGGGCTCGACGGGCCGCGGGCAGGCTGTCGCGGTAGGCGAGGTTGGGGTCGTCTCGCTTTTCCCGCATGACCTCCTGCTGATCGAGCCCCCCGTACCCGTGCTCACGCGCCCAGCCCGGATCGTCCAGGACGAGGCCGAACCCCCGCGACGGCTCCCACATCTTCGGCACCCAGTACCAGAAGCCCTGCTCACGCATGCAGTCGCGGATGAGCAGGAGTTCCGCGCGTTTCAGGACCACGTAGTCGGTCTGGGTGAGCGGAGCGGGCGGCGCGCTGGGGCCGGTGGCGCAACCGGCGAGCGACCCCAGGATCAGAGCGTGGCCTGCGATCACCGCTACGGCCCGTCCACGCCCCGTGAAGAGCATTCTCCTGCCCCGTTCTGCTCGGAATCCATGTCGATGCGCGCTCCTCTGGTGAGAAGCCCTGCCCTGTGACCGCTGGAGACGGTCCCGGGTGGCGGCAGGCAGGGCTCAGTCTGGGCGGCTGGTGAATTGTCTGAAATCCCGATTCGCCACCGAAACAAAACATGGTCACCTCGACGACACTGGCACTATGCCCGTTTTGTCACATTTGGGAGGATGTGAAAGCCGTCCGGGACTCCATGGTTCCGGTCGGCCCGATGAGCGGCCCGGACCGCGTGAGGCGATCACCGAACCGGCGGCGGTCGCCGGGCTGACCGCCACCGGCATCGAGAGGACGGCGGGCGATCCCGGCTCCCGCCCCCGGTCTCCGCGGGACCTCGCTCACACGCGAAAGGCACCGAGGACAGAGCGGGGCGCTCCCGTTCCCCTCGCCGCCCGGCGCCGCGGAGAAGGGCTTGCGAGTACGGTCCTCGATATGACGCTTCTTCCGGATCTTCAGGGATGGATCGACCGGGCCGCCGAGCGGCATGGAGTACCGGGAGCCGCGGTGGCCGTCGGGATGGGGGATCAGCTGGCCGAGGCGGCCACCGGAGTGGTCAATCTGGACACCGGGGTTGAGGCCACCGTCGACAGCCTGTTCCAGATCGGGTCGGTCACCAAGGCCTGGACAGGCGCCCTGGTGATGCAGCTCGCCGGGGAAGGGCTAGTCGACCTCGATGAGCCGGTCCGAAGGTACCTTCCCGAGTTCGGGGTGCTGGACGCCGCCGCCTCGGAGAGCATCACCGTGCGGCAACTGCTGTCGCACACCGGTGGGTTCGACGGGGACCTGTTCGAGGACACCGGACGCGGGGACGACGCGGTTGCCAAGTTCGTCGCGTTCATGCGTGGCAACGCCCGGCAGGTCAGCGGGCCGGGGGAGCTGTTCTCGTACTGCAACGCCGGTTACTGCGCCCTCGGCGCCCTCGTCGCCAAGCTGCGCGGGCGCACGTGGGAGGCCGCCATGCGGGAGCTGCTGATCGATCCTCTCGGAGCGCGGCACATGGCGCTCTACGCCGAGGAGGCGATCATGTTCCGGGCCGCGGTCGGGCACGTCGGCGAGCCGCTGCGGGTGTCACCCCGGCGGCAGCTGCCGCAGTCGAACGCACCGGCCGGGTCCACGCCGAGCGCCGCGCCGCGCGACCTCGTACGGTTCGGGCGGATGCTGCTGGCCGACGGCGTGGCGGCCGACGGGACACGGGTACTGCCCCCGGGAACCTTCGCCGAGATGCGCAGGCCACAGGTCACACTGCCGCGGCTGGGAGAGCGGTACCCGGCCGCCTGGGGCCTCGGGCTGATGCTCTTCGACTGGGACGGCGAGGCCGTGGTCGGCCACGACGGCAGCACCCCGGGGCAGTCAGCGATCTGGCGCATCGTGCCCGGCCGAGGCCTGGTGCTCGCCGTCCACGCGAACGGCGGCCACACCTCGGCCTTCATCGACGAGGTGCTGGCGGAGATCCTCTCGGCCACCGCCGGGATCCGCCTGCCGTCGCGGGTGCTGCCGCCGGACACCCCGGTGCCGTTCCTGCCGGAGGCCTGCACCGGCAGGTACTCCGCGCCGTCGGTCACCTACGAGGTGAGGGCCGATGCCGACGGGCTGGAGATCACCGACATCCCGCACGGCCTCGCGGCGCAGTTCGGGGAGAGCGGCACGACCGCCCGCTACGTCCACGCCGGCGACAACCGCTTCGTCGGCGTCGAGCCGGACCGAGGGCTGCACCCGTTGATCTCCTTCCTCCAGGACGGGCGCTTCCTCTACAACCTGCGCGCCGTGCCACGGGTCACGAGTTAGACCGTGACTCATTTGGTGAGGCGGCGGTAGCAGATGAGGGCTGCGGCGATGGCGACGAAGGATGCGAAGTGGTCTGCGCGGCGTTCGTAGCGG
>NZ_JBEXZT010000044.1:0-47784 GCF_040631275.1 Streptosporangium sp. NPDC020145 | reverse complement strand
CACCACACCCTCGACCGCCTCATCGACCACATCGCCCACATCGCCGCCATCGCCGGCATCGACCACGTCGGCCTCGGCCCCGACTTCGTCCGCGAGGTCATCCACGACACCACCCCACCCTGCTGCGAGGACACCGCCCCCGACGGACTCGACGCCACAGCCGCCATCCCCGGCCTGGCCGGACCCTCCGGTTTGCCTCTGGTGACAGAAACCCTGCTCAAACATGGATTCTCGGACGAAGAGATCGTCAAGATCCTCGGCGACAATGTCCTGCGGTTGTTCCGCTCCGAACTGGGAAGGCCCGCATGAACCTCGATCTGATGCTCGACGACCTGGAGGAACTCGTCGTCTGTGAATCCTTCTCCGCCGACCACGAGGCACTGGCCCGCAGTGCCGCCGTGGTCGCGGACCAGGGGTTCAGAAGGCTCGGCGCGCGCCCCGAGACGATCGTGATCGGCGGTGTCCCCCACCTGCGCTGGACCTTCGGCACGCCCAGGGTCCTGCTGGTCGGCCACCACGACACCGTCTGGCCGATCGGCACGCTGCGTGAGCACCCGTGGTCGCTCGACGACGGGATCGCCCGGGGTCCCGGTGTCTTCGACATGAAGGCCGGGCTGGTGCAGACCTTCCACGCCCTGGCCTCCCTGCCCTCACCCGAGGGGGTGTGCGTGCTGGTGACCGGGGACGAGGAGGTCGGTTCGCAGACCTCGCGCGAGCTGATCGAGGAGTCGGCGCGCGGGTGCGCCGCGACCTTCGTCCTTGAGGCGAGCGCGGACGGCGGCGCGCTCAAGACCGCGCGCAAGGGCACCTCCGACTACCGGATCACCGTGCACGGCAGGGCCGCCCACGCGGGTCTCGAACCGGAGAAGGGGGTCAACGCCGGAATCGAGCTGGCCCACCAGATCCTGGCGCTCAGCACGATGGGCGAGGGGCCGACGACGGTGACCCCGACCGTGCTGTCCGGCGGGACCACGGTCAACACGGTGCCCGCGACCGCGGGGGTCTCCGTGGACGTGCGGGTGCCGAGCGTCGCCGAGCAGGACCGGATCGACCGGCTGGTCCGTGAGCTGCTCCCCCGGGTTCCCGGGGCGCGGATCGAGGTGAGCGGGGGGCCGAACCGTCCTCCGCTTGAGGAGACGTCCTCGGCGCGGCTGTTCGAGCTGGCCTGCGCGATCGCCGCGGATCTCGGCATGGAGCCGCTGCGCGGGGCCGCGGTCGGCGGCGCCTCGGACGGCAACTTCACCGCCGGGGTCGGCTGCCCGACGCTCGACGGGCTCGGCGCGGTCGGCGGCGGCGCGCACGCGCCGCACGAGCACGTGATCGTCGGGGAGATGCCCGCGCGGACGAGACTGCTGGCCGGGCTGATCACCTCCGTGCTGAAGAACGAAACCGTCTGACGGGCCCGCGATCCCTGGGCCGCCGTGCCGGGCCGTCCCCCACGGCCCTCCGCGCGGACCAACACTCCGCAATGGAAGGGGTTCGGAACTTTGCCCCTCCTTGGCCATGAATGGCCAGGAAATGGCAATTAGTCCGCCTAGGAAGATCGTCGGACCTCGGGGGAAGCTGGCGTGGTCACCAAGGGCGCCTGGTCGGTGCGGACCCGGTTGACACTGATCGCCGTCACCGTGGCCGCCCTGTCCGGCCTCACCCTCGCCCTGGTCGCCACCTTCTCCCTGTACGGCCTGGCGGGCAGTTTCCGGGCCCAGGAGATCGCCAACGCCGCCCTGGAGACCATCAACCTGACCGTCCGGGAGCAGTTACCCGCCGGGCTGCCCCAGGGGACCCTGGACGGCGTCCAGGTGCTCGACCCGTCGGGCCAGGTCCTGTCCTCGACGCCCAACCTGCACGGAAAGCCGCGGATGGCGAACTTCGTCCCCCCGCCGGGAGAGGTCAGCGCGGACAGGCAGGTGTGCGACAGCCCCGAGTTCCCCGGCAGGTGCATGGTCGTCGTGGCCTTCCGGGTCCACCAGGCGGGCGGCGACTGGATCATCTACGCCGCCGACGACGTCGTTCCCTGGTACGTCCATCCCGGCCTGTTCGCCGGCATCGTCGGCGTCAGCGTGACGCTGGTGCTGCTGGCCGGGGTCGGCGCCTACCAGACGGTCAACAGGGCGCTGGCCCCGGTGGACTCGATCAGAGGCGAACTGGCGGAGATCACCGCGACCGACCTCGGCCGCCGGGTGCCCGTCCCGTCCGACTCGGGGGAGATCAAACAGCTGGCCATCACGATCAACCAGACGCTCGACCGGCTTGAGGCGGCGGCCGAGCAGCAGCGCAGGTTCGCCTCGGACGCCTCGCACGACCTGCGCAGCCCGCTGACCGCGATGCGGGCGCAGGTGGAGGAGGCACTGCACTACCCGGAGGACACCGACTGGAAGGCGAAGGCCGGGGAGATGCTCGCCAGCCTGGACCGGCTCCAGGCCATCGTCTCCGACCTGCTGATGCTGGCCAGGCTCGACTCCGGCGCGCCCATGGCCCGCCAGCCGGTCGACCTGGGCGAGCTGTGCCGGGAGGAGATGACCCGCCGCAGGCGCGGTGTCGAGATGAACTGCCGCGCGGAGCCCGGCGTCGTGGTGCAGGGCAGCCGCCTGCGGCTGGTGCGGCTGCTGACGAACCTGCTGGACAACGCGGAACGGCACGCGACCTCGCGGGTCACGGTGACCGTGGCCGCCCGGGGGGACACGGCCGTGCTCGAGGTGCTCGACGACGGCGCGGGGATCGCCCGTGACCAGTGGGAGGTGGTCTTCCGCCGCTTCGCCCGGCTCGACGCCTCACGTAACAGGGACGCCGGGGGCACCGGGCTGGGGCTGCCCATCGCCAGGGAGGTCGCCGAGGCGCACGGCGGAACCCTGGTGATCGAGGAGAGCGAGCGGGGTGCCCGGTTCGTCCTGCGCCTTCCCCTCAGCCGTTAACGGGCCCGGCGGGGCACCAGGACCAGGAGCATGGCCAGGGCGATCAGGCCGCCGCCGACCAGGACGGTCCAGGTGAGGCGTTCGCCGTACAGGGTGATGGCCAGGGCGGTGACCCAGAGGGGCTGGGCGGACAGGATCACCGCGGCGGGCGCGGCGGGCACGTGGGCCTGGCCGAAGGAGCGCGCCAGGAACCCCAGGGCGCAGGCCACGACCGACAGGTGGGCCATGGCGGCCCAGTCGGCGGCGGTCCGGGGCAGGGTGAGGCCGTCGGGCACGGCCAGCACCCCGGTCATGAGCGCGATGACGCCGAGCTGGATCACCGCGAGGGCGTAGGCGTCGCGTCCGGCGCCCTCGAAGTCGCCGAGCACGAGGGTGTGTCCCGCGTACAGCACGGCCGACAGCAGCGTGACGGCCAGGGCGAGCAGCGGTACCGACCCGCCCTCCGCCCCCCTGAGCAGGGTGAAGATCGTCATCGCGGCGGTGGCCAGCGCGACCGCGACCCAGGTGCGGAAGGGGACCTCCGCGCCGAGCAGGATCAGCCCGAGGACCGGGGTGATCACCACGTAGGAGCCGACGGTGAACCCGGAGACCGACGAGGGCAGGTCGTGCAGCGCGATCGCCTGCGCCGTCTGTCCCACACCGAACATCAGGCCGAGCAGGACGCCGGTCAGCCAGGTCTTCTCCGGCAGGCCGCGCAGGCAGCGTGGCCGCAGGGCGAGCAGGACGATCGCGGCGACGGCGTAGCGCTCGGTGAGCAGGTCCGCGACGGGTACGCGGGCCATGAGGTCCTTCATCAGCGGGAAGGCCGACCCCCAGGCGGCGCTGACGAACAACAGAAGCACGGCTCCCATGAGGGGGCGGGGAGCGGAGACCGCTGCCATGCCAGCAGCATTCCATTACGCCCAGCTACCGGAGGGACGCGTAGTCCGTGGTGGAGTGGCCCGAATACCACGTTGAGTGAATGACCTCACCCCGGAGTAAGGGTCCTGTCACCCCTCAACCCCCGACCGCCCCTCGGGCGCCCCTCGGCGCGGAGAACGTTGAACGCGGCCCGTCCGGTCACGGGGGTACCGAGCCGGAGGGCCGCCGGAGTCGCCGGGGGTTTCCCGGAGCGCGAATCCACTGGACACGGGCACGGGCCGTCCCGGCGCTCCACGCGGGTCCGAGGTCGTTGGACGGCGCGGTCACGGGGGACAGGCCGTGGCCCGTCGTGGCCCAGCAGAGCCACCCCCAACTAACTATCAGGAAACTTTCTTAAAAGAAAGCATTGACGGACCTGGTGGGAGCGCATAGTTTCCAAAATCAACAACCCGTGGGGGGCCTCGGGGTTGGGGTAACTGCTGTGTTTCCTCATTCGGAGGTAGCTCTCCCATGTCCTCACGCTTACGCGCGGGCCTCGCGGCGGCCGGTGCGTCGTTCGCCCTGATCGCCTGCGCGCTCGCAGGCACGGCCACCGCCGCGGCCGACGACACGTCGTGCCGCCCCGACGGTCTCTACACCACCCCGGGCCTCGACGTGCCCTACTGCCAGGTCTACGACGAGTCGGGCCGGGAGAAGATGGGCGCGGACCACCCGCGCCGCATCATCGGCTACTTCACGAGCTGGCGGACCGGCAAGAACGGCCAGCCCTCCTACCTGGCCAAGAACATCCCCTGGGACAAGGTCACCCACATCAACTACGCGTTCGCGCACGTTGGCGCGGACAACAAGATCTCGGTCGGCGGTGACGGGGCCGACAACCCCTCCACCGGCATGGAGTGGCCGGGGATCGACACCATGGACCCGGCGCTGCCCTACAAGGGGCACTTCAACCTGCTGAACAAGTACAAGAAGGCCAACCCGAACGTCAAAACGCTGATCAGCGTCGGCGGCTGGGCGGAGACCGGCGGGTACATCGACGACACGGGCGAGCGCAAGCCGTCGGGTGGCTTCTACACGATGACCACCAACGCCGACGGCTCGGCCAACACGGCCGGGATCAACGCCTTCGCCGACTCCTCGGTCGCCTTCATCAGGAAGTACGGCTTCAACGGCGTCGACATCGACTACGAGTACCCGACGTCGATGAAGGACGCGGGCAACCCGCTCGACTGGCAGGTCGGCAACGCCCGCCGCGCCTCGCTGATGAAGAACTACGCGGTGCTGATGAAGACGCTGCGTGACAAGCTCAACGCGGCCTCGGCCGCCGACGGCAAGTACTACCTGCTCTCGGTCGCCGCGCCCTCCTCCGGCTACCTGCTGCGCGGCATGGAGACCTTCCAGGTCACCCAGTACCTGGACTACGTCAACATCATGTCCTACGACCTGCACGGCGCCTGGAACGAGTTCGTCGGCCCGAACGCGGCCCTCTACGACGACGGCAAGGACGCCGAGCTGGCCAAGTGGAACGTCTACAACACCGAGGCGTACGGCGGCATCGGCTACCTCAACACCGACTGGGCCTACCACTACTTCCGCGGTGCGATGCAGGCGGGCCGGATCAACATCGGCGTGCCGTACTACACCCGGGGATGGCGCAACGTCACCGGCGGCACCAACGGCCTGTGGGGCATCTCCAAGAGCACCAGCGGCTGCCCGATCGGCCTGACCACCTGTGGTGACGGCGCGCGCGGCATCGACAACCTCTGGCACGACCTGGAGAACAACAGCGAGGTCGGCGGCGGCGGCAACCCGCTCTGGCACGCCAAGAACCTGCTGGACGGCCGCGCCGGATCGTACGGCCCCGCCTACGGTCTCGACCCCAACAAGGCCGACGACAAGCTGACCGGCACCTACACCCGCAACTACAACCCGACCCTGGTCGCGCCCTGGCTGTGGAACGACAGCAAGAAGGTCTTCCTGTCCATGGAGGACGACCAGTCCATCGGCGTCAAGGCCAACTACGTCAAGGACAAGGGCATCGGCGGCCTGATGATCTGGGAGTTGGCCGGCGACTACGCCTGGGACTCCGCCAAGGGCGAGTGGTTCATGGGCAACACGCTCACCAGCCAGGTCTACGACGCCTTCAAGACGGCCACGCCGTACGGCGCGACCCGGGCGAAGGTCAGCATCCCCAACGAGAAGCTCGACGTGAGCGTGGACATCAGCGGGTTCCCCTCCGGTGACAGCAACTACCCGATCACCGGCAAGCTGAAGGTCACCAACAACTCCAAGACCACGATCCCCGGCGGCGCCGAGTTCCAGTGGGACTACGCCAGCTCCGCTCCGAAGACGGCCAAGGACCAGTCCGGCTACGGCCTGACCGTGATCAGCAGCGAGCACGGCGGCGGCAACAACATCGGCGGCCTGAAGGGCGACTTCAACCGGATCTCCTTCAAGCTGAAGGCCAACGAGTCGCTGGCGCCCGGCGCGTCGCTGAGCATGGACTACGTCTACTACCTGCCCGCCCCGGCCCCGGCCAACTTCACCGTGAGCTTCGGCGGCAAGACCTACGGCCTGACCGGTGACTACGCCCGCGGCGGCGTGGTGGTCAACCCGACGCCGACGCCGACCGGCAGCGGCGGCCCCGGCGGCGACTGCTCGGCTCCCCCGTGGTCGGCCGGTGAGGTCTACAACGGCGGCGCCAAGGTCTCGCACAAGGGTCACCTGTGGCAGGCCAAGTGGTGGACCCAGAACAACGAGCCGGGCACCAACTCCGTCTGGACCGACCTCGGCGTCTGCGCGACCCCCACTCCGACCGTCACGCCCACCGTCACCCCGACCGTGACGCCCACCGTGACGCCCACCGTCACCCCGACGGTGACGCCCACCGTGACCCCGACGGTCACCCCGACCGTGACGCCCACCGTCACCCCGACCGTTACGCCCACCGTGACGCCCACTGTCACCCCGACGGTCACCCCGACCGGGAACTACCCGGCCTGGAAGGCGGGGACGTCCTACTCCTCCGGCACCCGGGTCACCTTCTCGGGCGTCAACTACGAGTGCCGCCAGGCGCACACCTCCGCCGTGGGATGGGAGCCCACGAACGTGCCCGCGCTCTGGCAGCGCCTGAACTAGCCACCTCTCCCATCGGCGCCCGGCGATCCATTCCTGCCACGGATCGCCGGGCGCCCCCGTCTTTTCCGCCGCCTGCGGCTGTTCCGTGGCCGATTCCCGCCCCCGCCCACCAAGATGGGAGCATTACCGGAACACGACGAACCCACAGGAAGGCCACGATCGGTGAGGCGGCTACTGACTGTCCTGCTGCTCACGGGCACCGTGCTCCTGAGCGTGGTCACCCCGGCGCGGGCCCACAACATCCTGGTCGGCAGCGACCCCGAGGACGGCGCCTCGCTGGCCACGGCCCCCGGGCGGATCACCCTGACCTTCGACCAGCCGGTACGGCAGGGCTTCGCGCAGATCAGCGTGACCGGTCCCGGCGAGACCCGCTGGGAGGAGGGCAAGACCGCCGTCTCCGGCGCGAAGGTGAGCGTCGGGGTCAGGCCGCTCGGCCCCGCCGGGCAGTACGTGGTGGGCTACCGCATCCTGTCCTCTGACGGCCACCCGGTCTCTGACAAGGTGACCTTCACCCTGACCGCGGCCGGCACCGGCTCCCCCGCGCAGGCCGCCCCAGGTGCCTCTGAGGCCTCCGGCGCCCCGGCCCAGGAGCTCGACCTGAGCGCCCAGGCCGCCGAGGCCGCGCAGAACGGCGGCGCCGGGATGGCCGTGCTGTGGATCGTGGCCGCCCTCGTCCTGCTCGGCGGTGCGACCGTCGTCGCGATGCGCCGCAGCGGAGGACGGGAGGAGACCCGGTGACCGCGACGCTGGAGCGCTCCTCGGAGGCCGGATCGGTCAGGAGGCTGGTGGCCGGTGGCTTCGTCTCCGGCGCGCTGCTGGCCGTACTGGCCGCGACGACGCTGACCGCGGAGGCCGCCGTGCCGGGCATCGCCGTGCCCGGCCCGGTCGTCGAGTACGGCCTGCCCGTGCTGCGGGTGCTGCTCGACCTGGCGGCGGTGGCGGTCGTCGGGCTCAGCGTGCTGCCGAGGATCCTCGGCTTCGACGACCCCGAGCGCACCGAACCGGTGATGCGCAGGGCCAGACCGGCCGCGGTGACGTTCGCCTGGGCGTGGGCGGTGCTGGCGCTGGTCGTCATCGTCTTCCAGACGGCCCAGCTCAACCCGGGGGCCGTCCCCACCCCGGCCGTGATCGCCTCATACGTCAGCGAGGTCGGCGCGGGCCAGGGGATGCTCTTCAGCGCCGCCTGCGCCCTCGCCTACGCGGGCGTCGGGCTGCTGGCCGTACGGTTCGGGGAGAAGGTGCCCGCCGAGCTGCGGATCGTGATCGCCTTCTTCGGGCTGCTGCCGATCCCCGTCACCGGGCACGCGGTGAACTCGATATGGCACGACCCGATCATGATCTCGATGGAGCTGCACGTGATGGGCTCCGCCGCGTGGACCGGCGGGCTGCTGGTCATCATGCTGCTGGTCGCGCGGGACCGTGAGCTGCTGGCCGGGGTCCTGCCCAGGTTCTCCAGGCTGGCGACGCTGGCCCTGGTGCTGGTGAGCGTCTCCGGGCTGGTCAACGGCCTGGCCTCGATGGCCCTGACCCAGGGGGTCGAGTTGCCCGGGGCCCTGCTCGACGGGCACTACGGGCTGCTGGTGATCGCCAAGGCCGTGTGCGTGGGGCTGCTGATCCCGTTCGCCGCCCACATCAGGTTCCGCCTGCTGCCGCGCATCGCCGCGCGGCAGGGGACGGCCGTCGTCGCGTGGGCGGCGGCGGAACTCACCGTGATGGGTCTGGCCTACGGGTTCGCGGTCGCCCTGACCACGGCCTCCATGTCCTGAGCCCGGAGCCTGAAGCGGGTCAGCGCCCACTCGGCGCCCAGCCAGAGCACCGCCAGCAGGACCCCGCCCGCCGCCAGGACCATCGGTGAGACCAGCGGCGGGGTGAGGTAGGCGGCGCTCTGCAGGCGCAGCGCCTGGCCCACTACGACGGTGACCGCGAGCGATCCGGCCAGCGCCCGCAGCACCGGGTTCCTGATCAGGAACGCCAGGTCGACCATGAGCGCCCCGGCGATCAGGAAGACGGGCACCGCCGAGCGCGGGAAGCCCGTCACGGCGAGCAGCGGCCAGATGACGGCGCGGTAGGCGACGTAGGAGGCGGCGACGGCGGTCGCGGTGAGGACGCGTCCCGTCATCGCGCGGGCGACGACCAGGACGATCATGGCCGCGGCCACCCCGTAGACCGGGTAGAGCTCGTCCGGCACCGGGAGCGAGAACTTGACCACCATGTCCCGGTCAATGGCGCGGCCCATCTGGTCGGCGGCGAACTGCAGCAGGATGGGTTCGGCCTCGGGCCGGCCCCGGTCCCAGGCGGCGATGCCGAACACGCCGTACTCCTGGTGCTGGGCCGGGAACCAGACGTTCTCCAGCAGGAAGACGCCCAGGGCGCCGAGGACCAGTGTGCGGGTGCGCCCGGGAGGCGCCCCCGTGAACCATCCCCTGGTCACACCGGAGACCATCAGCAGCGTGCCGATGTAGAGCATCATGTGCGACGGGCTCCACGAGGTGATGTCGAGCCCGTTGACGCGGTGGTTGATCAGGTCCAGCGGGACGGCGATGAGGAAGACCGCGGTTCCCCAGCCGATGAGCCGCTGCGCGGTCCTGTCCACGCCGTAACCGGTGTAGAGGTGGATGATCGTGAGCGTGAGCGCGATGGCGGTGCCGACGCTGTTGAGCAGGTGCGGCGGCGCCAGGTCGTCACGGAGCCACTTGAAGTGCCAGGAGACGTCCCAGGAGGCGCCCAGGACCTTGAAGGAGAAGGCGACCAGCCAGCCGAAATAGAGCACCCGGAACAGGTCCTCCGGGGTCTGCCTGCCCGCTTTTCCCCTGGTCCAGTAGGGCAGGGCCCACTGGATGGCCTGTGTGGCGCTTCGTTTTGGACTCACGACGAACTTCACGCGCGAAATGATGCCCGTCCTTTACCTTGGTCCGCAATCAGGAACATCCCTGAGAGATCGGCAGGGGTTAGTCCCATACGAAGATGCTTGCACCCTTCAGGGGCTTTTGTCGCCACTTGCCCCCTATGTTCTCACTGTCGGACCGTCTCAGGTCGCTCTCAGGCTGCCCTCAGTAAGCTCGCCGCATGAAGCTCGCGGGCAAGCCTGTCGCCGGAATCACGCTGGTCACCGTACTGGTGGCCGCCGTGATCACCTGGGTCCTGTGGCCGTCGGCCCAGGGGACACACCCCCGGGAACAGAGCGTCACGGTGCTCGACGGTCCCCGTGACGACCAGCAGGTCACGCTGGACGCCACGTTCTTCCCGCCCGCCGGGGGTGGCAGGGCCCCCACGGTGCTGCTGGCCCACGGCTTCGGCGGCAGCAAGGAGAGCGTGCGCGAGGCGGCCGTACGGCTGGCCGGGGAGGGCTACGCCGTACTGACCTGGTCCGCCCGTGGCTTCGGCCGCTCGACGGGACAGATCGCGCTCAACTCCCCCGACTACGAGGTCAAGGACGTGCGGCAGCTCCTCGACTGGCTGGCCAGGCGGCCCGAGGTCAGTCTCGACGCGGCCGGAGACCCGAAGGTCGGCGTCGCGGGAGGCTCATACGGCGGCGCCATCGCGCTGATGGCCGCCGCGTACGACAACCGGATCGACGCGATCGTCCCCCAGATCACCTGGCACGACCTGGCCGACGCGCTGTTCCCCGAGGCGGGCGGGCGGGGCCCGCTGAACGGGGTGTTCAAGCGGATGTGGGCCGGACTGTTCTTCAGCAGGGGCGGCACCTCCCCCGCTCCCGGCCCGCTGCGGGGCGCCACCCCCACCGGCGAGGCGCCTCCGGCGAGCGCGCAGGAGGTCAGGTGCGGCCGGTTCCTGCCCGAGTTGTGCGACGTCTACCAGCGGATCGCCGAGACGGGCCGGGCGACACCGGAGGCGATCGAGACCCTGCGCAGGTCGAGCCCCGTCTCCGTGCCCGGCAGGATCAAGGTCCCCACGCTGCTGCTCCAGGGGACGCGTGACTCGCTCTTCCCCCTGGGCCAGGCCGACGCCAACGCCAGGGCCGTGGCCGCGACCGGCGCCCCGGTGGCCGTCGCCTGGTTCGACGGCGGCCACGACGGCGGCGACGGCGAGGCCGACTGGATCCACGAGCGGACCACCGCCTGGTTCGCCCGCTATCTGAAGGGGGATGCCGGGCAGGCCACCGTCCCGTTCACCGTCACCCGCGACGGCGGGCGCGACCCGGGCACCCGCCGTCCCGTCCAGTTGCACGCCACCGCCCCCGCCTACCCCGGCCTGTACGGCGCCGCGACGACCCAGGTCGCCCTGACCGGGCCCGCCCAGCCGGTCGCCAACCCGCCGGGCGGCTCCCCCTCCTCGATCTCCTCCGTCCCCGGGTTCGGCGGCCTCGGCGGTTCGCCCGGGGTGAGCCTGTCCACCGAGATGGCGGGCCAGAGCGCCCACTTCGACTCCGCCCCGCTCACCGCCCCGCTCCAGGTCACCGGCAGCTCGACGGTCCGGGTCCGGGTGCGGGCCGAGGGCACCGGAGGCACCGGAGGCACCGGAGGCAAGGTCTCCGAGGAGGGCGTGACGCTGTTCGCCAAGCTCTACGACGCCGGACCGGGTGGCCAGGCCCCGATCCTGCCCGACGGCCTGGTGGCCCCGGTGCGCGTCGCCCTCTCCCCGGACGGTACGGGCGAGGCCACCGTCGCGCTGCCCGCCGTCGACCACCGCTTCGACGCCGGGCACCGGCTGCGGGTCGCCTTCACCACGACCGACCTCGGCTACAGCACCCCGGCCGCCCCTGCCGTCTACCAGGTGGAGCTGGCCGCGCCCACGCTGACCGTCCCGGTGGACGCCGCGCTGCGGACCCCGCAGAACGGCCCGTCCTGGTGGACGTGGGCGCTGCCCGCAGCCGCCGTCGTGGCCGCCGCGGTCCTGCTGCTCACCGGGCGCAGGCGCCGCCGTACGGACCACGATCCGTCCCTGGCCGACGTCCCGCTGCGGATCGACGGCCTGACCAAGGCCTACCGCAACGGCGAACGGGCGGTCGACGACCTGTCCTTCACCGTGGAACGCGGCCAGGTGCTCGGCCTGCTGGGCCCGAACGGGGCGGGAAAGACAACGACCATGCGGATGATGATGGGCCTGATCCACCCCGACGCGGGCGAGATCAGGATCTTCGGCCACCGGATCTCCCCCGGCGCCGCCGTGCTGTCGCGGCTGGGGTCGTTCGTCGAGGGGCCCGGCTTCCTGCCGCACCTGACGGGACGGGCCAACCTGGAGCTCTACTGGAAGGCGACCGGCCGCCCGGAACACGACGCGCACTTCGCCGAGGCCCTGGAGATCGCCGGGCTCGGCGCCGCGCTGGACCGGGCGGTCCGGACCTACTCCCAGGGCATGCGCCAGCGCCTGGCCATCGCCCAGGCCATGCTCGGCCTGCCCGACCTGCTGGTGCTCGACGAACCGGCCAACGGCCTCGACCCGCCGCAGATCAGGGAGATGCGCGAGGTGCTGATCGCCTACGCGGCGCGGGGCCGTACGGTCATCGTCTCCAGCCACCTGCTGGCCGAGGTCGAGCAGACCTGCAGCCACGTGGTGGTCATGCGCCGGGGACGCCTGGTCACCGCGGGCCCGGTGCGCGACCTGCTGGGCGAGCACACCTCGGGTGGCTCGGGTGGCGGCTCCGGCAGCCGCCTTGAGGACGTGTTCCTTGACCTGATCGGGGAGAAGGCATGAGCGAGATCCTGACGCGGACCGGTTCGCCGGTCGAGGAGGTCCCCGAGGGCCCGGGGCGGGGCGAGGGCCAGGCGGCCGGTTACCTGCCCGGCCGTACGCTGCCGCTGTCGGTCGAGTTCGCCAGGCAGCTCAGGCGGCGCCGCACACTGGTGATGTTCGGCCTGCTGCTGGCGTTGCCGTGGATCCTGGTGGCCGCCTTCCAGCTCGGCGCCGGGTCCGGTCAGCCCTCCGGGGTGCCGCGCCTGTCCGACCTGGCGACCGAGGGCGGCCTGAACTTCGCGGCGTTCGCGCTGTCGGTCTCGGCGAGCTTCCTGCTGGCGGTGGCGGTCGCGCTGTTCTGCGGCGACACGGTGGCCAGTGAGGCGAGCTGGTCCTCGCTGCGTTACCTGCTGGCCGCCCCGGTCCCCCGCGACCGGCTGCTGCGGCAGAAGCTGGTGGTCGCCCTGACCTACTCGGCGGCGGCGGTCGTCTGCCTGCCGGCGATGGCGTTGCTCGCCGGGACCCTGGTGTTCGGCTGGCACGACGTGCGGGTGCCGGGCACCGGCGAGACGGTCGCCGCCCTGGACGTGCTGCCCCGCTTCGGAGTCGTGGTCGGCTACGTGCTGGTCAGCCAGTTCGTGGTCGCCGCGCTCGCCTTCCTGCTCTCGGTCGGCACGGACTCGCCCCTGGGCGCCGTCGGCGGAGCGGTCGGCCTGGTGATCGTCAGCGGCATCCTGCAGGCGGTCGACGCCCTCGGCTCGCTGCGGGAGTTCCTGCCGACGTTCTGGAGCACGGCGTGGCTGGACGCCCTCGCGCCGCAACCCGACTACGGCGGCATGGTCAAGGGCGTGGCCGTCTCGGTCACCTACTCGGTGGTCCTGGTCGCCCTCGCCTTCCGCCGGTTCCGGCGCAAGGACGTGGTTTCGTGATCCCCGGCCGCTCCTACCAGTGGGGCGGCCGGTCCTCCAGAAGCCTGTCGTCGTCGCTGGGCTCACGCCAGGTGCCCCAGCCGATGTCGGTGTCGTCCCCTGTCTGGTCAGGCAGGATCGGCGGGCCGTCGTCGGAGAGATCGACGGGACGCAGATCGTCGGGATGCAGGTCGTCGGGCTCAAGCGAAGTCACGGGTCCATGCTAGCCAGCGTCGCGCCGACTCCTCCGCGCCACGAGCTGACGGATGGGGAAACTCCTGCCCGCTTTGCGGCCTCAGGGACAGCCGGCCGCCCGGACGGGTACGATTCGGATGGTCAGGTGTCAAGCTACCCCCGTGAGGCGGCCATGGCAGCGCCATCAGGATGGCGGCGAGACGGCAATCTCCCGAACGAGCTCACCAGCTTCGTCGGGCGCACCAGGCTCCTGACCATCCTGCGGCAACGGCTGCGCGAGCACCGCCTCGTCACCGTGACCGGCATCGGCGGGGTCGGCAAGTCGCGTACGGCGCTGCGCATCGCGCACCAGATGCGCGACCAGTTCAAGGACGGCGTCTGGTTCGCCGACATCGCCAGGCAGCGTGACCCGAGGATGCTCAGGCACACGATCAACTCGGCCCTGGGCATCGCCGACCAGTCGTCGCGCTCCGCCGAGGAGGCGCTGGTCGAGTGGCTGAACGACCGCGAGGTCCTGCTGGTCATCGACGCCTGCGAGCATGTCGACTCGGCCTGCGCCGAGCTCTTCGAGGAGCTGCTGACCCGCGCGAGCGGCCTGACCATCCTGGCGACCAGCCGTCACTCGCTCAACGCCAGGGGCGAGCACACGGTCACCGTCCCGCCGCTGACGGTGCCGGGCAGCGTGCCGGGCGAGAACGTCTTCACCAACGAGGCCCTGCTGCTGTTCGCCGCGCGGGCGAGCGCGGTGGTGCCCGGCTTCGAGCTCGACGAGCGCAACGTCGGCTCCGTCAGCGAGCTGTGCCGTCGTCTCGACGGCATCCCGCTGGCCATCGAGCTGGCGGCGGTGCGGCTGCGGGCGCTGTCCGTCGAGCAGATGCTCGACCTGCTGGCCGACCGGTTCAGCCTGCTGGCGGGCGCCAGCCGTACGGCGCTGCCCAGGCACCAGACGCTGCGTGCGGCGATCGGCTGGAGCCACGAGCTGTGCGAGCCCGCCGAACGACTGTTATGGGCGCGGCTTTCGGTGTTCGCGGGCGACTTCGAGCTGGACGCCGTCCACTACGTCTGCGCCGGGGACAACCTTCCCCACGAGACGATCGTGGACCTCATCAGCAGCCTGGTCGAGAAGTCGATCCTGCTGAGCGACGGCACCCCGTCCGGGCACCGCTACCGGCTGATCGACACGCTGCGCGACTACGGCGAGGAGTGGCTCAAGCACCTCGACGAGCGGGAGCGCATCAGGGAACGGCACCGCGACTACTACCTGCAGCTGGCCTACCGGAGCGAGGAGGCCTGGTCGGGTCCCCGTCAGGTCTACTGGCACGTCCGGATGCGTCACGAGCACGACAACATCAGGGTCGCCCTCGACTACTGCCTGAACACCCCGGGTCAGGTGCTCTCCGGGCTGAAGCTGCTGTCGTCGCTGTGGTTCATGTGGGTGGCCTGCGGGCTGGCGCGCGAGGGCAGGCTCTACCTTGAGAAGACCCTGGAGCTCTCGCCCGAGCCGAGTCCCGAGCGTTGCAAGGCGTTGTGGGTGCTCTCCTACATCCACAGCGCCCAGGGCGACATCACCGGCGCCATCGCGGCGGCCGAACAGTGCAGCGCGGACGCGGTGCGTGTCGGCGACTCGGGCGCGGTGATCCTGGCCACCAAGATGCTCGGCACGGCCGCCTTCCTCCAGAACGACCTGCACAAGGCCAGCGCGCTGCTCGGCGTCGCCATCGAGTTCCACAAGAGCGGCCGGGAGCTGAACCCCGGTCTGCTGCCCTCGATCGTCGAGCTGTCGATGGTGCTGCTCATGCAGGGTGACCCCGGCGAGGCCGAGACGCTGCTGCGCGACTGCATCACCGTGTGCACCCAGCGCGGTGAGCTGTGGCTGCGTTCCTACGCCATCTACGCGCTGGCCAGCGTCCACCAGGCGATGGGCCAGACCACCGAGGCCATGACGAACGCGCGTGAGGCGCTGCGTCTCAAGCGTTACTTCCACGACGTCCTGGGCATCGGCCTGGCGATCGAGGTGGTCGCCAGGCAGGCGCTTGAGGCCGGTCAGCCGGAGCTGGCCTCGCGCCTGATGGGCGGTGGCCAGGCGAACTGGCGCACGTTCGGGATGCCCCAGCTCGGTTCGCCCTTCTTCAACGCCGAGCACGACCGCTGCGTCAAGGAGTGCAAGAGCCTGCTGGGTGAGCAGGAGCACGAGAAGGCCTTCGCCGCGGGCAAGAAGCTGGGTCTGGAGGAGCTGATCGAGCTCGCACTCGGAGAGCAGGAGAGCGACGACCGGCTCCCCCAGGACTGAGCGCTCGGTTCACTCCTCGGCGATCCGCTGCCGCCAGGCCATCGTGTAGCGGGAACTGGTCAGTGAGTAGTCGACGCTTCCGCTGATCCAGAACTCCAGGCCGCGCACGTACGCGTGCACCGCCTCCGAGCCGAGTGCCTCCAGCGTGGGGCGCCGCTCGATCATGTCGGTTATGGCCTTGTTGCGCATCATGCCGATCCGCTCCATCGCGGCCTGCCTGGAGACCCCGCCGTGTACGGCCAGCACGTTCACCAGGTTGTTCCTGGCGTTGCCGCTCTCGCTCTCCTTGGCGTAGGAGATGAGGTCGTTGTCCCACACGACGACGTCGTTGGCGCTCTCGGTGATCGCGCGCACGGCGGGGTGCCGCCACTCGGCGGGGGTCAGGCGATGGCCCGCGGCGATGTCGATCAGGGCGAAGACCGTGAGCATGGCACCGGTCCTGCGCCGCATGAACAGGTAGTCCTCGATGGAGGGGACCACCTCGTCCTCGCGGTTGGCCGCCTCCCAGACCTGCGCGAAGAGGTAGTCCTTCGTGACGGAGCACCAGCGGTCGAGCTGGTCGCCGTCGGCGTGCGCGGAGATCCTGTTCTTGATCTCCAGCAGCATCCTGGCGAATCTGTCGTCGACCTCGTATCCACCGTCCAGTCCTTCGAGGACGGCGTAGAACTGGGGCAGCGCGCGGGCTATCTCGGCGGCTCTGCGGTCGGACTCGCAGAAGGCGTCGTCGAAGGCGAACAGCCACACGCACCAGTCGGTCACCAGGCGGAGCAGGTCGTGCTCCGCGTAGGGGTAGGTCCGGCCACTCAGCCAGCCGTACCTCGCCTGTCTGTAGCGCTCGACCGTTTCGGCGTCCTTGAGCATTCCCGAGGCGATGAGCCAGTCCAGGGTCTCCCGGTCGACTCTCTCGACGTGGGGACTCACCTCACTCGGGAAGGGGCAGGGCAGCGGGGGGATGTGCAGACGCCGATCGGACTGAGGTGTAGTAGTAGTTCCCACCTGTCAAGGATCCCCGAACGCCACATGATTTCAATATGTCGCCATATAGGAGACATCACTAATCAGGGTAACGTTCGAACCATTTCAGATACTGCTCGTGGCCGAACATCCGGGCGGTCTCCCGCGCGGACGGGGTCCCCTGGTCAGGATCGGCGCCCGCGTCCAGAAGCGCCTTGATCACCTCGGGCTCCTTCTTGAAGACCGCTCCGGACAGCGGGGTCTGGCCCCGGTCGTTCGCCCGGCCGGGATCGGCGCCGAGGGCGGTCAGCGCCCTGACGGTCTCGGCGTGGCCGTGGTAGGCGGCGAGCATCACCAGGGTGTCGCCCCTGTCGTTGGTCAGGTTGGCCGGCACCCCGGCCTCGACGTACGCGCGGAGTCTGTCGGTCTCACCAGCCCTGGCCAGGTCGAACAGGCGGGTGGCGAACTCCTCCAGCTCAGGGTCGGACTGCATGGGAACCATTCTGCCCCGGTAGGGTTCCCAGTGATCGCCGGGGTGCGTGGAATTCACCGGACGGCCCAGGGGTTCATGCTGTGGAGAGACGACCGACGAAAGGCTGGGAGACGGTGTTCGACCCGACGGATCTCTACCGGCTCAGCGGAGAGATCCCTGAACTGACCGATCCGGTGCTTCTCTACCACTTCGACGGGTTCGTAGACGCGGGCGGCGCCGGACGGCTCGCCCTCGGTCACCTGCTGGGCGAGCTTGAGCACCGCGTCGTGGCCACGTTCGACGTGGACCGCCTGCTCGACTACCGGTCCCGGCGCCCGATCATGACCTTCGACACCGACCGCTGGGTGTCCGTGGAGAGCCACGAGCTCGCCCTGCACCTGGTCCACGACACGACGGGAACCCCGTTCCTGCTGCTCACCGGCCCCGAGCCGGACCGCGAGTGGGAGCTGTTCACCGAGGCCGTCGGCACGCTCGTCACCAGGCTCGGCATCGGCAGGCTGGTGACCCTGCACGGCATCCCGATGGCCGTGCCGCACACCCGTCCGCTCGGGATCACCGGCCACGCCAGCCGTCCCGAGCTGGTCTCCGGCCACAACAGCGCCTTCGGCAGGGTCCAGGTCCCCGGGAGCGCGGCCGCGCTGGTGGAGTTCCGGCTCGGCGCCCGGGGGCACGACACCCTGGGTTACGCCGTGCACGTCCCGCACTACCTCGCCCAGGCGGAGTACCCCGCGGCGGCCCTGACGGCGCTGGAGGCGGTCACCAGGAGCACCGGCCTGGTGTTCCCGCTGGACGGCCTGCGTGAGGCGGCGGCCAGGACCGACAGCGAGATCGCCGAGCAGATCAGCGCCTCCGAGGAGCTCTCGACGGCCATCACCGGCCTGGAGCAGCAGTACGACGCCTTCGCGGCGGGCGCGCAGCGCGAGAACCTGATGGCCGAGTCCTCCGAGATGCCGACCGGCGACGAGCTCGCCGCCCAGTTCGAGGCCTTCCTCGCCGAGCGTGACGAGCAGCGCGGTGACTGACCGGGCCCGGCGGGTGCCCGGCGATGGGTGAGACGGTGCCCGCCCTGCGCGTCGGTCTCGCCGGGTACGGCGTCGCCGGGGCGCTCTTCCACGCCCCGCTGATCGCCGCGACCCCCGGCCTGAGCCTGTCCGCCGTGGTGACACGCTCTCCGGAACGGGCCGCCGAGGTCGCCAGGAAGTACGGCGCGCGGGCGGTCGGCGACGCCGCGGAACTGTGGGGCGTCTGCGACCTGGTGGTGGTCGCCTCCCCCAACCGCACCCACGTCCCGCTGGCCGAGGCGGCGCTGCGCGCGGGGGTGCCGGTCGTGGTCGACAAGCCGCTGGCGGCGACCGCGGCGCAGGCCCGGGGGCTGGCGGAGCTGGCGCGTGAGCGCGGCCTGATGCTGACCGTGTTCCAGAACCGGCGCTGGGACGGCGACTTCCTGACGATCCGGCGGTTGCTGTCGTCGGGGGAGCTCGGCACGGTGAACCGCCTGGAGTCCCGGTTCGAGCGGTGGCGGCCCGTGCCGAAGGGCGGCTGGCGTGAGTCGGGCGGCGCCGAGGAGGTGGGTGGCCTGCTGTACGACCTCGGCAGCCATCTGGTGGACCAGGCGCTGAGCCTGCTCGGCCCGGTGACGCGTGTCTACGCCGAGTCCGACGCCCGGCGGCCCGGGGTCGCCGCCGACGACGACACCTTCGTCGCGCTGACGCACGTCTCGGGCGCCCGCTCCCATCTGTGGATGAGCGCGCTCTCACCCATGCCCGGCCCGCGTTTCCTGGTCGCGGGCTCACGGGCCGGATACTCCAAGCACGGTCTCGACGTGCAGGAGGAACGGCTGCGCGCCGGGCTCTCCCCGAGCGTCCCCGGCTTCGGCGACGAGCCGCCGCAGCGGTGGGGCACGATGGGGGCCGGTGACGACCTCCATCCGGTCCGCACCGAACCCGGCGCCTATCTCGACTTCTACCGTGGCGTCGTGGCGAGCCTGCGCGAGGGGGCGCCCGCGCCGGTCGACCCCGAGGAGGCGATCGAGACCCTCACCGTCCTTGAGGCCGCCCGCCGCTCGGCCACGGAGGGCCTGGTCGTCGGGCTCTAGTCCCGCAGGCGTGCGCGCAGGGCTCCGGTGTCGTCCTCGTTCCATCCCTGGGCGCCCAGCCAGGTCAGCGGGCCGCCGAACCGGTTGTCGAGCACGTCGAGGAACTGCTGGATGTACTCCGCGCGCGGCCGGTGGTCGGAGTCCGGACGGGAGTCGAGGTCGGCACGGTAGGTGGGGCTGGAACGCAGGCGCGCCAGGATGTGGTCGATGCGGTCGCCGGTGGCGACGTAGTCGGCGACGATCGCCTCCCGGGTGACCCCGGCGACCTCAAGGGCGAGGGCGGTGACCACGCCGGTGCGGTCCTTGCCCGCCGCGCAGTGCACGATGGCGGCGCCGTCGTCGTGGGCCAGGGCCCGCAGCGCGGCCACGACCGAGTCGGGGCGCTCGCGAAGGTAGCCGTAGTAGTAGCCGGTCACCCGCAGTTCGGCGAGGGTGTCCTCGTCCATCTCCTGCCAGGGAAGCACCCGGTCCGCGTCGATCCTGTCGGCGTCGACGTCGGTGTTCACGCCGCCCTCGGCGAAGAGGGTGAGATGGTGGATGCTCACCTCGGGGAAGCGGGTGAGCGGTCCAGGGCCCTCCAGGGTCACCTCGGCCACCGAGCGCAGGTCGACGACGTGGCGAAGTCCGAGGTCGCCGACGAGCAGGCCGAGGTCGCGTTCCGTCAGCGCCTGCAGGTTGTCCGACCGGTACACCCGGCCGAAGCGTGTGGTCCCGCCGTCCTTCGTCGCGAGCCCGCCGAGGTCGCGCACGTTGACGGCACCGTCAAGATGAATCCATCGCGTCAGTTCGTTCATCACTGCTGAGCTTATACGTCAAGGTATGACCAAGCAGTGAACGTCTGGGGCAGATTGCCGCAAATGACAACCCCCATTGGGCGATGTCCTTTCCCGGGATACCGTCGCGCCGAATACCGCCCTCAGGAGGTCGCCTGCCCCAGGCACTCCTGCGCCCTGCGGAGGAGTTCGAGCACCCGGCCCACACCCCCCTGGTTGCCGAGGCTGCGGTAGATGTCCTGGGCCTGTTCGAGCAGGGGCAGGGCCGCCTCGCAGTCGCCCGCCTCCAGGTGCGTCTCGCCGAGGTAGCGCAGGCTCCTGGCCATCCACCAGCGGTCGCCCAGTTCCTCGAACTGCCGTACGGCCCGCGTCAGCGCCTGCTGCGCCTCCCCGGTACGGCCCAGCCTGCCGTGGGCGCGTCCCGCGGAAAGCTCGGCCCTGGCCACGCCCCAGGAGTCGCCGAGCGCGGTCAGCATCTCGGCGGCCCGCCGTACGTAGATCAGCTCGCGCAGTCCGTTGGCCGGGTTGCCCACCTCGCCGGCCGCGCGCAGGCACCTGGCCTCCTCCCACAGCTCTCCGCGCAGCCGGAACATCTCCGCGGCCCGGTCCAGGCTGAACCCGGCCCGGGTGAAGTTCTCCCCTGCGGCCTTGGCCTCTCCCTGGCTCTCCAGCGCCCGCGCGGTCGCGCCGAGCACCTCGCCGTAGACACGCAGGGTCTGCGCCTCCGAGTAGCGGTTACGGTCGTGCTGGAAGACCGCCAGGGCGTCCTCAAGCGGCTCTGCGGCCTCCTCCGGCCTGCGCTGGGCGAGTCTGAGCTCGGCCAGGTTGCGCTGGCTCCTGGCCGTCCACCAGCGGTCGTCCTCCGCCTTGAACGCGGCGATCGCCTCGTTCAGGTAGCCCTGGGCCCGGTCGAGGTTGCCGTCGTTGAACAGGGTCATGCCGACCGAGCGCATCGCCCGCGCCGCCCACCACGACTCCCCCAGCTCGGTGAAGATGTCCAGTGCCCTCTCGGCGTCCTGCCTGGCGCTGTCGCGGCCGCCCTGCCCGCCGGCGACCGCGGCCCGGTCCAGCAGCGCGATGCCCAGGGCCCGCCGGTCGTCCAGCCGGGTCGCGGCCTCGCAGACGATCTCGGCGACCGCGCGCCAGTCGGACCAGTAGGCCCGCAGCGAGTGGCACAGCGAGCAGAAGGCACGGCCCAGGCTCCAGGCCAGCTCCCACATCTCCAGGCTCTTCGCCTGGTGGATCATGGCGACCAGGGTGCGGCGCTCGGCGTTGAGCCAGTCGGCGGCCGAGGCCTGGGTCAGCTCACCCGAGACGGCCAGGTCCGCCCGCCTGCCGCTGCGACCCCAGTCCTGCGGCCACCGGGCCACCGCGGCGCCCTCGGCCCGGCGTCGGTAACCGGACAGCACCCGTTCGATGGCCGCCCTTCTCTGCACGTCGTCGTCACGGGCGAAGGTCACCTCGCGAGCGAAGATCCGGACCAGGTCGTGCAGGCGGTAGCGCATCGCGCCGGAGAAGTCGACGCCTGCGGAGTCGGCGAGCTGGGCGTCGATGAGCGCCTCAAGCTGGTCGGCCCCCTCAAGCTCCGAGGCCGCCAGCAGCTCTCCGGGCACCCAGCCGGGCACGTCGGGGGCGGTGAGCAGGCTGAGCATGCGCAGCAGGCGGCGCTGGATGCCGGTGCAGTCGTCGTAGCTGAGCTGGAGCGAGGCCCGCACGCTCCGGTCCTGCCCGCCGCGCAGTTCGAGCTGGTCCAGGCGGCGCCGTTCGTCCCTGAGGCGGTCGGCCAGCTGGCGCAGGGTCCAGTTCTCCCGGGTGGCCAGGCGCCCGCCGCAGATGCTGATGGCCAGCGGGAGGTGGTCGCACATCCGTACGATCTCGTCGGCCGCCTCAAGGTCTGCGGCGACCCGCTCGCCTCCGGCCAGCCTGGCCAGCAGTTCGACGCCCTGCGCCGAGCTGAACACCGACAGCTGTTTGTCGTAGGCGTTGAGCAGGAACAGCGGGTTCCTGGAGGTGACCATGACCACACATCCGGGGTCGGCCGGGATCAGGTCCCTGACCTGGCTCGCCTCCTGGGCGTTGTCCAGGCCGATCAGGATGCGCTTGCCCTTGGTCCAGGTCAGCCAGAGCCTGCGCAGCTCGGTCAGGCCCCCGGGGTCGGTGGTCAGCCGCACGCCCAGCGCGCGCAGGAAGCCGATCAGCACCTCCTCCGGGCGGACCGGCGCCTCGATCGTGCCGCGCAGGTCGGCGTGGAGCCTCCCGTCGGGGAAGCGGTCGGCGACCTCCTGGCCGAACCTGGCGATGAGCGCGGACTTGCCCACCCCGCCTCTGCCGTACACCGAGATGACCAGCGGCGCGAGGGGCTCGGTGCGGGAGCGGTCGCGGTGGCGTTCGGTGAACACCCGGCGCAGTTCGGCCAGTGACTCCACGCGCCCGGTGAAGTGCGCCGGCCTCGGCGGCCACTGGTCGGGCGGGCGCCAGAACGCCCCGTCGTCCGCGACGGTCTCCTCCCGGCGCGGTCTTGAGGTCGCCCAGGCGATCGCCCCGGCCAGCATGCCGGAGACCATGACGATCGCGGCCCTCCACCACGGTGAGAGGGAGACCACGTCCGGCAGCGCCGTCAGGACGCTGGCGCCGGTGGCGGCGATCGCCAGCGCCGCCGGGGCCGCCAGCGGTATCCGTCGCCTCGGCGAGGCGGTGTCACGACGAGCAGGCACCTTCGGCGGACCGGGCATTCACACCCTCCGGAGAGAAGCACACCACGGCGCGGCCCCCCGACTCAGCCGACGCGTCGTCTCTGCCTCGATTCAACCAGACACCCGGCGGACGGGGGCGCCCACCGAGGGACTGATCATCCGATAGAGCGATATCTCGGAAAATTGATGATTTATCGCTGTGTAGCGGAACACAGAGGCCTCCTCGCGAGAGCCCTCTCGCGAGGAGGCCGTGGGGTGGTCAGGTCACAGGCCGACCACGTGACAGGTCGCCCTGGCGGTCTTGGACGGGTCGCTCTCCGAGGTCGCGGTCAGCGTGACCTTGGCCAGGCGCGAGCCGCCCGAGGCCCGCTGGGCGTTGACGGCCACGAGGGTCCGGTCGCCGAAGCCGGCGGTCGCGAGCTGGTTGGGCAGCGTGGCCGTCCAGCCCCTGCCCTCGACGCTCGCCGACAGGCGGTAGACGTCCTCACCGAGGTAGGCGCTCACGTCCTCGGGGTGGCTCCCCTGGGCGGGAGCCTTCCTGCCGGTGTTGAACAGCGGGAAGCGGCAGGTGGACAGTCCCCGGTCCGTGGGCAGCCCGGCCGCGGGCAGCAGCCGTACCCCGCGCTTCTGGGGACCGGCGCCGTCCAGGGAGCGGATCGCCACCGTGTAGGACAGGACGCCCTTGCGGTCGCGCTCCACGTCGAGGACGTAGAAGTGGAGCCGGTTGGCCTGGTCCACGTACTCGAACTCGGAGCCCGAGTCGCTGCCCGCGTGGAACAGGGCGTCCGACAGCTGACGGTAGTCGCCGATCGTGATGGGTACGGCGGTGCCGTCCGGCAGGACGTAGTCGGTCATCCCGATGTCCTGCGGGTTGGCGTCCACGACCCACTCGAAGGGCGCGCTGTCCACGTTCTTGGTCTTGGCCAGCAGCACACCCGAGTCGGGGGTGAAGGAGTCGGCGCCCATCCGGTCGACGACCTCGACGGTGTAGTTGTCGTAGCCGCCGCCGTCGCAGAACGGGTCCTTCGTGACGTCGCAGGCGGGGCTCCGGTCTCCGGTGCCGAAGGCGATGTTGACGCCGGACAGGTCATGCGGCCCGGGCTGTACGGCTCGCGCGGTCACCCTGGCCACGACGAGACCCGACTGGGCCAGGGCGTCGCGGGACAGGCGCAGCACGTTCCGCTCGTCGACCATCTCCAGCTTGATCTTGTTGCGGAGCATGTGCTGGGCGCCCATGGAGCCACCCGAGGTCGGCGGGATCAGCCAGCGGCTGTGCGGTCCGCCGGGGCCGTTGAAGCTGCCCCGGCTGAGCATCTCCCAGACACCGGTGTAGGCGCGGCGCGGCGGCACCCCGAACGGGTTGTTGTAGTTGTCGCCGATGCCGAGGATGTGGCTGAACTCGTGGGCGTAGACGCCCTGCCCGGAGCTCTCCGCCTGGGTCGAGGAGCCGCCTCCGGCGTTGGGCCAGATGGAGGAGGCCGACGCCCAGGAGGTCCAGTCCACGTAGCGGGTCCTCGCCCAGTTGGGCAGCGCGGCGTCGGGCGGGCCGAAGTCGTCGGTCACCGCCTCCTTGGTCGGGAACTTGATCGACCCGAACTCCTGCCAGGTGGCCGACTCGTCCTGACCGGCGCTCAGGTAGAAGACGAAGTCGAAGCCCGCGGGGACATCCTGTCCCTCGGCCGAGGTCCAGGCGGCCCGCCCGTCGGTCCTGATGTTCTTGTTGCAGGTCGCCCCGGCCGGGCAGCCGGTGCCGCTCTGGAACTCCATGCCGTACTCGTACGACTTGCCGGGCATCTCGTACGGGCCGAATGCGGTCAGGTCGACGCCGTAGCGCCCGCCGGAGTCCTCCATCCAGTATTCGTGAATGGTGTGTCCCCGGTTGAGCTGGTTCGGGGTGTTGAGGAAGTCCTTGTAGAACTGGGCGACCTTGTCACGCGGGACGTCGTGGGCCTCGGCGCTGGGGTTCCTGAAGACGGTCGAGCCCTTGGGCTGGGTGACCACGAACGGCTGGTTGGCGTAGTCGAGCAGGACGAGCGCGCCACGGAAGGTCCGCTTCGAGCCCTTGACCGAGGGGTCGGCCCACTTGGTCCCCGGCGGCTTGCGGTAGTCGGCCCACGTCATGTGGTCCGGGTTCTTCCAGTTCTGCGGGTCGATGGGCGGCGGTCCGGTGGGCCTGCCGCGCAGCGCGGCGGCACCGTCGGGTTCGTCCTGCTGCCACGGCTGGGTCTGGGGCCACTGGTCGAGGCGCCATGGGTGCTCGGGGTCGGGCGACGGATCGGCGGAGGCGGGGGCCGCGGCGAGTCCGATCGGGAGCAGCACGACGGCCGCGATCAACGCTTTCAGTAACCTGGGGGGACGAGTCACGACAAATGACGCTATAGATCGCTTTCGCGCCGATCAATCGACTTCTGTAGGAAGGTCGTCTGTCAGGTGTAGGAAGATAATCTCCCACACTTCGTCGGCGCGGCCGTTTGAGATCATCAGGTCGCTAGACTTAATCTCTCTTAAAGGGACAAACACCCAGGAGTGCCTATGCCCACGCCCGCCGGCCACGTCGCCGGTGCGCGTGCGCTTCCGGCGGTCGCCATCCACACCGCGCCGCTCGTCCTGCCGCTCTGCCGGCCTCCCGTGGAGGACGGCGCCGTCGTGGTCAGGGGAAACCGCGTGCTGCGAGCCGGACCGCGCGGAGAGATCGAGAGCGCCTTCCCCGGCGTCGCCCCCACCCGCTGGCCGGGCATGATCGTCCCCGGTCTGGTCGACGCCCATCTCAGACTCGACCGCGCCTACGGCCCCGCCTTCGCCCACGGCGTCACCGCGGTCGCCGGTGTCGCGAACGACCTGGACTCCGCCTCCGCCTTCGGCGCGACCGGCATGGGCGGCATCACCTACCTGGAGACACACTGCCCGGACGAGGGCACCTGGGAGCGTGAGGGACGTGACCGGCTGATCACCGCCATCCGCGAGGTCGACCACCCGGGGACCGTCGGCATCGCCGCCCACTCCCCCGACCCGGTCGTCATGGAGGACCTGGCCATCCTGTCGCGGACGTTCGGCCTGCGCCTGCACATCGAGCTCGGCCGCCATCCGCTGATCTTCCTCGACGAGGTCGGGGCGCTGGGACCCGGCTGCCATGTCGCGATCTCCATGCCGCTCGACGAGGCCGACCGCAAACTCCTGCGGGTCAGGGGTACGGCGGTGGCCATCTCCTCCCCCTTCGCCGCCGAGGGGCTGCTCGGCGGCGACGAGGCGATCGCCTTCGGCACCAGGACCGGCGGTGACCCGCTGACCCTGGCCAGGGCGCTGCTGCGCGAGGCCCCCATGGCACGCCGGGAGGAGCTGGCCCGGATCCTCGTCGAGGCGGCGACCACGGGCGGGGCCAGGGCGCTCGGCATGGCCAACGGCCCGCACCGCATCGGCTGCCTCGACCAGGGGAGCCGCGCCGACTTCTCCGTCTTCGCGGTCGAGGCGAGCGCCCGCACGGCCTACACCGCCCTGCTCGGTCAGGGGGCGGGCCGCTGCGTGGCCACCTTCGTCGGCGGCCGTCCCCGCTGGCGTCTCACCGAGGGGACGGAAGGCGCGGAGACCACGAGACGCCTGGCCTGATCCCGGGTCCGGGGCGTGCGCCCGCGTAGGCTTCCCGGTGTCAGGCTTCTCCTCCCCTACCGAGAGCGATCAACGTGCACCAGAACGGGAAGCGCTTCGACGACATGCTTGCGGAGAGCATCCGGTCCCTCTCCTCGCCGGAGAACCGGGGAGACCCGCTTCAGGGCAGTGGCCGGGCGGCGGACGGCCAGGTGAGCGTCCTGGTCGGCCCCGACGGGCGGCTGGCCGCGCTGAACCTCAATCCGCGGGTCATGCGGATGGCCTCCGAGGACCTCGCGCGGGAGATCCTCACCGCGGTGAACGCGGCCCTCGACGACCTCCGCGCGAACATTCCCGGCCTGGACCCCGCGGCGATCCCGGACCCCGGAAGGCTCGCCGAGAGCCTTGAGGGCGTTCACGCCGATGTGACGCGCCGCCTGGACGAGTTCGCCTCGGGGATCGAGTCCACCGTACGGCGCCTGGAGGAGCGATGACCGCGGACCACGGAGTGGACGTCTCGCACGCGGACCTCCGGAGTACGGGCACGGGGCTCTCCGGCACCGGCACGAGCCAGTTGGAGGAGGTCCGGGCCCTGCGCGCCTACCTTGAGGGAGAGGGCGACCCCTGGGGGGAGGACATGATGGGCGGCATGGTCGGCGCGGCCTATCACGCGGTGACCCGGCACGCGCTGGAGGTCTACGAGTCGCTGGCGGAGCGTCACGTGACGACGGGCGACGGCGCCGAGTTCATGGCCGTGAGCTACCGCTCGGCGGAGCAGCGGAGCGAGGAGGAGGTCGACCGGATCACGCGGGCCGTCTGAACGCCTCCCGAACGCCGGGCCCGGAGGGCGTCAGCGACGCAGGTCGGCGGGGGGCAGTATCACTCCGGCCGGCCCCGAGGGATTGATCGCGACACCGACGTCCACCGGCAGCAACGCGACCAGGTCCCCGCCGCGGATCGGCTGCCAGCCCGTCGCGCCCTCCGGGAACTCGCCGGGCAGGTGGGTGTGGGCCGTGTAGGCGAACACCGCCCGGCCCTCACCCGTGTCGAACACCGGAACGCCTCCGTCGGGACCGGCGGCCACGATCACCTCGGCTTCCCTGAGCAGGGGGACGATCCTCTCCCCCGTCTCGTAGCCGGTCGCGCTGAGCTGGACGGCCGCGTCCAGGGGGTCGGACGGCTCGGGATAGCCGAGCGCCACCGGAGAGGGCCGGTAGTTCGGATTGTGGCGGAACTCCCCGGTGATCTCACCCCGCTCGTCGGCCCGCCACGCGCCGACGACACCGTACGGCGGCACCTCGCCGCCGGGATCGAAGAAGGGGTCGATCGCGTACAGCCACGTCCCGGGACTGCGCCGCGCCTGGGCCCTCAGCTCGTCGGTGAGCGGCGGGGGCGGCGGGACATCGTTCACTCAAATCCTCCTGATCATGCCTGAGAGTAGCCGGGATAGGGATCGAAGTGGGGATTGGGGATGAAGTTCTCCGGCGTCTTCGGCACCCCTTCCGGCCAGGCGCCGGAGACGTAGCGCCGGTGCACGCCGCCGGGAAAGGCGATCTCCTGCTCGTGGTGCAGGCGGGCGCTGCCCGTGGAGAAGGTGCGGTTGGCGTCGATCCCGCCGGGGGCGTCCACCTCGTAGGTGTAACGGCGGGGCAGGACGTTGTCGATGTCCCGGCGCGTGCTGGTCCCCACGAAGGCGGAGTCGGCCCCTCTGTGCACGTAGTCGTCCAGGTCGGTCATGGACGGGTCCCGGGGGTGGAATCCCTGCTCGAACACCTCCTCCGGTGACCTGTTGTCGGCCCGGTAGAGCGGCTCGCGATCCCTGCGCCATATCGGATAGGGGGTGATCTTCTTGACGTCGACGCTCTTGTCCGCGGCGGCCTCCAGGTAGTTGTCCGGGCCGCGCGGAGGCGTGGGCGGACGCTGCGGGCGCTTCGGCGGCAGGGGCGGCACGGCCCCTGCCCGCTCGGCCGGCTTCCGCAGGAGCGTGGAGGCCCGTTTGAAGAGGCGGAGCGCGCTCCGTTCAAGCAGCTCGACCACTTTACGGATGATCTGCCGTACGGCCAGGCGGGCGCCGCCCACGAGGGCGGGCACGGCCGTCAGGGAGACCCCGGCCGTGGGCCCCGAGGCCGCGGCGAGCCGGTACAGGTTCTGCGCGAGCCGTACGGCGACGGCGATCAGCGACACCTTCGTGGCGAGCACGGCCATGGCAGAGATCTGCTGGGCGGAGCCGATGAGCATGGCGGCGGCGATCGCGTCGCCGGACCGGTCCGAGGTGTCCCGCCAGTCCTGGTCGAACGCCTCGATGTCGTCGCCGTCGTTGCGGAACGTGGTCCGGGCGACGTACGCGTCGGCGGCCGAGGAGTTACGGCTCGTCGTCGTCGCGAACGCGATCCACCGCTGTCCGGACGCGTAGAGCCTGTCCTCGTCGGCCACCGGCCAGGACCCGACAAGGTTGAGGACGGCGGCGAGTTCGGGCGGCGGTTGCAGTGCCACGGTGATCTACGAACCCGGCGACCGGCACACGTCGCTGACATGCCGCATGAGATCGGCCTCCTCGCCGAACGCCTTTTCTCGACTCCCACCGATCCGGCGACGGCGGTTCCTGGCCGCGGGACGGACGATTTCCTTGATCCTATCCGGTGACGACACCGGACCACGGCCTCAGGCCGGACGGCTCTCCACCAGGCTCAGCAGCTCCCTGAGCTGCTCCTGCTGCTCAGGGGTGAGGACCGAGAACAACTCCTCCGCCGCCTGCCTGCGCGCCTCGCGGACCTGCTCGTGACGGACCCTGCCCTCCGGTGTGAGCGTCAGGAGAGTCGATCTGCGGTTGGCCGGATCGACCTCGCGCCGCACCAGGCCCATCTCCTCAAGCGCGTCCACGACCGGGGTCACCGAGCGCGGCACGATCTTGAGTGTGTCGGCGAGCTGCACCATCCTGAGCGGCGGCTCGGCCTCGGCGATCACCCACAGCGCCCGCACCTGTCCCGGTGTCAGGCCCAGCGGGCCGAACCGCGCGCCGTACCCCCGGCGCAGCCGACGGCCGACTCCTCGCAGCAGCTCGGCCAGTTCCGTCTCCACCCCATGAACTTATCTCATTGTCCCCGATGGTGAATATGAGCTAACCTCTGTTTGAGTCAACATCAGAAAGAGGTTGCATGCCCGAACGAACCAAAGACCCCCTTTCCACCGAAGAACCCGACATGGCCGACGAACCCCGCGCGCCGCTGCGGCGCATCGTCACCCTGTTCCGCCCCTACCGGGGCCGCCTGGCCGTGGTCGGCGCCCTCATCGCCCTGTCCTCGGTCGTCTCGCTCGCCTCGCCGTTCATGCTGCGCGAGGTGCTCGACGACGCCATCCCCAACCACAGGACCGGCCTGCTGGTGCTGCTGGTGCTCGGCATGATCACGGTCGCCGTCGCCACCAGCGTCCTCGACGTCGTACAGACCCTGATGTCGAACACCGTCGGCCAGCGCGTCATGCACGACCTGCGCACCGGCGTCTACGCGCACCTGCAGCGCATGTCCCTGGCCTTCTTCACCAGGACCCGCACCGGCGAGGTGCAGTCGCGCATCGCCAACGACATCGGCGGCATGCAGTCGGTGGTCACCTCGACCACCGCCTCGATCGTCTCCAACCTGACCACCGTGATCGCGACGATCATCGCCATGGTCGCGCTCGACTGGCGGCTGACCCTCGTCTCGCTCCTGCTGATGCCGGTCTTCGTGTGGATCAGCCGCAAGGTCGGCCGGGAGCGCAGGAAGATCTCCTCGGAGCGGCAGCGCAAACTGGCCGCCCTCTCCTCGATGGTCCAGGAGTCGCTGTCGGTCAGCGGCATCCTGCTCGGCCGCACGATGGGCCAGTCCCCCGAGCTGACCGGCCGGTTCACCACCGCCTCCGACGAACTGGCCACCCTGGGGGTCCGCTCCAGCATGGCCGGGCGCTGGCGGCAGTCGACCATCCAGATCGTCCTGTCGGCGATGCCCGCGGTGATCTACCTGGCCGCCGGGCTGGCCTCGACGGTCTCCATCGGCACGGTCGTCGCCTTCACCACCCTGCAGATGAGCCTGTTCCGGCCCGCCGTTTCACTGCTGCGGCTCGGCGTGGACGTGCAGAGCTCCCTGGCGCTGTTCGGCCGTGTCTTCGAGTATCTCGACCTGCCCGTGGACATCACCCCCGGGACCGGGACGCTGAAGGACGTGCGCGGCGAGGTGCGCTTCGAGCACGTGGACTTCTCCTACGCCGCCCCCGGCTCCGGCGCCGAGGTCACCCCGACGTTGTCGGACGTGGACATCACCGTACCCGCGGGCACGACCCTGGCCGTGGTCGGCGAGACCGGCTCGGGCAAGACGACGCTGAGCTACCTGCCGCCCCGGCTGTACGACGTGACCGGCGGCAGGGTGACCGTGGACGGCGTGGACGTGCGGGAACTGAGCTTCGAGACGCTGGCCGAGGTCGTCGGCGTGGTCTCCCAGGAGACCTACCTCTTCCACTCCTCGATCGCCGACAACCTCCGCTTCGCCAAGCCGTCGGCGACCGACGAGGAACTGGCCGAGGCGGCGCGCGCCGCCCGCATCCACGACCACATCATGTCGCTGCCCGACGGTTACGAGACGGTCGTCGGCGAGCGCGGCCACCGCTTCTCCGGGGGCGAGAAGCAGCGCCTGGCCATCGCCCGCACGCTGCTGCGCGACCCGCCCGTGCTGATCCTCGACGAGGCGACCAGCGCCCTGGACACCCGCACCGAGCGCGCCGTCCAGGAGGCCCTGGACGCCCTGTCGCGGGGCCGTACGACGATCACCATCGCCCACCGCCTTTCGACCGTCCGCGACGCGGACCAGATCGTGGTCCTCGACCACGGACGCGTCGCCGAGCGGGGCACCCACGAGGAACTGCTGGCCGCCGACGGCCACTACGCCGCCCTCGTACGGCGTGACGCCGCCCTGACGCCCGCCTGATCGGCCTCATCGGCCTGATCGGAAAACGCTCTCCGAGCCCGTTTATCCCGGTCATCGCGGGTAGCCCTGTCTCCTGCGCAACCCATGATCGGTGAGGAGGGGCGGACATGACCGTCGAGAGCCTGTGGACCTACCGTGCCGGTGTCTTCGAGGACGAGAGCCTGAGTGTGATCGGCTTCGACGTCGAGGCCGTCGACGGGGTGATCGGCACCGTCGACGAGGAGAGCAACGTGGCCGGGGACAGCTTCGTGGTCGTGGACGTCGGCTTCTGGAGCTTCGGCAGGAGGGTCCTGCTGCCCGCCGCCGCCGTCACCCGGATCGACCCGCACGCCCGCAGCGTCCACCTCGCCCTCACCAAGGAGGAGATCGAGGGGGCGCCGGAGTTCGACGAGAACACCTACCGGGCGCCCGCGTACCGCACCCGTCTCGACGACCACTACGGCCGCCTGCCCGCCGCCTGAACCGTCACGAGAGGGCCGTCCCAACCAGGACGGCCCGTCTTCGTTCCAGGCGGGAAGTCCTAGACGGGGAAGTCGAACTCGCCGTCCTTGACGCCGCCGATGAACGCCTCCCACTCACCCCGCGAGTAGACGATCACCTCACCATCGGGCCGATGACTGTGCCGCACGGCCACCCGCCCACTCCCATCCAGCAACGGCCCCGCCTCGACGCAGTTCCCGCCGCCGTTGTCACTTTTCGTGCTGATGCGCCAATCGATCCTGGCATCGGCCATGTGACGCCTCCCGATCCTCAGCCGTGAAAGTCGAACTCACCGTCCTTGACGCCGCCGATGAACGCCTCCCACTCACCCCGCGAGTAGACGATCACCTCACCGTCGGGCCGATGACTGTGCCGCACGGCCACCCGCCCACTCCCATCCAGCAACGGCCCCGCCTCGACACAGCTCCCGCCCAAGTTCTCGCTGCTCTTCGTACTGATGTGCCAGGCCACCCGGGCCAGGTCCTCAGCATCGGACATGTCTTACCTTCTTTCCGCTCGCTCACCGTGATAGCTCCTCCGCTATCGCGATGATGAATTCAACTGATTTCTCGGGGCTGAGCGTGAGCTTCAGTGTCTCCTCATACATCTTCACAAAGCTCTCGCTATCCGGCGACTCTACGTAGATCGCCCCCTTCGGGGTTTCGACATAGCCAACCCCAGGAAATCCATCTCCCAGGGTGAAAATCCGAAACGCTCCTGCGGCGGAGGCGTGCACTCCCACGCTAAACGGCAGGACGCGAATCTCCACGTTCGGCCTGGCCGCCTGGTCGGCGAGGTGACAGAGTTGTTCCGCCTGGCATTCCCTGCCGCCGACCTCACGGCGCAGCACCGCCTCGTCGATGATCGACATGACGCGCGGCGGGTTGTCTCCGTCGAGGATCTTCTGACGCCCCATGCGGAACCTGACCCAGCGGTCGATCTGGGCTTCGTCCGCGTCGTCCCCGACCGTCGAGATCACCACCCGTGCGTATCTCGGGGTCTGGAACAGGCCGGGCAGGGTCATGCCGTCGAAGCCCCGGATCTCACGCGACCGGGACTCCAGCCAGACGAAGTCGACCAATGACCCGGTCACCTCTCCGGCATAGCCGTCCCACCAGCCCTTCTTCCAGACCTCCTGGCTGAGCCTGATGAACTCCTCACGACGCCTGGGGTCGGCGACGCCGTACAGGTCGAGGAGGGCGAGCAGGTCGGGGCGGCGGATGGGGTAGCCGCCCGTCTCGAAACGACTGACGGTCGCGGGGTCGCGCTGCAGGTATTCGGCGGCGTCCTTGAGAATCAGGCCATTGGCCTCACGTAGCTCCCGCAGTTGCTGACCGAGCCATTGGGAACGCAACGTGACCCATTTCGCGGCAGCCATAACCCACCTTTCCGGGCATATCCACGCAACACAAGGGGCTTTCCAAACAAAGATGCTGGACAACTTGTCGAGCGATCCCCGTGCGTGTAACTATACACACGGTAATGACAAGGTCACGCTGAATACATCACCGGGAAGCTCTCCGTCAGTCGAACGGACTCACGGCAGAGCGAAGAAAAGGGAAAGGCCGAGACGGGCTCTGCTTGAAGGGCAGCCCGTCCCGGCCTCCGACGTCGAAAGGAAGCACTCCGTGATGGAGCACTCCACTGGTTCCGACCCCTCGATTGTCCCCCACTCCCCCGCCGGGGACGTCGGTTTCGGGGTACGCGCGTTCGCACTGGTCCAGGAGATCGACGAAGGAGCGACCGAGGTGATCGCCTACGGTCTCCAACTGCCGTGCGGTACGGCGGCCACCGTCGGCGTCGTGCAGGGTTACGGCAGGTGGCGAAGCGCCGACAGCGCCGCCAGGCGCCTGGGCTCCGACCTCGTCTGGCTGACCTGAGCCGTCAGTCCGCCGACAGGGCGCTCTCCCGGGGACCGTCGTAGGACAGGCGGCGGTACCACTCGTTGTTCAGGCCGAGCGCCAGCATGTCGTCGGGCAGGGACAGGAGCATGGTCAGCGACCCGCCCCGCTTGACCTCGGAGTCGTGCGCGCGCATGGCCGCCAGCTTGCGTTCGGCCCACGGCCCGACGTCGAGGCGGGTGGTGATCTCCTCGTCGGGAACGCCCGGCAACGTCTGGCCCGGTTCGGGGGGCGTGCCGAACACCGCCTGCCACTGCGCGATCACGACGGAGCGCGGGAGGGTCGCCAGGTAGAGGGCGCGGGGCCGCCACGGCGTACCCGCGTCCCGGTAGAGCTGGTCGTACCCCGCCGCCTCGACCGCGGCCACGGTCACCCGGTGCGCGTGGACGTGCTCGGGGTGACCGTAGGCGCCGTATCCGTCGTAGGTGATCACGATGTCGGGCCTGAACTCCCTGATGTGCTCGACGACCCGCCCCACGGCCTCGTCGAACGGCGCCTGGCGGAAGCGCGGGGTGCCGTTCGCCAGGCCCGTGTAGCCCAGCAGCCTCGGCTTTCCCGCGCCGAGGATCTCCAGGGAGCGTTCGAGCTCCTCGACCCTCTGGGGCGCGTCCGCCCCGGTGCACGTGACGACGGCGGTCGTGGCGCCCTCGTCGGCGTATCTCGCCAGGGTCCCCCCGGTCCAGATCGCCTCGTCGTCCGGATGCGCGTGCACGCACAACAACCTGAGCCCCACCGTGTATCCCCCCACTGTGAACGATCAGTAGCCGCTCATCGTAACGGGAGCTTTCGGACCAGAGGGTTATAACGGATATTTCACTGCGGGGGCGCGTAGAAGGCGGTGGTACGGCTCTCGGCCGCCCGCGCCTCGGCCTCGTCGGTGCCCGCCGCGACGCTCGCCTCGCGCCACCCCTGGCTGCTGAGCTCGATGAACCGCCTGCCCTCCTCGGAGAGCGTCCACGCCACACCCTCCCCCGGGTCGACGGCCTGCCCGGACGACAGGTGCAGGGCCAGGCCGACGAACGCCAGGTCCCAGCCGACACCGACCGCCCCGGGACCGAACTCGGCCCAGCGCTCGTCGTCGACGTGCGCGATGTGCTCCAGGGTGAAGCGCGTCCGGCCGTCGGACTCGGCGTCGAGACTGACCTCGATCCAGCTCATCCCCCCGCCGAACTCCCAGGTCGCGGTGAAGCCATTGGGCGGGTCACACGTCTCGATCACGCCGCCCGCGTTGCCTTCGAGCTGGTAGCGGCCCTTCAGCCGCAGGTCGCCCGAGACGGGCATGAACCACCGGGGGATGCGCTCGGGGTTGGTGCAGGCGTCCCAGACGTCCTCGACGGAGGCGTCGTAGGTCTGGCTGATGACGGTGACCCGGGCCTCGCCCTCGTCGAGCACCCGGGTGCCGACGCGACGCCGTACGGCGTTGATCTGGTGGGCCGTCTCGATCATGAACTGCTCCTGTCGTCGGGAGCCGGGGACTCCGGCTCCGCCGGGTTCGCGGGAGGCTCCTGTCCGGCCAGGCGCCGCTCGCGCCTGCCCCGGGCCAGCTCGGTGGCCAGGGCGTCCAGGCGCGGAGCCCAGAAGGCGCGGAAACGGCCGAGCCAGGCGTCCAGGTCCCGCAGGGGTTCGTGCCGCACGGTGTAGAAGCGGCGGGTCCCCTCGGGACGCACGTCCGCGAAGCCGCTGTCCCGCAGCACCCTGAGGTGCTGGGAGACGGCGGGCTGTGAGATCTCGAACTCCCGCTGGATGACCGCGCACACCGCACCCGAGGTCATCTCGCCGTCGGCGAGCAGCTCCAGGATCCTGCGGCGCACCGGATCGCCCAGCACATCGAACGCGTGCACGAGAAAAAAGTATCGACAGTCGCTTATATAAGTCAACCTCGATATATACGGCCGGTCGGCCTGACGAGGCGGACGATCGCGGGCATCGGGAACAGCAGCAGATAGAGGTTGGGGATCCACCAGGCGAGGGAGAAGTCCCCGCGCAGCGTCCAGAAGGCGACGGCCATGAGCCCCGAGGCCGAGGTCAGGACCAGGGAGACGAGCATCAGCCGTTCCGCCTCGGGCGCCCCCCGGCGCAGCAGGTGGAGGCTGAGCAGGCCGGTCGCGCTCGCGAGCAGGTCGATCCAGAGGAACGACCAGTTCCAGGAGACCATCAGCGGCTCGGTGTAGTCGGCGAAGGCCCAGGCGGCCGGGACGAGCCCCAGACCCGTGACCGAGAAGTAGACCAGGAAGCCCACGTCGGTGAGCAGCATCAGCCTCTTGGTCACGGCGAAACCCTTACCGGCCACTGTCGACCACCCCGTCGATCATCTCCATGAGGTGTCCGCGGACCCGCTCGTGCAGCCCCGCCTCGGGTACGGCCAGGCCGAGCAGCCGGGCCGCCCACCAGCCGTCGACGGCCAGGCGCACGAGGGTGGCGACGGCGGGATCGACCCCGTCCTCGACGAGCCTGCGCTGCCAGGCCGCGTAGCGCTCGCGCAGCGGCGCCAGACCCGCCGGATCGACGAGCACCCCGGCGAGCAGGGCGGCGGTGACCCGGTCGGCGGGCAGGCCCCCGGCGGGCTCCGGAGCCTCGGGGATCGTCGCGGTGACGTAGGCGCGCAGGGCGTCGCCGGGGCGTTCTCCCGCGCCGGCCAGCGCCGCGTCGAAGGCGCCGACCAGGCGCTCGACCATCCCGGCGACCAGGGCCTGTTTGGTGGGGAAGTGGTAGAACAGCCCGCCCTTGGAGACCCCGGCGCGGCGCGCGACGGCCTCCAGGGTCAGCGACTCGGCCCCCTCGGTGAGCAACACCTCGGCTGCGGCGTCGAGCAGCCGTTCCTTCGAACTCGGTCGTGGCATGCCCGAACTGTACCGGCCGACCGGTACAGTTTCCAGAGCGGGGTTTCGCCTCACAAAACGGGTAGGGCGGGAGTATGAGTGAGATGCCTCCGGACCGTGAAGGTCTGAGCGACGAGCAGGCCAACGAGGTCGAGGAGTGGACCGACGACCTCGGCTTCGAGCACGAGATCGCCCCGGACGACCCCGAGCACCGCGACACCCTCGACGAGCGGCTCTGGCGTGAGGCGCCCGACCGTCAGCACGTCCCGCGTCCGGAGGACCGCCTCGTGGCGCCGGACGAGGGGATCGGTCCCGACGAGACCTCGGAGGAGTACGCGACCGACGTCGGCCCCGACAGCGGCGACCTGTCGGCCGAGGAACGCGCGATCCACATCGAGCCGGACTGACCCGGCCCAGACCCGGGGAAAAGGAGCCCGGACTCAGGAGAGGGCTTCGACCAGCTCGGGGAAGCCGTCGACCACGTGGTCGGCCAGGGCCGCCTCGGGGCTCAGCGCGTGCAGGTGGCCCCACGGACCCCGGCGGATCAGCGCCGTGCGCATGCCCGCCGTACGGGCGGGCAGGACGTCGTTGTCGAGCCGGTCGCCCACGTAGAGGATCTCCTCCGGCTCACGCCCGCAGACCTCCCCCACCCTGGCGAAGAACGCCGGCTCCGGCTTGGCCACCCCCCAGCCGTCGGAGGTGTGGATGGAGTCGACCGGAAGGTCCATCGCGACCAGTGCGTCGTAGGCCTGCGGCGGCTGGTTGCCCGCGACGACCAGCTCGTAGCCGAGGTCGCGCAACGCGGCCAGGCCGGGCCGTACGTCCGGGTAGAGGTCGTCGGCGTCGAAGTTGACCCGCAGCCCGTCCGGGTCGTCCCGCCGCCAGGCCTCCTGCTCCTTCTCAAGGTCGAAGCCGGGCCTCAGGAGCTGGAAGGCGTCCTCGAAGGACCTGCCGAGCGCGGCCATCCCGCCCAGCACGCCGAGCATGGTGAAGCGGGTGACGCCCAGCCGGTCGGCCCAGCGCGACCAGATCCGCGTCTCGTCGATGAGGGTCTCCCCCACGTCGAACACCACCGCCCGGACCATGCCGTCCCCCCTTCTGCCCGCTGACCGGTTCACAGCTTCTCCATCGCCTTGCGGATGCGCTTGTCGGAGATCGAGTACGGCGTGCCGAGGGTCTGGGCGAAGTAGCTGACCCTCAGCTCCTGGATCATCCACCGGATCTGCCGGACGTCGTCACCGGTACGGCGGGCGGGGGGAAGCTTCTCCACCAGCTCGTGGTACTCGTCCTCGATGTCGTGGACCCGGTGCATGCGCTCCTCGTCGCGGAAACGGTCGTCCGGCATCTTCTCCAGGCGGCGCTGGGCCCCCCTGAGATAACGCAGCAGGTCGGGCAGGCGCCGGTAGCCGGTCTCGGTGACGAACCCGTCGTGGACGAGGTCGTCCACCTGGTCGCGGATGTCCTCCACGGCCGGAGTCGAGGCGCCCTGGGGCAGCAGGGTGACGACCGTGTGCCAGACGGCCAGGATGTCCCTGACCCGGTCGACCACCTCGGCCGTGGTGTCGAACAGCTCGGCGCGGACCTTGTCGTGCAGGGCGGTGAAGGCGGGGCCGTCCCAAACGGGCCCGCCGGACCTCGTCATCAGCTCGTCGACGGCGCAGGCGACGCAGTCGTCGAACAGCGCGACGGCGCCCGCGTGCGGGCTGCGGCTGAGTGCGAGCTTCGCCTGGTTGTCCAGGCGGCCGAGCACCCATTTGACCGGGGACGGGGTGTTGAGCAGCAGCAGCCTGCGGGTGCCCTCCCACATGGCCCTGCGCTGCTCGACCTCGGTCTCGAACATCCGCACGGCCACGGTCGCGCCCTCGTCGGCCAGCGCGGGGTAGGCCTTCATCCTGCGCTGCTCGAACGTCTTGGGCAGCTCCCCCACACTCCAGGCGGTCAGGCCCGAACGTTCCAGGCCGTCGGCCGCCTTCGAGAGGGTCTGACGGAGCTTGGGGGCGAGCCGCCGTTTCAGCTCGGCCAGGTCCTTGCTCTCGGCCAGCTTGTGCTTGCGGCCGTCGATCACCCGGAAGGTGATCTTCAGGTGCTCCGGGACCAGGTCGGGCTGCCAGGCCTCCCTGGGCACCTGGATCCCGGTCAGGTTGAGCAGTTCCCGCTCCAGCACCGCCAGCAGCGGCTCCTGGGTCGGCCTGGCCCGCTGGAGCACCTGCTTGGCGTAGTTGGGGGCGGGCACGAAGTTGCGGCGGATGTGCTTCGGCAGGCTGCGGATCAGCGCGGTGAGCAGCTCCTCGCGCAGGCCGGGGATCTGCCAGTCGAAGCCCTCGACGTTGACCTGGTTGAGCAGCGAGAGCGGGATGTGCGCGGTGACGCCGTCGGCGTCGGTCCCGGGCTCGAACTGGTAGGTCAGCGGGAAGCGCAGGCCGCCCTGGCGCCACACGTCGGGGTAGTCGCGCTGGCTGACCTCGCCCGCCGCCTCGCTGATCAGCATCGACTTCTCGAAGCTCAGCAGGTCGGGCTGGTCGCCCCTGGTCTTCTTCCACCAGACGTCGAAGTGGCGCCCGGAGACGACGTCGGCGGGGACGCGCTGGTCGTAGAAGTCGAACAGCGTCTCGTCGTCCACGAGGATGTCGCGGCGCCGGGCCCGCTCCTCAAGCTCCTCGACCTCCTCAAGGAGTTTGCGGTTCTCCTTGAAGAAGGCGTGGTGGGTCTCCCAGTCGCCTTCGACCAGGGCGTGCCTGATGAACAGCTCCCGGCTCAGCTCCGGGTCGATGCGGCCGTAGTTGACCTTGCGCTGCACCACGATCGGCACGCCGTACAGGGTGACCTTCTCGTAGGCCATCACCGCGCCCTGGTTCTTCTCCCAGTGCGGCTCGGAGTAGGTGCGCTTGATCAGGTGCGGGGCGAGCGGTTCGACCCACTCCGGCTCGATCTTGGCGTTGACCCTGGCCCAGAGTCTGGAGGTCTCGACCAGCTCGGCCGACATCACCCACAGCGGCTGCTTCTTGGCCAACGCCGAGCCGGGGAAGATCGCGAAGCGGGCGTTGCGCGCGCCGACATACTCGGTGATGGGCCTGCGGGGACCGTCGTTGGTGGTCTTCCTGTCGATGTCCTTGACGCCGACGTGGGACAGCAGGCCGGACAGCAGCGAGATGTGGATCTTCTGCTCGTCGCCGGGGACGTCGTTCTGCGTGACGCCGAGCGACCTCGACATCTGGCGGAGCTGGCTGTAGACGTCCTGCCACTCGCGCACGCGCAGGTAGTTCAGGAAGTCGCTCTTGCACAACCGCCGGAAGGCGCTCGACGACAGCTCCCGCTGCTGTTCCTGCAGGTGGTTCCACAGGTTCAGGTAGGAGATGAAGTCCGACTCCTTGTCGGCGAAGCGGCGGTGCTTCTCGTCGGCCGCCTGCTGCTTGTCCGCGGGCCGTTCCCTGGGGTCCTGGATGGACAGCGCGGCGGCGATGACCATGACCTCGCGGACACAGCCGTTGCGGTCGGCCTCGATCACCATGCGTGCCAGGCGGGGATCGACCGGCAGACCGGCGAGCTTGCGGCCCAGCGGGGTCATCTGCCTGGCCTGGTCGAAGGCGCCGAGTTCGAGCAGCAGGTCGTAGCCGTCCTTGACCTGGCGCTGGTCCGGCGGCTCGACGAACGGGAAGGCCGCGATGTCGCCCAGGCCTATGGAGGTCATCTGCAGGATGACGGAGGCGAGGTTGGTGCGCAGGATCTCCGGGTCGGTGAACTCCGGCCTGGTGAGGAAGTCGTCCTCCTCGTAGAGCCGGATGCACACGCCCTCCGAGACACGGCCGCAACGTCCCTTGCGCTGGTTGGCCGAAGCCTGGGAGATCGCCTCGATCGGCAGGCGCTGCACCTTGGTGCGGTGGCTGTAGCGGGAGATGCGGGCGAAGCCGGGGTCGACGACGTACTTGATGCCCGGCACGGTCAGCGAGGTCTCGGCCACGTTGGTCGCCAGCACGATCCGGCGCCCTGAGTGCCGCTGGAACACCCGGTGCTGCTCGGCCGCCGACAGTCTGGCGTACAGCGGCAGCACCTCGGCGTCCTTGCGTTTGGACAGCGCGTCGGCGGTGTCGCGGATCTCACGCTCTCCGCTCAGGAAGACCAGGATGTCGCCGGGGCCCTCGGCGCACAGCTCGTCCACCGCGTTGCCGATGGCCTGGATCTGGTCGTCGTCCTCGCCGAGAGGGCGGTAACGGACCTCGACGGGGTAGGTGCGTCCGGAGACCTCGATGATGGGCGCGCCGCCGAAGTGCCTGGAGAAGCGCTCGGGGTCGATGGTCGCGGAGGTGATGACGACCTTGAGGTCGGGGCGCCTGGGCAGCAGCTGCTTGAGGTAGCCCAGGATGAAGTCGATGTTGAGGCTGCGCTCGTGGGCCTCGTCGATGATCAGCGTGTCGTACTGGGCGAGGTCGCGGTCGGTCTGCAGCTCGGCCAGCAGGATGCCGTCGGTCATCACCTTGACGAGGGTGTCCTCGCCGACCTGGTCGGTGAAGCGCACCTTGTAGCCGACGGCCTCACCGAGCTGCGTCTCCAGCTCCTCCGCGACGCGCTCGGCCACGGTCCTGGCGGCGATCCTGCGGGGCTGGGTGTGCCCGATGAGACCCCGGACGCCCCGGCCGAGCTCAAGGCAGATCTTCGGCAGCTGGGTCGTCTTGCCGGAACCCGTCTCACCGGCCACGATCACGACCTGGTTGTCGCGGATCGCCGCCAGGATGTCGTCCCTGCGCTGGCTGACCGGAAGCGCCTCGGGGTAGGTGACCACGGGCACCGCGGCGCGGCGGTCGGCGACCCGGCGTTCCGCCCGCTCGATGTCGGAGGTGATCTCCGCGGCGATCTTCTGCTGCGCCGCGCGGTTCCTGACCCGGCGCGCGCCGTCGAGCCTGCGCCGTAGCCGTCGCTGGTCACGCAGCGTGAGCTCGGGCAGGCGTGCCTGGAGTTCGGCGAGTGGAGATGTCAACGGAGGCGTTCCCATACTGCGACCAGAATACGTTCGGCTCGTGGGTCACGGGCCAACGGCCCATCGTGCCCCAGGCCGCCTCCCGCCGCACTCCAATATCGCGCCCGCTCCCGCCGCGGTACGGCCTCAGCCCCGTCCGGCCGGGCCGCGCCGCCGCAGCAGCGCCAGCGCCCCCGCGCCCACGAGCACCGCGGCCACGCCCGTCTCCCAGCCCGGGGTGAACCCGGGCTCGCGGTGCCGGGGGACCGTCTGCCAGCCCTCGGCCGCCCGTGCCGCCCCCCTGGCCAGGGCCAGGCCGCCCACGGCGCGGTGGGCGTACCCGTCGACGACGTAGAACTCGCCGTAGAGGGTGCCGCCGTCGCCCCGGCAGTCCACCTCGACGGTGTGCGGGCCGCTCTGGGCGCCGTAGTCGACCTGCGCCCAGCCGACGGCGACGCCCGAGTCGTCCTCCTCCAGCTCGGGCTCGTTCTGGAAGGCGTCCGAGCGGGCGTAGGCGGGCCCTTGACAGTCGTACGCCGTGATCCTGAGGTCCGCCCCCGGCCCGGATCGGTAGGGCGACAGCCGTACCTCCTCGCCGCCCACCCCGTCCGCGACGGCCGTCCCCGCCGCTCCGGCGACAGCGAGGGCGGCCACCCCGGCGACCACCGCCCAGCGAGCCAGCACGCCAGTCGACTGCAACACGTCTCCCCCAGCAGGTGCGATCTTGCCAACTCTCGCTACCTACCCAGGTCAGAGGGCGTGTCCGTCAAAGGAAGATCCAAATCTTCGCGGCCTTTCCGGCATATGACACAAGGGCCTTACGGCAAAGCCGCGGCCATGGCGGCCCCCACGATGCCCGCCTCGTTCTGCAGGGTCGCGGGAACGACGCGGGTTTTCACCTTGACCAGCGGCAGGAACTTGTCGGCCTTCTTGCTGACCCCGCCTCCGATCACGATGAGCGAGGGCGAGAACAGCGCCTCGACGTGGCGCAGGTACTCCTCGACCCGTCCCGCCCACTTGCTCCAGCTCAGCTCGTCCTCCTCCCTGGCGTGGTCGGAGGCCCGCTTCTCCGCCTCCTTGCCCCTGATCTCCAGATGCCCGAGTTCGGTGTTCGGCACCAGGTGGCCGTCGACGAACAACGCGCTGCCGATTCCGGTGCCGAAGGTCAGCATCAGCACCACGCCGCCCTCTCCCCTGGCGGCGCCGACCGCCACCTCGGCCACGCCCGCCGCGTCGGCGTCGTTGAGCACCACCGTCGGCAGGCCCGTCATCCCGGCGAACAGCGCCCGCGCGTCCGTGCCGATCCACTCGTGGTCCACGTTCGCGGCGGTGCGCGCGACGCCGTCGGTCACGACCCCGGGAAAGGTGACCCCCACCTGCCCGGTCCAGCCGAAGTGCGCGACGATCTCCGCGACCACCTCGGCGACCGCCTTCGGCTTGGACGGGATCGGGGTCGGTATCCGCAACCGCTCCTGGGTCAGCTCGCCCCTGGCGACGTCCACCGGGGCACCCTTGATGCCCGACCCACCGATGTCGATTCCCAGCGTCTCCATGACGACCTCCTCCTGTCCCGGGCTCCTGCCCCCGGCATGTCCCTGATACTCGCTTGCAGCGGGCGGTCAACCCGTCTGAAAGCGACCCGGCGCAGACTACGGGCACCACCGCAGGAAAGGATCATCCCGATGACGATCGTCAGGACCGTCGCCGGTCTCGCCGCCGCCGCCCTCACCGCCACCGCTCTTCTCGCCGCTCCCGCCACCGCGAGCGCCGCCTCCCAGAAGGCCTCCTCCCCGTGGGGCCCCTACGACTCCGCAGGGCACCGGGCGCGGGCCGCGGGCTCCCTGACGGTCTCCGGTGAGGACCACGCGGACATCCCGGCCGCGGCCACGGCCCGTGTCTCCGGCAAGGTCCACGACCTGACCAGGGGCTCCTCCTGCGGCTGGGTGATCTTCCGCGTCACCTACCGGACCTCGGGCGGGAACCTGCCCTTCAAGCAGCACGGCGTCCGCAACTGCTCCTACGGCACGCCCAAGTCCTTCACGTTCACCGGCAGGAACGTCTACGAGATCGAGGCCAAGGTCTGCTCCGAGGCCAAGGCCGCCAAGCCCTCGCTCAACTGCGTCAGCGGCGGCGCCTGGAAGGTCGTCTACCTGTCGAAGTGAGCGGCTCTCAGCGCTCGGTCACCTGTCCCCCGGCGACGTGCAGATGCCGGGTGGTGTGCACGGCGCCGAGCATCCGGCGGTCGTGGGTGACCAGCAGGAGCGTGCCGGGGTAGGAGGCGAGCGCGGACTCAAGCTGTTCGATCGCCGCCAGGTCGAGGTGGTTGGTCGGCTCGTCGAGGACGAGCAGGTTCACCCCTCTGGCCTGCAGCAACGCGAGCGCGGCCCTGGTGCGCTCCCCCGGTGACAGGGTCGCGCCCGTGCGCAGCACGTGGGCCGCGCGCAGGCCGAACTTGGCCAGAAGCGTGCGCACGTCCGCCGGGGTCATCCCGTCTGCCGCGGCCGCGAAGGCCTCCGCCAGGGGCTCCTCCCCCAGGAACAGGCCACGCGCCTGGTCGATCTCGCCGACGACCACGCCGGGGCCGAGCGAGGCGTCGCCCTCCTCCAGCGGGATCCGCCCGAGGAGGGCGGCCAGCAGCGTGGACTTGCCCGAGCCGTTGGCCCCGGTGATCGCCACCCGCTCGGCCCAGCCGACCTGCAGGTCGACCGGCCCGAGGGTGAAGGAGCCGCGCCGGGCCACCGCGCCCCGCAGCGTCGCCACGACCGCTCCCGCGCGGGGCGCGACCGCGATCTGCATCCGCAGTTCCCACTCCTTGCGCGGCTCCTCGACCTCGTCGAGCCGCTCGATCATCCGCTCCGTCTGCCTGGCCTTGGCCGCCTGCTTCTCGGTCGCCTCGGTACGGAAGTTCCGGCCGACCTTGTCGTTGTCCTGGGCCTTGCGCCGCGCGTTCTTGACGCCCTTCTCCATCCAGGCACGCTGCATCCCGGCCCGCTGCCTGAGCGCGGTGAGCGTGTTCGCGTACTCCTCGTACTCGTCACGGGCGTGCTGCCTGTCGAGTTCGCGTTCGGCGAGGTAGGCCTCGTAGCCGCCGCCGTAGGAGCGGATCCGCCGCTGGGGCAGGTCGATCTCGACGACCCGGTTCACGGTCCTGGCCAGGAACTCGCGGTCATGGCTGACCAGGACCGTGCCCGAGCGCAGCCCGGTCACGAAGCGTTCGAGCCGTTCGAGACCGTCCAGGTCGAGGTCGTTGGTCGGCTCGTCCAGCAGGAAGACGTCGTAGCGGCTGAGCAGCAGCGAGGCCATTCCCGCCCTGGCCGCCTGGCCGCCGGACAGCGCCGTCATCGGCCGGTCGAGCCCGGCTTCGAGACCGACCTCGGCGACGATCTCCTCCGCGCGCTCCTCCAGGTCGGCCCCGCCGAGGGTGAGCCACCGCTCCAGGCTCACGGCGTAGTCGTCGTCTGCTCCGGGGCGTCCCTCGACCAGTCCCTGGGTCGCCGCGTCCAGCGCGCGCTGCGCCTGGGCGACCCCGGTGCGTCTGGCCAGGAAGTCCGCGATCGTCTCGCCCTGTCTGCGCTCGCGCTCCTGCGGAAGGTAGCCGACCACGGCGGTGGGCGGGCTGAGCCGTACCGATCCGTGCTCGGGGGGCAGTGCCCCGGCCAGAATCCGCATCAACGTGGACTTGCCCGCGCCGTTCACCCCGACCAGACCGACCACGTCGCCGGGGGCGACGACCAGGTCGAGGCCGGAGAACAGCTCACGGTCGCCGTGCCCGGCGGCGAGTTCCTTGGCGACGATGGTGGCGCTCATGAGGGAAACGCTATCCGTGATCTCGCGTCGCTCCGCACTCCCTTACCACCAAACCACCCAAATAAGCATATTCCGGACAAAACGGACAAGATTTACTTCGAGGTCGAAGAAAGGAGAGACTTACCGATACTGCCCTGACCTGCGGGTTTACCGGCAAACGTTACTAGAAGGCAACTTTCTTCGGGCTTTTTTGAGATTTGTAGCAACTTTTGCACCCAGCTGCCTGTCTTATAGAGGTGGAAGCGATCGCCTCTGATCGTTTTCGGTAACGGGGAAAAGGAAAAAATCTTCATGAAACGAATCACCGTCGGTCTCCTGTCCGCGGCCCTGGGCGGCTCCCTCCTGCTGAGCGCGAGCCCGGCCTCCGCCCAGCGCGCGTCCCTCAGCGTGCACATCGACAGCGTGAACCCCAACCCCGTCGTGGTCACCGAGGACCGCGACACGAACGTCACGGTCGAGGTCCGCACGACGGAGGCGATCCGCGTCGAGCTCCGCCTCAGGCCGGCCGTCAACACCCTCGCCGCCCAGGAGGCGCCCGAGGCCAAGCTCTTCCACGACGGCGACCTGTGGCGCTTCAGCACGCGCTTCGACAGCGACGACTTCGAGGGCCGCTGGCTCGCCATCGCCGACGCCTACGACAGGGACGGCAAGAAGCTCACCGACCAGGTCAACTTCTCCGTCAAGCACGAGCAGGCCGCGAAGACCGAGACGCGCGTCGGCAGCTTCCGCGTCAGCCCCACCTCGGTCCGCAAGGGTCGCTCGGTCTACTTCACCGGCCGTCTTGAGGTGCGCAACCACCGCTACTGGGCGGGCGCGCGCGGCGAGGAGGTCGGCATCTACTTCCGTTCGCGCGGCTCCAGCGCCTGGAAGTGGGTCGCCTCGGCCGACACCGGCTGGCGTGGCCAGTTCCGCACCAAGGCCCGTGCCTCCCGTAGCGGCGAGTACCGCGCCGTCTTCGAGGGCACCGACAGGCTTGAGGACAGCTCCAGCCGTTCGGTCCGGGTCCGCGTCTGGGGCGGCGGCTGGCACCGCTGAGTCCCTGAGACGGCTCACCGAGGCCCTCGCGTGAAGCAACGGCCTCCGGCAAGGAGCGCGACGTCCGCCCCCTCGGGCGGGCCCGCGTGGCGCGGAAGCCCGGGTTTCCCCGGGCTTCCGCCCCTTTTTCACGCGCCGGTACGGCCGGCCCCCTGACACCCCCGCGGCCCCGCCACGACGGCGCCGCCGCGACGGCACTGCGACAGCACTGCGGCGGCATCGTGGTAGCGCTCCCACATCTCCCCAGGTACGGCGGACGCAAGTCCGGTAATGCTTGCTGCTGAAAATATTGCCTATGGCTACACATTGGGCATTACGCTCAGGCTAGAGATCTTCACGACTGTCCAGGCGGAGGGTGAACGTGGCCGACGAAGAGTGGACGCACCGCGGGATCGACGTCAACACTCCAAGCGTCGCCAGGCTGTACGACTACTACCTCGGCGGGAAGGACAACTTCCCCGCCGACCGCCTCGCCGCCGAGGAGATCCTCGCCTCCGTCCCCCAGGTCCGCACCGCCGCCAGGGAGAACCGCGCCTTCCTCGGCAGAGCCGTCAGGTTCCTCGCCCACGAGGGCGTCGAGCAGTTCCTCGACATCGGCACCGGGCTGCCGACGCAGGGCAACGTCCACGAGGTCGCGCAGGAGATCATCCCGGAGGCCCGTGTCGCCTACGTCGACCACGACCCGATCGTCCTGGCACACGCCAGGGCCCTCCTACGAGGGGCGAAGGGGGAGGTCACGGTCGTCTCCGGCGACCTGCGGCGGCCCGAGGAGATCCTCGGCGCCCCCGAGATCCACGACCACCTCGACTTCTCCAAGCCCGTGGCCCTGCTCCTGGTGGCCATCATGCACTTCATCACCGAGGCCGACGACCCCCGGCGCATCATCGCCACACTCAGGGACGCCCTGCCCTCGGGAAGCTACCTGGTCCTCTCCCACGGGACCCACGACCTTCGCCGGGAGGCCGCGAGGAAGGGCACGGAGGTCTACCGGCGGGCCAGCTCACCGCTCACCCTGCGGTCCAGGACGGACATCCGGCAGCTGTTCGACGGGTTCGACCTGGTCAGGCCGGGACTCGTCTGGCTGCCGGAGTGGCGCCCCGACGACTTCCCGCTCTACGACGACCCGTCGGAGGCGCTGATCGTGTGCGGCGTGGGCCGCAAGCCCTGACGCCGATCCCGCGTCTCAGACCGGGGAGCCCGCGGCCGTGACCTGGGGCCCGAAGACGAATTCGGGGTCGATCTGCGCCGCGAGATCCTCCCCCGTGGCCCGGTTCGCCCAGGCCCGCGCGTTGCGCAGATGGAACTCCA
>NZ_JBEXZT010000043.1:0-50236 GCF_040631275.1 Streptosporangium sp. NPDC020145 | reverse complement strand
CCGGTACTGGTTGTTCTTGGTCGATCAACCCATCTACCGGAGACCTCACTTACTTAGCGATCCCGACACACCGGACTTCGAAACAGGACCTAGTCGTCGCCTCGGTGTCCGTCGCGGACCACCGCTAACCCACCGACCCGGGTCGTGATGCCCGCCGGTCCGCGTCGGGCCGAAGCGAGCACGCTGGCCGGTCGGCCGAGGGCGTCGCCCTGCTCCACCTCGATCGTGACCGTCTGCGCCCCTGTCGTGTCGAGCAGGTGGGCGGCCAGGCAGCCGGTGCTGTTGGCGTTGGCGACGTCCTCGTCGACGCCGATCGCCGGCGCGAACATCCGTGCCGCACCCGGTCGGTCGCCCACCGGCGGTACGTACACGAAACAGCCGAGGAGCCCGTACCGCCGGCACGCCGCTGTCAGCCTGCCGAGGTGTGGGTGGACCCGGAGCAGCGCCGACCGGTCGTGGACCGGTACCAGCATGCGTGGTGCGCCGGGCGCGGCGATCCGCGGCGCGTCGGTCGGATGCGCGTCGTCCGCGGTGAGCCCGATCGCGGCGACGATCGCGGCGCTCTCGTCCGGCGCCGGGTGACGCAGCGCGACGAGGCCCTGGTCGAACCACACCTCGATGCCGGCGGGGCGGCGGATCGCCACGGTGTCGAACGTGCGCCCGCCGGTGTGTTGGCGGTCGTTCAGCTCGCCCAGCGCGGTGCGGGTCAACCGGACGGCCTGCGCGGCAACGGTGCCGTGGCCGCAGCCGGACAGTTCGGCGGTGGCGGTGAAGAACCGGACCGGCCGGCCACCGTCCGGCGTCCGCTCCGGGCCGAGGAACGCCGCGTGCGAGGTGCCGGCCGCAGCAGCGACCGCACGCCGGTCCGCGTCCGTCGCCGCCGGGTCGTCGTCGGTGACGGCCGTGGGGCTGCCGCCCCGGCCGTCACGCCGCACGCACGCATCGACCACCGTGACATCCGGCCAGGACATCGGCCCCCCTTTGACGCTCAACGAACCGGCAACCGCGAACGGCGTCGCGCCGACAGCCCGACCCGGCCGCGACGGCCGACCGAACGCGCACCGGAGCGTACCGTCCTGCCTCAGCCGGTGCCGTCCTGCACCGGATAGTGGATGATGACCGCACCGCCGGTGGCGTAGTTGGCGACATCGGCGGCCAGTCGCCGGCCTTGCGGCGACTCCCGCGCCGCGGTCATGGCGGCGGCGTCAGCGAAGTCGCCTTCGAAGACCGCGAAATACGGCGCTTCTCCCGTGGCCGCCACGTCGAAGCTGTAGCGCCACGCAAGCAGGCCGGGCCAATTCATGACCAGCGGAAGGTGGTTGGTCACGTAGTAGTCGCGGAAGTGGTCAGGGTCGGCGGGCTTGGAATACAGGACCACCAACTTATGCATGACGACCTCCGTCCAGAACGCTCCGGGTGACCTGGAAGCTCCTGCTGAGAACTGCCGCCGGCCTCGCTGGGTGCGGAGCATCGGAATCTGGGTGAGGACGGAGGTGGTTTCGAGGAGCGCGTGGGAGTCGGTGGCCGACCGCAGCGGGAGGTCGCCGACGAAGGTCACGACATCGGGGAGGACCCGGGTGGGTCGGGTCGCGCCGGAATCCGTCGTCGAGCACACCGGGCTCGGTGGCCGCGGCCTTCGCGAGACCCGTGAGAGCGGACTCGAAATCGGCGGTGTGCGTGAGTGCGATGTCCGGTGCTGCGGTCAGTTGAAGCGTCATATGCGCAGGTTAGGGCTCGATGTGCAGACGAGGGAAAGACCAATACGGGATAGACCCAGAACGGATCATTATCAATCAGCAGGAAGGGCACATAGCGCCGGATACGGTGAACCTGCGGTACTTCCTGGTGCCGGCGCAGGAGATGACCTCACCCGCGCGGCCGTACGGATCGATATCGCACAACCCGCGCTCAGCACCCGGACGCGCCGATCGAAGGCGGAACTCAGTACTGCTGTCTTTCCCGGTCGATCAGGCGCAGAGACCTCCGGAAACGGACACCTTCGCTTTCAGCCTCAAGAGGGGCCCGGAGCCGTCGCTGACGAGGATGGGCAGAAGACGGTCTCCACAGCCTTGAACATGCCTTCGGCCGGCCCGCTGATGTCCTTGACGCTCAGGGTGGTCGACATCGAGAGCTGACGGCTGCCGTCTTTCGTGTAGAAGGTCATGGCGAGGTATCCGGCGGTGCTCCCGCCCATGAAGAAGCCGTCGAGTTCGCCGTCGCAGAAGGCGGGGCCGCCCCCACCCGGGGGTGGGTCGTTGGGCAACCGGTCCGTCAGGACTCGCTGGAGCGTCGGCGGCAGTAGCTTGCCCTGGGAGAACGCCCTTTTGAAGGCGCTCACGTCGTGCGCGGTGGAGACCACCCCTCCGGCCGCTCCGCCGAAACCGGCGTTGAACCGGTCCACGTCGCGCAGTTCGCCGTCGGCGTCGGGGTAGTAGCCATGGCCGTGTGGCCCCTTGATGCCTTCCGGCGGCCTGACGGGAAGGTAGGTCCTGGTCATCCCGAGCGGGCCGAACAGGTGCCTGTGCAGTTCGGTGGCCAGGTCGTGGCCCGTCAGCCTCTCGATGATCATGCCGAGGAGGGTGTAGTTGGTGTTGGAGTAGGAGTATTTCTCACCAGGTTCCCCGGTACGGGGCCGACCGCGGCTCCACTTCACCAGATCGAGCGGCTGATAGGGGGTCGTGAAGTCGAACACGTCGAACGAGACGTCTCCCTCGCTCCCGTCCGGGTTCGGCTCCTTGGCGTACCAGTCGGGAATGCCGGAGGTGTGCCGGAGCATCTGCCGTACCGTGATCTCATCGGCGCGCGCCACCAGGTTCTCCTTCGCCACCACCGGCAGCAGGTCGCCGAGCTTGTCGTCCACGCCCAGCCTGCCCTCCTCGACCAGTTGCAGCACCACGGTGGCCACCATCTCCTTGGTCTGCGACCCGATCCGGAAGCGGGCGTTCGTGGGTATCCTCCCGCCCCTGCCGTTCAGCAACCGGGAGCCTGCGCTGCCCAGCCCGATGGATCTCCCATCGACGTAGGCCCCGCCGACGGCCCCCACGACCCCGGGGACCCTGGCCAGTTCCTCCATCGCCCTCTGCACGTTCCCGGCCCGCGCCGGAGCGGCGGTGGCGGGCCCGGCACAGGCCATCATCAACATGACGACACCGGCGGCGCCCCACACCGGCGAACGCCAACCCCGGTTCCTGTCATCAGTCACGCCTTCTCCTTTTCGTGATCATCTTCGCCGTGGCCTTCCGCCCGAAGGACGGTCACGGCCGGCTCATCTCGCCCTGCTTGACGGGGGAGACGCCCCGGCCCGACGCAGGCACCGGGTCATGGCCTCACATCGGGCCGGGCCCCCTGGGCAGGCGGCCCGTTCGGCTTCGACCCGTCGACCGGTACGGTCACCGTGCCGCAGACCGCCTCCGACCTGGCAGGCAGGGCTTCCAGCCCACGGAGAACGGTTCAGGTCAGGAGCGGTTCGAGGCCCTGCTCTCTCGCCGTCGACCTCGTCCACTGTCGATCGGCCGCATCCCAGCCGCGTCCGCGCCGTGTCATGGTTGTGTCACGGCTGCGCTGACGGTGGTCGCTGTCGAGAAATCACGGCGTTCGACGGGCGGCGCGTACGCATTCGGTACCACTCATGGTTCGTGTCGAACGAGCCGTACGCGATCTCATCCGGCCCTGGGACCGGCTGTACGCTGCGGCCCTGCGCGGACCGCCTACGCCAACGGCTCGAACCCGCGCCGACGGGGGCCCGTCGACCGTCCTGCTCGCTCTCCCCAATGGGTGACGCCGCAGAAGTCCGCCAAGGAGAGCGGACAGGTCATATCCGCTGCCACAGGGCGGGGGTGTCCTCCGGTGCCCACTCGGGCATGGAGAAGTGGTCGACAAGGCACCTGTACATAGCGGAACGGTTGGTCAGGCCGTAGACGAGGTCGCCGACTTCGTAGTTCCAGTAAGGCATCCACACGATGCTCGTGACCGCACTGGCCTGGCGGCCGGTGGACGCGATCGCGGGGGCGGGCGCGAGTGCGGCCAGGATGCCGGTGCTCAACGCCGTCGCGAGGAGGACCGCGAGTAAGCGGCGAATTCTCATGGGTGGCTCCTCATGGCCAAGTGAGAGGGCACCTTCAGGTGAGCACCGATCGGCGGGGACGGGGACCTTCCTTTTCGCCATATTTCGGCTGAATGGTCCCGCCCCGTGGCTCGCCGGATCGGACCCGAATCGGCTCGGCTCAGTTGACCGGCGGTCGCTCCGCCTTCCTGTTGGGGCGTTGGAGCGGGTTGCCTGACGGTTGAGGACACGGTCGCAGGAAGGACCTCCTGCCCGCCGGACGTAGATCCCGGGTTTGGTAACTCTAAGTAGTTGGTAGATATCTGTGTGTTACTGAACCCTTCTGGTTACAGGAGTCCCCTGTGCGATCGCGCTTCCCCCGACTCTTCTCCCACGCCCTCGCGACGGTCCTCACAGTGATCGTCTCCGGATACGCGCTCCCCGCGTCCGCCGCTTCAGGCACCCCGCGGACGACAGTCCCGCTTCCCGAACTGACAGCGCTGAAGACGCAGCTCGACCGGCTCGCCCAACAGGGAAAAGCCGGCAACGCGCAGTACTGGTACATCAACGCCGCCGAAGGCAAGGTCCGCATCGCGGTACTGAAAGGTCCCCTCGATGTCACGACCAGATCCTTCCTGACGGCCGGCCCCTCCGATCTCACCAGCACGTTCACCGTGGATGAGCCCGTCAGGCCCTATGTCTCCACCGCGACGGCACCGCTCCGTCCGCCGATGACCGGCTCCGCCGCCCTGGCCGAGACCGTCTACGGGGGCCAGCAGATCGTGACCCAGAGCGGCGTCTACTGCACGACCGGCTTCAACGTCACCAGGAACGGGCAGCCGGCCGTCCTCACCGCAGGACACTGCCGCAAGGCCGGGATCACCTGGGGTCTGGCCGGCCAGCTCCTGGGTAGGATCACCGATTTCCACTATCCGGGCGGCGACATCTCCTACATCACCCCCGCCACCGGCTGGCAGCATCCCTCGGCTGTCCGTCAGGCCGACGGGAGCATCCAGCCGATCACCCGGTTCGGCAGGCCGTCGATCAACCAGGAGCTGTGCAAGACCGGCGCCACGACCGGCACCACCTGCGGCACGGTCGTCAGCCTTGACGTCACCACCAACTACGGTGACGGGCCGGTCTACGGCCTGGCCCTCACCACCGTTCAGGCGGCCGAAGGAGACAGCGGCGGCTCGGTCTACGAGGGCTCCACCGGGGTCGCCCTGATCAGCGGAGGCCCCGAGGGCGGAGGGGACGCCCTCGTATACCCGCTGCCTTGACGTCACCCATCGGCTTCCGGTTCGATCAACCACGCCGGGGGCCGGTGACCCGGTGGTTCCCATCGCACGATCACCGCGAACCCGGGCTTGTCCTGGCCCACCCTCGGTGACCCGCCGCCTCGGCTCGCCTGTACCGGCCGCCGTAGGCCGTACTCGGCGGTTCCTTGTTCCCGCGTCGACGCTGGGTGAGTGATCCGGCGGCGCTCACAGGTGCGGTCCTCATCGGTCGACGTCGGCTCGGCTTTCCGGCCCCTGATGCCGACATCCCTCTGGGCGGCGGCCAAGCCCTCGCGCCTTGTCCGTCTACGGGCTTCAGGGGCGGGCGACGAGAAGACCACGTCGCGACGCGGACGTGCTTGGGCCCGGGGCAGGCCCGCGGTCGCTGTCATGTCTCGGGCGCAACGCCCAGTGATCGGACGAGCTGGGTCAGTTCTTCTTGGAAGAGCTTGTCGGGGTTGATCGTCTGGGTGTGCAGGTGTCCGTAGATCTCCAGTGACACCAGGCCGTGCAGATGGCCCCAGATGCGTAGTGCGAGTGCCACGCCGGCCGGTGGCAGGTCGGGAAACGCCGGACGAACCTTGCCGAGCAGCCCGTCGTCGAAGTCGGACCACTGGAAGTCGCTGTGCGCGTAAAGAGATTCGGCGTACGGCCAGGCGGCGTCGGCGAGGGCGGCGATGCCGGTGCAGACCCGGTGTGCGGCGTCCGGGGCGGCACCGCCCTCGGGTGCCTGGTAACCGGGCACGGGGTCGCCGTAGATGAGGCGGAATCCCTCGGGGTTGGCCAGGGCCCAGTCCCGGAACGCTCGCGCCCATGTCTGGATCCGACCGGCCGGATGAGCGGCGGCGGCTTCGGCCCATGCGGAATCCACGGCGTCGGCCAGTGCGGTGTACACCTCGTTGATCAGTGTGGTGACCAGGTCGTCACGGGTGGCGAAGTAGCCGTAGATCGCGTTGGCGGTCATGCCCATCTCGCGGGCGATGGCCCGCAGGGTGATCGCGTCGGGTCCGCCCGTGGCCATCAGCTTGAGCGCGACCTGCTTGATCTCCGCTGTGGTCTCGGCCCGCAGCCGTTCGCGTCGTCCTCCCATGCTTCCCACAGCGATCACTCTACAGCGTCACTTGGATGACTGGCGTACGGAAACTTCACGCCGTATAGTTCCTTCACGCCACTCAATGAACAGGGAGACCCATGCGCATCGGAATCATCGGAGCCACCGGCGGCATCGGAAGCCGTGTCGTCACCGAAGCCCTCCTGCGAGGGCATCACGTCACGGCGCTCACCCGCGACGCCACCCGGATCGGCGAAGAGCAGAAGAACCGGGAGAACATCGTCTGGAAGACCGTTGACGTCCTCGACGCCGAAAGCATCGCCGCGGTCCTGCCCGGAATGGATGTCCTGATCAGCGGGTACCAGCCCGGCAACGCCGCCCGAGACCTCGACGACACCGTGTCGCGTTCGATCGCCGACCCCACGGTCTACGCCGCCGCCGCCCGGGCGCTGCTCAAGGCGCTGGAGAGCCACCCCCGGACCCGGCTGATCGTGATCGGCGGCGCGGGCAGCCTGGAAATCGAGCCCGGCCTCACCCGGGCGGACTCCGACGAACTCCTGCACCGGAGCCTCGACCAGCTGGGATTGCCCAGAGAGTACGCGGCCGCCGTGCGCGGGCACCGGGACGCCCTGAACGTCCTGCGCACCTCCAACCGGCTGTGGACCTACTTCAGCCCGGCAGAGGAGATCGCCCCCGGCCCGCGCACCGGCCGATTCAGGATCGGCGGCGACCAGCCGGTCCTCGACGCGGACGGACGCAGCCGCATCTCCTCGGAGGACGCCGCCGTCGCCCTCGTCGACGAGGCGGAACTGCCTCGATTCGTCCAGCGGCGCTTCACCATCGGCTACTGAACCGCCGTCTCCTTGGCGCCTGTCCCGCCGGCGGCGGGTTTCAGCGAGCGGGGGCCGACCACTCCACCAGCGGCGGGCGGACGGCCGCGCACAACGGGTGACCGTGGGAGTCCGTCAGCCCCAGCCGCGCCACCAGCAGCCCGCCTTCCACCGCGGTGTCCAGCACGGCCGCGGGAACTCCGTCCAGCATGAGCTTCGCGCGGCGGAACATGGAGAACACCCCGGCGTCGTCGACCGCCCCCCACGACAGGTACACGAACCGGCCGCCCGGCCTGCCCTGCACATACGGGCCCCGCAGGTCCCACCCGGTCTCCCTGCGGCTCGTGGTCGCCTCCAGCTCCCAGACCACCGAGGCAACGTCCGCCGGACGCGGGTCGAGCAACTCGCCGGGGTGCTCCCTTCGTTGCACTCCCACGTGAATGTTCCGGTAGCCCGGGAAACCCGGTGCCCGCTCGCACTCCCGTCCCGGCAACTCGGACGCCTCAATACGGATCAGCATCCCTGCATCATCCTCCACCGGGCTGACGGTCACCGCGTCCCGGAGGCCGTGGGCGGAAGAGCGGGGACCCCGCACCTGGAGGTCCCGCTCAGCGCAGCCGTTCCTCGATCAGGGCGGACAGCCGGTCCAGGCCCTGACCGACCGTCTCCGGGGTGACCTGGCTGAGGGAGAGCCTGAGCTGCCGTTCCCCACCGCCGTCCGGGCAGAAGTGCGACATCGGCGTCCAGATGACGCCGTGGTGGCTCGCCGAGTGTTCGAGCAGTTCGTCGTCGACCGGGAAGGGGACGGTCACCACGAGGAAGAAGCCGCCGGACGGGGTGGTCCAGGTGACCCCGCGTCCGGGCGGGAAGCGTTCGGCCAGCCCGTCAAGGACGAGCCGCAGGTTCCTGCGGTAGAGGTCGATCTGCCTGCGGTTGGCCGCGCGGAGGCTGCAGCCGTGCTTGAGCAGGGCGCCGCCGATGACGGCCTGGGCGATCGGCGAGGTGTTCACCGTCGTCATGCTCTTGATCATCGCCAGCCGGTCGGCCAGGAGCGACCCGTCGGAGATCCGCTGGTCGGCCACGACGTAGCCGATCCTGGCGCCCGGCAGCGCGGTCTTGGCGAAGGATCCCAGGTAGACGACCCTTCGCTCGGTGTCCATGGCCTTGAGGGTCGGCAGCGGCTCGCCCCCGCCGAAGAAGCCGTAGGGGTTGTCCTCAAGCAGGAGGATGTCCTCGGCCGACGCCAGGCTCAGCACCTCCTGACGCACGTGAGGGGGCAGGCTGACCCCGGTGGGGTTGGCCGCGTCCGGCACCAGGTAGAGGGCGCGGGGTCGCAGCCCCCGGGCTCTGGCGCGGTCGATCTGGGCGCGCAGGTCGGCCAGGTCCAGCCCCTCCTCCCCGCCGCGCACCGGCCAGACCGGCAACCCGGTCAGCAGGGCGGCGCCGGTCAGGCCGACGTAGGTGGGGGAGACGGCCAGCAGCACGTCCCGCGGCGTCGTGGCGAGCGCCCGCAGCACCAGGAACATCGCCTCCTGGCAGCCGACGGTCACCACGATCGACTCGGCGGGGACGTGGACGTCCTCGTCGACCCGCAGGTGTTCACGGACCAGATCGTGGATGATTCCCTTGGTCCTGCCGTACTGGAGCAGCAGGCTCCGGGCCTCCCGCTCGGTCAGGCCCCGCTCGGTGCGCAGGTGGTCGTGGAAGACCTCCAGGTACTCGTGGACGTCGGCGACGTCGAAGAAGTCCTCGGCCGGTCGCCCGGCGGCGAAGGAGATCGCCGCCGGGTAACGCATCGATATCTCGTTGAGCAGGTTCATCGAGCTCATGGCCGGGTCGGTCAGCGAGCCGTGCAGGTCGTCCAGGCTCAGGTCGTCTCGGAGTGGCGTCCGTACGGTCATGGCGTCTTTCCCGGGAAGTAGGGCATGCGGGCGACCCGCAGGCGCGTCGCGGACCGCAGGTCCGGGCAGCCCGCGAGCCCCAGGGCGTTGCGCAGTTCGGTTTCGAGGAGGGAGAGCACCCGCGCGCAGCCGCTCTCGCCTCCGGCCGCCAGGCCCCAGATCACCGGCCGGCCGAGCAGGACGCCGGAGGCGCCGAGCGCGAGGGCCGACAGGATGTCGGAGCCGCTGCGGATGCCGCTGTCGACCAGCACCTGGAAGCGTGAGTCCGGCAGCCCCGCGACCGCCTCGGCCACGGCGGGCAGCGCCATGGCCGCGGGGACGGCCTGGTCGAGCTGGCGGCCGCCGTGGTTGGAGACGACCACGCCGCGCGCCCCCTCCGCCGCCGCGCGCACGGCGTCCTCGGGGTCGAGCACCCCCTTGAGCAGCAGGGGAAGCCGGGTCTGGCCGCGCAGCCAGGCGATGTCGTGCCAGGTGACGGCGGGGGAGAAGATCTCGGCGGTGTGCGAGGCGATGGCGGAGGAGTCCCGGGCCGACCGGTGGGCGCGGCCCGAGGAGCCCTCGTCCAGCAACGCGGCGCGGACCGTCGGCGGCAGGGTCATGCCGTTGGCCGCGTCCCGCAGCCGCCGCCCCATGAAGGGCACGTCGACCGTGACGACCAGCGCCTCGACGCCCGCCTCCTCGGCCCGCCGTACCAGGTCGAGGAGGCGGCCCCGGTCGCGCAGCCAGTACAGCTGGAACCACAGGACCGCGCCGGTCTCGGCGAGTTCCTCAAGGCCGACGCTGCTCAGCGTGCCGACGGTGAAGGGCACGCCCGCCGCGGCGGCGGCCCGCGCGGTGGCCAGTTCCCCCTCGGGGTGGAAGAGCCGGTGGTAGGCCACCGGCGCGATCGCCACCGGCAGGCTCGCCCCGCTGTCGACGAGCGTCGTCTTGGTGTCGCAGCCGGAGACGTCGGCCAGGACGCGGGGGACCAGGGCGACGCGGTCGAGCGCCGCCCTGTTGCCCGCGACCGTCCACTCGCGTTCGGCGCCCCCGTCGAGCCAGTCCCAGACCGAGGTGTCCAGTACGGCTCTCGCCTCGGCCGCGAAGTCCGTCACGGCGAGCCGGGTCATTCCGCGCTCCCCGGGCTCCCCGGGCTCCCCGTGCTCTCCCTGGCGCTGTTCTGCAGTTCGACCGCCTCGTACAGGGCGCGCACGTTGTTGCTGCCGAAGGTCTTGGCGCGGGCCCGTTCGATCACCTCGAAGAACAGGGTGCCGCGTGGGTGCTCGGAGCGGGTGAAGATCTGGTAGAGCTGGCCGTCGTGGTCCTGGTCCGCCAGCAGGTGCAGGTCCTGGAGCTGCTGCACCGAGTGGCGCATCGGGGTGAGCCGGTCGAGCAGCCGGTCGAAGTAGACCTCGGGGGCGCGCAGGAAGGGCACGCCCCGCCGGGCCATCGTGCCGACGGTCTCGACGATGTCGTGCGAGTCGAAGGCGACGTGCTGCACCCCTGCGCCGCCGTGGTCGGCGAGGAAGGTGACGATCTGGCCGCCGGAGTTCACCGAGAGCGGCTCGATCAGGGTGAAGGTGACGGTCCGGTCGGCGTTCTGCACGACCGTCGAGTCCATGCCCAGCGCACCGATCTCGATCCGCTCGGAGAAGATGGTGGAGAAGCCGAAGACCTCGTTGTAGCGGCGGACTGTCTTGTCCAGTTCGCCCAGCGGCAGGCAGATCGCGAAGTGGTCGATGGTCCGCAGCCCGACCCCTCCCGCGCCCGGTGACAGCGGGTCGGGTAGCCCGGGAATCCGGTCGGCGGGGACGCCGGGGGCGCGTTCGAGGAGGGTGTGCGCGACGTCGCCGAAGGCGGAGACCGTGGCGACGACGCATCCGGCGCGTCCGGCGGGCCGGGACAGGCCGTCCGCGCCGCGTTCGATCAGCTCGGTGTAGACGGCGCCCGCGTCGGAGGCCCGCAGCACGATGTCGGCCACGCCGTCCCCGTGCCGTCTCAGGTAGCCCGTGGCCGGGTGCTCGGCGCACAACGGCTGGGTGAGCAGGATGCGGATGCCGCCCTGGCCGAGCAGCGCCGACAGCTGTTCCTCGTAGCCGGCGCGGCGGCTCGGCGGGATCAGCAGGTCGAAGCCGTAGCCCGTGGTGAGCCGGTCGATCTGCGAGGCGATGTCCTCGACGTAGAGTTCGATGTGGTCCAGGGTGACGTCAACAGGCATGGTGCTCTCGTTCTTGAGGGTGGACAGTGCGGTGATCACCGCGTCGTTCGCCACCTGGTCGCCGACGGCCAGCCGGATGGCCCGTCCCGGATAGGTCCGGGCGGCCACGCCGTGCCGTTCGAGGGCGGCTCGCGCGAGGTCGAGCCGGGCGGGGTCGCCCGCCGTGATCCACAGGAAGTTCGTCCGGCTCGGGGTGACCGACCAGCCGAGTTCGACCAGCTTCCCGCGCAGCCGGTCACGCTGGTAGGAGATCAGCCGGATGCGCTGCCGTACCTCGTCGTCGGCGGCGATCGCGGCCTGGACGGCGGCGAGCTGGAGCTGTCCGGGGGTGTAGGGGACCTGGTGCGGGGTGACCCGCTCGACGATCTCGGCGTTGGCCAGCGCGTAGCCGATCCGCAGCGCGGCCAGGCCGTGTGACTTGGAGAAGGTGCGCAGGACCACGAGGTTGGGCCAGTCGGCCAGTCGGCCGGCCACCTCGGGCGCCCCCAGGTCGGGGGCGAAGTCCACGTACGCCTCGTCCAGCAGGATCACCGCCGAGGGCGGGACCAGGGCGAAGAAGGCGGTCAGCTCGTCCCAGGTGTAGACCGTCCCGGTGGGGTTGTGCGGGTTGCACAGGACGATCAGCCGGGTCCGTTCGTCGATCCTCCCGGCCATGGCGGCCAGGTCGTGCCGGGCGTCGGCGCCGAGGGGCACGGCGACCGACTCGGCCTGGGCCATCGCGCAGAGCATGGGGTAGACGTCGAAGCAGGGGTCGCTGTGCAGGACCGCGTCGCCGGGGCGCAGCAGACCGCGGAACAGGTCGTGTGCGACGCCCGCGGAGCCGGTGCCCACGATCACCTCGGAGTCCTGGACACCCTGCCAGGCGGCGATCGTCCGGGTCAGCGAGGCGGGCCGGAACTCGGGGTAGCGGTTGAGGCCGTCGATCGCCCGGACCAGGGCGGCGCGGACGGAGGGCAGCGGCCCGAAGGGGTTCTCGTTCTGTGCCAGAAGGTGCTTCATCATCACACCACGTCGAGGACGTAGAGCCAGGAGTGCGGGGTGGCGAACGGCTCGACCCTGGCGATGCGCAGGCCCGCGTCGGTGAAGAGCCGGTCGTAGGTGGACCTGGTGTGCAGGGGGACGCCCATCATGGCGTGGGCCAGCTCGAACCCGACCGAGAAGATCGGCTGCATGCTCTCGTGGTCGATCCGGTCGCGGAGCATGGTGTCGCCCAGGATGAATCTGCGCGCGTTGGGGAAGGCCTCCCGCATCCGCGGCATGATGTCGGCGCGGGTCTTCGGGTCGGCGAGCAGGTCGTGCAGGAGGAAGAAGCTCATCACCGTGTCCACCTCGCCGGTGATCTCCAGCTGCCGCTGCCTGTCGAGGACGTCGAGCACGTCGGCCTGGACGGCCTGGACCCGGTTCTGCAGGCCGGCGGCGGCGATGTCGCGCCTGGCCATGAGGGTCGCGGGCTCGCTGATGTCGATGCCCATGCCGCGGGTTCCGGGCCGCTGGGCCACGACCCGGCTGACCCGGGCGCTGTTGCCGCTGCCGAGGTCGGCGATGGTGCCGAACTCGACGTCGTCGAGCACCTCGTCCAGCAGCGCGGCGAACATGGCCTGGTCGCACTGGGCGGAGCCGAGAGCGACCATCGACTCCTCGCGGTGGATGTCGCTGGGGTCGTAGTGGCGTAAGCCCCCGGTGAGCTGCCCGGCGTTGGCGAACACCTCGTTGTAGCCGCCGACCGCCCAGGTGAAGTAGCCGCGCGAGCGGGCGATCTCCTGGCCGGCTTCGGTGGGGATGTAGACGTCGTCGTCGGCCTTGAGGTAGCCGCAGCAGGTCGCGGCGCGCAGGAGGGCCACCGCCCGCCCGTTGTCCGCGTAGTCCTCGGTGTAGAGCCTGTCGCCCCTGCCGATCCGCTCCATCAGGCCGAGGCGGTCCAGGGCGAAGACCACGTTCGCGGCGATGTATCCGTTGTAGGCGTCGGCGGGGGCGATCGGGGTGGACGCCTGGCCGTGCCACTGCTCGGGAATGTCGTACTTGTTCATGATTTTTCGTCCAATCTCAGGAGGGGTTCAGAGGTGCGAGTCGAGCACGGGACCGATGACCGACAGCGCGTCCGCGCCGGTCATCTCGCCGTGTGTGACGGGGACGGGGTGGATGTCGAGGCGGCCGGTCACGTGCGGGTGCCAGGCCGCCGGGTCGGGGGCGTCGCCGGGACGGTCCGCGGCGGCGAGGAAGAAGAGCACGTCGCCGTCGTAGGCCCGTCTCGGCCTGTCCGCGGCGAGCGCCAGGTTGGCCAGGAACACCCCGATGACGCGGGCGACGGCCTCACCGCTCAGCCCGGACAGCGGTCCCTGACCGTGCGCGACAAGCGCGGCGTGCTCCTGCGGGGTCTCCGGCCAGGCGGGGATCTCTCCCACGGGCTGCCCGAGGGAGGTGAGGATGGCGGCGAGCAGGGCGGGGTCCCGGTCGGCGGGACGTTCGTCGAGCTCCGGATAGCCGTCCAGGATCGCGAGCAGTTCGACCCGCTCACCCATGGCCTGGAGCTCGGCGGCGACCGCGTGCGCGACCACCCCGCCGAAGGACCAGCCGAGCAGGGCGTAGGGGCCCTCCGGCTGAACCTCCCTGATCTGCTCGACGTAGGTCAGGGCCAGCTTCTCCACGCTGGCCGGGTGCAGGGACAGGTCGCCCAGGCCGGGCGCCTGGAGACCGTAGATCGGGCGGTCCGCGTCGATGTGCCCCAGCAGGCCGGTGTAGACCCAGCTGATGCCCGCCGCCGGATGCACGCAGAACAGCGGGTTGCGCGTCCCGCGTGCCCTGATCGGCAGCAGCACGGGGAAGGCCTCCCGGTTCGGCGAACCGCCGAGCGCGGCCAGTTCGGCGACGGTCGGCGCCTGGAACAGGTCGCGGACGCCCACGTCGAGCCCCGCCCTGAGCCGGACCTCCGCCACCAGCCTGGCCGCGAGCAGCGAGTGCCCGCCCAGGTCGAAGAAGTTGTCGTCGACGCCCACCCTGTCCAGGCCGAGGACGTCGGCGAACAGCTCGCAGAGCACCTCCTCCCGCGCGTCGCGGGGTCCTCGACCGTCCTGGGCGGCGGCGTACTCGGGGGCGGGCAGCGCCCGGTGGTCGAGTTTGCCGTTCGGGGTCAGCGGCAGCGCGTCGACGACGACCAGCGCGGCGGGCACCATGTGCTCGGGCAGCGTCGCGGCCAGTACGGCCCGCAGCGCGGCCACGTCGATCCCGGCCCCGATCCCGGCCCCGATCCCGGCACCGCCTCTGGGGACGACGTAACCGACGAGCCGGTCGTCCCGGACGACGACCGCGCTGTGCGCGACGCCCGGCTGGGCGCCGAGGACCGCGTTGACCTCGCCGAGCTCGATGCGGAAGCCCCGGATCTTGACCTGGTCGTCGATCCTGCCGAGGTACTCCAGCTCCCCGTCGCGGGTCCGGCGGGCCAGGTCCCCGGTGCGGTACATCCGGGTGCCGGGCGGGCCGTAGGGGTCGGCCACGAACCGTTCCGCGGTCAGCGCGGGCCGGTCGTGGTAGCCCCGGGCCAGGCCCTCCCCGGCGACGAACAGCTCCCCGGCGACCCCCACCGGGGCGGGCCGCAGCGCGGAGTCCAGAACGTAGGCGCGCAGGCTGGGGATGGCGGTCCCGATGAGCGAGCGGCTCTGCCCTTCCGCGGTCGCGGCGTCCAGGGCCCGGTAGGAGACGTGCACCGTGGTCTCGGTGATGCCGTACATGTTGACCAGGACCGGCGCGTCGTCGGGGTGCCTGCCGTACCAGTCGGCGAGCCTGCTCAGGTCGAGTGCCTCACCGCCGAAGACGACGCTGCGCAGCGCCAGCTTCGAACCGGTCTCCTGGTCCTCCGCCTCGGCCTGGACGAGCTGGTAGAAGGCCGAGGGGGTCTGGTTGAGCACGGTGACCCGCTCCCTGGCCAGCAGGCCGAGGAACTCCCTCGGCGAGCGGCTGACCTCGAAGGGCACGACCACCAGGCGTCCGCCGTACAGCAGGGGGCCCCACAGCTCCCAGACGGAGAAGTCGAAGGCGCAGGAGTGGAACAGGGTCCACACGTCGTCGGGGCCGAAGGAGAAGTGACGTTCGGTCGCGGCCATCAGCTGGACCACGTTGCCGTGCGGGACGACCACGCCCTTGGGCCTGCCGGTCGAGCCGGAGGTGTAGATGACGTAGGCGGGGTTCTCCGGCGCCGGGCCGGTCACCGGGCCGGTCACCGTGTGGCCGCCGAGGTCCAGCTCGTCCAGCAGCACGTACGGCAGCGCGGTCGCGGGCAGCCCGGCCACGGTCGGGGCCGTGCTGACCAGCAGGACCGGGGCCGCGTCGTCGATGGTGTAGGCGATGCGGTCGGCCGGGTAGCCGGGGTCGATCGGCACGTAGGCGCCACCCGCCTTGATGACCGCGACGATCGCCACGACCAGGTCCGCGGAGCGCGGCAGCGCCAGGGCGACCAGGCCCTCAGGACCGACCCCGCGTTCGACCAGCAGGTTCGCCAGCCGGTTGGCCCTGGCGTCCAGCTCCGCGTAGGTCAGCTCCTCCTCACCGAAGGTCAGCGCGACCCGTTCCGGGGTGCGGGCCGCCTGCGCCTCGAAAAGGTCCTTCAGCGTGCCCGGCGCCGGGGTGAACTCCGTACCGCGCAGCAGGCGCTCACGTTCGGCGGGGGTCAGCACGTCCACCTGACCGGCCCGCAGGCCGGGATCGGCCGCCACCGCTTCGAGCACCCGGACGAACCGTCCCGCGATCTCCTCGGCCGTGATCCGGTCGAACAGGTCGGTCGCGTATTCGAGCACCCCGGTCAGGCCGTCTCCGGTGCGTGTCTCGCACAGGCCGAAGGACAGGTCGAACTTGGCGACGTCGGTCTCGAGCTCCATGACCTCCGCACGCAGGCCGGGCAGCTCAGGAGTCTCTCCCGTGGTGTCGTGCAGCGTCAGCATCACCTGGAAGAGCGGATGCCTGGCCATCGAACGGGCCGGGTTGAGCGCCTCGACCAGCCGCTCGAACGGCACGTCCTGGTGACCGTAGGCGTCCAGGTCCAGCGTCCGCACCCGGCCGAGCAGCTCGGTGAAGGTGGGGTCGCCCGACAGGTCGGTCCGCAGGACGAGCGTGTTGACGAAGAAGCCGACCAGGTCGTCCAGCGCGTCGTCGGTGCGCCCGGCGATCACGGTGCCGACCGGCAGGTCGGTGCCCGCGCCGAGCCCGCCGAGCAGTACGGCCAGCGCCGCCTGGACCACCATGAACAGGCTGGCGTTCTCCCTCCTGGCCAGGGCGGTGAGGGCGGCGTGCGTCTCCGGACCGATCCGCAGCTCGACCGAGTCGCCCCGGTTCGTCGGGATCGCCGGCCGGGGCCGGTCGTACGGCAGCGCCAGCTCCTCGGGCGCCCCCTCCAGCGTCCGCCGCCAGTGGGCGAGCTGCTCGTCCTGGACGGTTTCGAGGAGGTCGCGCTGCCAGAGGGCGTAGTCGGCGTACTGCACCGGCAACGGCGCCCAGCCGGGTGCCTCCCCGGCCAGCCGCGCCGCGTAGGCCTCTCCCAGGTCGCGCAGCAGCGCCCCGATGGACCAGCCGTCCCCGGCGATGTGGTGCATGACCAGCGCGAGCACGTGCTCTCCACGACCCAGGACGAACAGCGAGGCCCGCAGCGGAGGCTCGACCGCCAGGTCGAAGACGTGCCCCTGGGCCAGACCGAGGCACTCACGCAGGTGCCGTTCGTCCCTGACGTCCCGCACGTGCAGCTCGGGACGCACCCCGGCCAGCACCTCCTGGTACGGCAGGCCGCCCTCGACCGGGAACACCGTGCGCAGCACCTCGTGCCGTTCCACCACGTCGCCGAGCGCCTCCCGCAGGGCGGCCAGGTCGAGAGGGCCGGAAAGGCGCAGTGCCAGCGGCGAGTTGTAGAGGCCGCCGGTGCCCTTCATCTGCTCGATGAACCACAGCCGCGACTGGGCGGAGGAGAGCGGCACCCGTTCCGGACGGACGACCGGCAGCAGCAGCGGGCGGACGTCGTCCCGTCCCGCCTGCTCCAGGTGACGGCTGAGCCCGGCGACGTCGGGGTGCTGGAAGAGGGTCCTGACGGACACCTCGACGCCCAGGGCCGTGCGGATGCGGCTGACGAGCCTGGTGGCGAGCAGCGAGTGTCCGCCCAGGTCGAAGAAGCCGTCGTCGACGCCCACCCGCTCCACGCCGAGGACCTCGGCGAACAGGCCGCACAGGATCTCCTCCCGCGGGGTGCGCGGTCCGCGTCCCTCTCCGGCCGTGCCGAAGTCCGGCTCAGGCAGCGCGCGCCGGTCGACCTTGCCGTTGGCCGTGACCGGCAGCGCGTCCAGCACCATGACCGCGGCGGGCACCATGTAGTCCGGCAGCCTGCCGGCGGCGTAGGCGCGCACCTGCTCGGGATCGCCCTCCCCGGTGACGTAGGCGACCAGCCGGTTGTCCCTGGCAACCACCAGGGCGCGCCGTACCGAGGAGTGGGCGGCCAGGACCGCCTCGACCTCGGCGAGCTCGACCCGGAAGCCACGGATCTTCACCTGGTCGTCGACACGGCCGACGAACTCCAGTTCGCCGGAGGCGTTCCAGCGGACCAGGTCCCCGGTGCGGTACATCCGCTCGCCGGGCGGGCCGTACGGGCAGGCGACGAACCGCTCTGCGGTGAGGCCGGGCTTGCCGACGTAGCCCCGGGACAGGCCGGTACCCGCGATGTACAGCTCGCCCGCGACCCCTTCCGGGGTCGGTCGCAGCCCGGCGTCCAGGACGTAGACCCTGGTGTTGCGCATCGGACGGCCGATGGGGACCGTCGCGGGGACGCCGGTCTCGGCGGTCATGATGTGGCAGGTCTTGATGGCCGTGGTCTCCGTCGGGGCATAGACCGCGACAACCGTTATTTCAGGACATGTCGCCATCAGGTCGCGGACGGCGGCGGGCGAGACCACGTCCCCGCCCGTCCACACCTGCCGCACCTCGCGGAAGCTCTCCGGCGACTCCGCGGCCAGCACACTGAGCAGCCCCGAGGGGGCCTGGACCAGCGTCACCCGGTGCTCGGCGACGGTCCTGGCCAGGGTGTGCGCGTCCAGCGCGCCCGGCGGGGCCAGCACGATCCGGCCTCCCGTCACCAGCGGAACCCAGACCTCCGTCGTCGAGGCGTCGAACGCGGTCGGCGAGTGCAGCAGCGTCCGCTCATGCGCGCCGGTCAGGAACTGCGGGTTGGCCAGCAGGTCGACGACGTTGCGGTGGGTGACCCCGACCCCCTTGGGCAGGCCGGTCGAACCCGAGGTGTGCATCACGTAGAGAAGCCGGTCGGGGTGGATCCTCAGCCCGGGGTTCTCCGCCACGGCTCCGGAGCCGGTGATCTCCAGGACGCTCCTGAGCGGGTCCTGCGCGATCGGGTGCCCGGTGTGCTCGGTGTCGACCAGGACGAAACGGGCGTCCGTCGCGTCCAGCACGTGCCGCAGCCGGGGCAGCGGATAACGCGGGTCGAGCGGCGCGTAGGTGCCGCCCGCCTTCGCCACGGCCAGGATCGCGGCGACCAGCTCGACGCTCCGCTCCATCAGCACCGCGACCGGCTCCTCGGGAACCAGCCCCCGGTCGAGCAGGGTGCGCGCGATGTGGTTGGCGCGGGCGTTGAGTTCGGCGTAGGTGACACCGGTCTCGCCGAGGACCACGGCGACCGTGCCGGGGTGGGCGGCGGCCTCGGCCTCGAACAGCTCGTGGACGCAACGGCCGAAGTCGGTCTCCACGGCGGTGTCGTTCCGGGTGACCAGCAGCAGTTCCCGCTCCTGGTCGGAGAGCACGTCGACGGCGCCGACCATCAGCTCGGGGTCGTCGGCCACCGCCCGCAGCACCCGGACCAGCCGTTCGGCCAGAGCCGTCACGGTGCCGTGGTCGAACAGGTCGCAGGCGTACCCGATCGCACCGGTCAGGCCGTCAGGGGTCTCGGTGAAGGTGACATTGAGGTCGAACTGGGCGTGCGCCTCACCGACCGGCTCCATGGTCCCGCGCAGCCCGGCGAAGTCCAGCTCGGCGCGGGTCTGGTTGTCGAAGGTGACGACGGTCTGGAAGAGCGGGTGTCTGGCGGGCGTACGGGGCGGGTTGAGGTGCTCGACGAGCCGTTCGAAGGGCACGTCCTGGTGGGTGTAGGCGTCCAGGTTGGTCGTACGGACCCGGTCGAGCAGTTCGGTGAAGGTCGGGTTTCCCGACAGGTCGGTGCGCAGCACCAACGTGTTGACGAAGAAGCCCACCAGGTCGTCGAGTGCCTCGTCGGTGCGTCCGGCCGTCGGGGTGCCGAGCGGGATGTCGGTTCCGGCTCCGAGGCGGCTGTAGAGGGTCGCGACGGCGGCCTGCAACAGCATGAACAGGCTGACCTGCCGCTCGGCCGCCACCCGGACCAGCCGCCCGTGCAGTTCCGCGTCCACCCTGAACTCGGCGAGGTCGCCCCGGTGGCTGGGGACAGCGGGCCTGGCCCGGTCGTACGGCAGCGCCAGCTCCTCCGGCATCCCCTCCAGTGCGTTGCGCCAGTGGGCGAGTTGTTCGTCCTGGACGGTGTCGAGAAGGTCGCGCTGCCAGAGGGCGTAGTCGGCGTACTGCACCGGCAGCGGCGCCCAGTCAGGGGCGTTTCCAGCCGATCGTGCCTGGTAGGCGACGGCCAGGTCGTCGAACAGTGGCCTCAGTGACCAGCCGTCCCCGGCGATGTGGTGCAGCAGCAGGACCAGCACGTGCTCGTCCGCGCCGTGCGACAGCAACCAGGCCCGCAGTGGCGGCTCAGCCGCCAGGTCGAAGGCGCGGCCGACGACCTCGGAAAGCTCACCCGTCAGGTGCAGCACCGGCCGGACGTCCTCAAGCACCTTCTGGTACGGCACGCCGTCCACCGAGGGGAAGACCGTCCGCAACGCCTCGTGCCGGTCGGCCAGGTCCCCGAGGGCCGCCTCCAGCGCCCGGGTGTCGACGGAACCGTGGAGCCGTACGGCGAAGGGCGTGTTGTAGAGGGCACTCGGCCCTTCGAGTTGTTCGATGAACCACAGGCGTTGCTGGGCGAAGGACAGCGGGACGTGTTCCGGCCGGGTCATGGCGGTCAGGGCAGGCCGTACGGTACCGGCCTGCTCAGTGGCCAGGTACCGCTCCAGGCGGGCAACGTCCGGGTTCTGGAAGAGCGCCCTGATCGGCAGCTCGACTCCCAGGACGGTGCGGATCCGGCTGACCAGCTTGGTCGCGAGCAGCGAGTGCCCACCCAGATCGAAGAAACCGTCATCCAGGCTGACCCGTTCGACCCCGAGGACCTCGGCGAACAGGCCGCAGAGGATCTCCTCCCGCGGCGTGCGCGGCTCACGCCCCTCGGTGACGCAGATCTCGGGCTCGGGCAGGGCGCGGCGGTCGATCTTGCCGTTGGCCGTGACCGGCAGGGCCCCAAGCGTCACGACCACCGGCACCATGTACCCCGGCAACCGGGCACCCACATACTCACGCACCTGCTCGGAGGTGGCCTCCCCGGTGACGTAGGCCACCAGCCGCTTGTCGCCCGGACGATCCTCCCGGACCACCACCACGACCTGACCAACCGAGGAAAGCCCCCCGACCACCGCCTCGACCTCACCCGGCTCGATCCGGAAACCACGGATCTTCACCTGGTCGTCACTACGACCGACGAACTCGATCTCCCCCGAGGCGTTCCACCGCACCAGATCCCCGGTGCGGTACATCCGCCCGCCGTACGGACAGGCCACGAACCGCTCAGCCGTCAGACCGGGCCTGCCGGCATACCCACGGGCCAGGCCCGAACCGGCGATGTACAGCTCGCCCGCGACCCCGTCCGGGACCGGCCGCAGGGCCTCGTCCAGCACGTAGAGGCGCATGTTGTCCAGCGGACGGCCGATGGGCACCGAAGCCTGGGGAGCCGAGGACTCGTCCATGCGATGGCAGGTGGCGAAGGTCGTGGTCTCGGTCGGGCCGTACCCGTCGACCACCGTCAACCCGGGACACCTCTCCAGCACCCGCCGAACCGAAGCCGCAGAGACCACGTCACCCCCGGTCCACACCTGCCGAACCGCCGCGAAACACTCCGGCGCCTCCTGCGCCACCAGGTTGAACAACCCCGCCGTCAACCACAGCGCGTCCACCCCACCACCGGACAACAACCGGACGAAATCAGCCGTGGCGAGCTGCCCCGGCGGCGCCACGACCACCTGACCGCCCGACAGCAACGGCACCCACAACTCGTAGGTCGAGGCGTCGAACGCGGTCGGCGAGTGCAGCAGCACACTCCTGGAGGTGATCCCGTCGAAGCAGCGGCTGTGGGCCAGGTCGATCACGTTCTGGTGGGTGATCGTGATGCCCTTGGGCGTCCCGGTCGAGCCGGAGGTGAACATGACGTAGGCCGTGTGTTCTGGCCGGGCGGTGTCCGGTGGGGCCGTGACGGGCACCGGGGTCGTGGGTGGGGTGATGGTCAGGGTGGTGATGTGGAGATCGTGGGTGGTGTCGGTGAGCAGGAGGGTGGCGCCCGCGTCGGTCAGGATCCGCTGGAGGCGTTCGGTGGGTTGCCGGGGGTCGAGGGGGAGGTAGGCGGCTCCTGCCTTGAGGATGCCGAGGATCGCGACGACCAGGGCGGGAGAGCGGTCCATGAGCAACGCGACCGGGGTGTCCGGTGCCAGGTCTTGGCCGATCAGGGTGTGGGCGAGGTGGTTGGCGTGGGTGTCGAGGTCGGCGTAGGTGAGGTGGGTGTCGCCGGAGACGACGGCCACGGCGTCGGGGGTTCTGGCGGCCTGTTCGGCGAACAGGCGGTGCAGGGTGGAGACGACCTGCGGGACGGCGGTGTCGTTCCGCGTGACCAGCAGCAGTTCCCGCTCCTGGTCGCAGAGCACGTCGATGGCGCCGACCGCCAGTTCGGGGTCGTCGGCCACCGCCCGCAGCACCCGGACCAGCCGTTCGGTCAGGGTGGTGGCGGTGTGGTGGTCGAACAGGTCGGTGGCGTACTCCAACAGACCGGTCAGCCCATCGGGAGTCTCGGTGAAGGAGAAGGACAGGTCGAACTTGGCGATGTCCAGGTCGAAGGGATACTCCCGGCACTCCAGTCCGGCGAACTCCTCAGGCAGCGGGGTCTGGCTGTCCAGGGTGACGGCGGTCTGGAACAACGGATGCCTGGCCGGGACCCGCTCCGGATTGAGATGCTCAACCAGCCGCTCGAACGGCACATCCTGATGGGTGTAGGCGTCCAGGTTGGTCGTACGAACCCGGCCCAGCAGTTCGGTGAAGGTCGGGTTCCCCGACAGGTCGGTCCGCAGGACCAACGTGTTGACGAAGAAGCCCACCAGGTCGTTGAGCGCCTCATCCGTACGGCCCGCCGTCGGCGTCCCCAACGGGATGTCCGTCCCGGCCCCCAAGCGGCTGTAGAGCGTCGCGACGGCCGCCTGCAACAGCATGAACAGGCTGACCTGCCGCTCGGCCGCCACCCGGACCAACCGCCCATGCAGTTCCGCGTCCAGCCCGAACCCCGCCACCCCACCCCGATGACTCGGAGCGGCAGACCTGGCCCGGTCGTACGGCAGCGCCAACTCCTCCGGCATCCCCTCCAGTGCGTTGCGCCAGTGGGCGAGTTGTTCGTCCTGGACGGTGTCGAGAAGGTCGCGCTGCCAGAGGGCGTAGTCGGCGTACTGCACCGGCAGCGGCGCCCAGTCGGGGGCGTCCCCGGCTGATCGTGCCTGGTAGGCGACGGCCAGGTCGTCGAACAGTGGCCGCAGCGACCAGCCGTCCCCGGCGATGTGGTGCAGCAGCAGGACCAGCACGTGCTCGTCCGCGCCGTACGACAGCAACCAGGCCCGCACCGGCAACTCGGCCGAGATGTCGAAGACCCCGACTGCCAGGTCCTCCACGACCGCCCGCGCCTGTTCGTCGTCGGCGCAGTCCCGAACGTTCAGCGTCAGCCGGGCGTCCTCAAGCACCTTCTGGTACGGCACGCCGTCCACCGACGGGAAGACCGTCCGCAGTGCCTCGTGCCTGGTCACCACGTCGGCCAGCGCCGCGTCGAGTGCCGAGGTGTCCACGGGGCCGCGTAGCCGTACGGCCAGAGGGGTGTTGTAGAGGGCGCTGGGTCCTTCGAGTTGTTCGATGAACCACAGGCGTTGCTGGGCGAAGGACAGCGGGACGTGCTGGGGCCGGGTCATGGCGGTCAGGGCGGGCCGTACGGTACCGGCCTGCTCGGTGGCCAGGTACCGCTCCAGGCGGGCAACGTCCGGGTTCTGGAAAAGTGCCCTGATCGGCAACTCGACTCCCAGGACGGTGCGGATCCGGCTGACCAGCTTGGTCGCGAGCAGCGAGTGCCCACCCAGGTCGAAGAAGCCGTCGTCGACCCCGACCCGCTCAACGTCGAGGACCTCGGCGAACAGGCCGCAGAGGATCTCCTCCCGGGGAGTGCGCGGCTCGCGACCCTCGGACGTGCTGAGATCGGGGGCGGGCAGCGCACGGCGGTCGATCTTGCCGTTGGCCGTGACCGGCAGGGCGTCGAGAACCACCACGAACGGCACCATGTAGGCCGGCAGCCGGGCGCCCACGTACTCGCGCACTCCCTCTGGGGTGGCGTCCCCGGTGACGTAGGCCACCAGCCGCTTGTCGCCGGGACGGTCCTCCCTGACGATCACCAGGGCCTGCCGTACCGAGGGATGCTCCGCGACGACGACCTCGATCTCACCCGGTTCGATGCGGAAGCCACGGATCTTCACCTGGTCGTCGGTACGGCCGACGAACTCGATCTGTCCGGAGGTGTTCCAGCGGACCAGGTCCCCGGTGCGGTACATCCGCCCGCCGTACGGGCAGGCGACGAAGCGTTCGGCGGTCAGGTCCGGCCTGCCGACGTAGCCTCGGGCCAGGCCTTCGCCCGCGAGGTAGAGTTCGCCCGCGATCCCGGCCGGGACCGGTTGCAGCGCCTCGTCCAGGATGTAGGCCCGCATGTTGTCCATGGGGCCGCCGATCGGCGGAACCGCCTGGTAGGCGAACGGGCGCCGCACCGGGTGGCAGGTGGCGAAGGTCGTGGTCTCGGTGGGACCGTACACGTGGACGAAGGCCAGGTCCGGGCAGCGTTCGACGGCCCGGCGCATCGCGGTGACCGATCCGGCCTCGCCGCCGCTCCACACCTCCCGCACCCCCGCCAGGGGACGCGACCCGTGCTCGGCCAGCAGGTTGAACAACGCCGTGGTGAAGAACGCCGCCGTCGGCCGCCGTTCGATCAGCAGCGTGGACATGGCGTCCAGGTCGAGCTCGCCCGGCGGTGCCACGACCACCTGACCGCCGGAGAGCAGCGGCACCCACAGCTCGTAGGTCGAGGCGTCGAAGGCCAGGGGAGAGTGGACCAGCACCCGGCGGTGTTCCTCCTTGCGGAACCGGCCGTCGGCGGCCAGCGCCACCACGTTCCTGTGGGTGACGGCCACGCCCTTCGGCACCCCCGTGGACCCCGAGGTGAACATGACGTACGCCAGCTGATCCTGATAAATGGGCATATTTTGCCCGGTGGGTTCTACGTCCGGTTCGTTGAGCAGGGTGGCGACGTCGAGCACCGTCATGTCGTCCGGGAACGTCACTCGCCGGGCGGTCTCGTCACCCAGGACCAGGTGAGCCCCGCTCTGCCGCAGGATCACCTCGATGCGCGAGGCCGGATAGCGAGGATCGAGCGGAACGTACACGCCACCCGCCTTGAGCACCCCCAGGACGGCGATCACCGCCTCGAAGGAACGCTCCAGGAAGAGCACCACCGGGGTCTCCCTGGTCACCCCCTCGGTCGTCAGGCGCCGCGCCAGCCGCTCGGCGCGGGCGTCGAGTTCCGCGTAGGTCAGCGTCCGCTCGTCCTGGTTGAGCGCGACCGCGTCCGGGGTGCGCGCGACCTGCTCGGCGAACAGTTCGGGAATGCTTCCCCCGGCCACCGGACCGGCGGTCTCGTTCCACTCGTCCAGGATCTCGGCCCGCTCCTCGGGGGCGAGCACGTCGATGGCGGCGATCGGCAGGTCCGGGTCGTGGGCGACGGCCAGCAGTACCCGCAGGAGTCGTTCGGTCAGGGTGGTGGCGGTGTGGTGGTCGAACAGGTCGGTTGCGTACTCCAGCAGACCGGTCAGCCCGTCTCCGGTTTCGGTGAAGGCGAAGGACAGGTCGAACTTGGCGATGTCCAGGTCGAAGGGATACTCCCGGCACTCCAGTCCGGCGAACTCCTCGGGCAGCGGGGTCTGGCTGTCCAGGGTGACGGCGGTCTGGAACAACGGATGCCTGGCCGGGACCCGCTCCGGATTGAGATGCTCCACCAGCCGCTCGAACGGCACATCCTGATGGGTGTAGGCGTCCAGATTCGCCGTACGAACCCGGCCCAGCAACTCGGCGAAGGTCGGGTTCCCCGACAAGTCCGTCCGCAGCACCAACGTGTTGACGAAGAAGCCCACCAGGTCGTTGAGCGCCTCATCGGTACGTCCAGCCGTCGGCGTCCCCAGCGGAATGTCCGTCCCGGCCCCCAGACGGCTGTAGAGGGTCGCGACGGCGGCCTGCAACAGCATGAACAGGCTGACCTGCCGCTCGGCCGCCACCCGGACCAACCGCCCATGCAGTTCCGCGTCCAGCCCGAACCCGGCCACCCCACCCCGATGACTCGGCACAGCAGGCCTGGCCCGGTCATACGGCAGCGCCAACTCCTCCGGCACCCCGTCCAACGCGCCCTGCCAGTAGGCGAGCTGCTCATCCTGAACGGTTTCGAGAAGGTCCTGCTGCCACAGCACGTAGTCGGCGTACTGCACCGGCAACGGCTCCTGGATCGGGAGCCGCCCGGCCAGCCGCGCCTCGTAGGCCGTCTCCAGATCGACGAAGAGCGGGCCCACCGACCAGCCATCGCTGACGATGTGGTGAAGCAGCAGGACCAGCACGTGCTCATCGGCGCCACGCGACAGCAACCAGGCCCGCACCGGCAACTCGGCCGAGATGTCGAAGACGTACCCCGCCGCCCGCTCGACCGCCCGCCGCACCTCGGCGTCGTCCGCGCAGGTCAGCACCTCAAGCACCGGCCGGGCCCCGGCCTCCCGGATCTCCTGGTACGGCCCGGCGTCAGAGGAGACGAAGACCGTGCGGAGCACCTCGTGCCTGGTCAGCAGGTCCCCGAGGGCGGCCTCCAGGGCTCCGGCGTCGATCCGGCCGCCGAGCCGCAGCACGAGCGGCGTGTTGTACAGGGCGCTCGGCCCCTCAAGCTGTTCGATGAACCACAGGCGCTGCTGCGCGTAGGAAAGCGGAATCATGGTCTTCCTCCGACGGAGATCACGGGCTGCTCAGCGCCTGGGCCGCAACGCGGGCCTGGCCGGGCCGGACTTGGGGAGTTCGTCGACGACACCGGCGACGGTGGGGGCGTTGAACAGGGAGCGGATCGGCAACTCGGCGCCGAGAACGGTGCGGATGCGGCTGACCAGCTTGGTCGCGAGCAGCGAATGGCCGCCCAGGTCGAAGAAGCCGTCGTCGATGCCCACCCGTTCGAGACCGAGGACCTCGGCGAACAGGCCGCACAGGATCTCCTCCCGCGGGGTGCGCGGGCCACGACCACCGGCCGTGCCGAAGTCGGGTGCGGGCAGCGCGCGCCGGTCGATCTTGCCGTTGGCCGTGACGGGCAGGGCGTCCAGGACCATCACCGTCGGCACCATGTAGGCGGGCAACCGGGCGGCGACGTGCTCACGCACCTGTTCGGGGACGGCCTCCCCGGTGACGTAGGCGACCAGGCGTTTGTCTCCCGGCCGGTCCTCACGGGCGACCACGACCGCCTGCCGTACCGAGGGGTGTTCACCGGTCACGGCCTCGATCTCGGCGAGTTCGACCCGGAAGCCACGGATCTTCACCTGGTCGTCACTACGGCCGACGAACTCGATCTCTCCTGAGGTGTTCCAGCGGACGACGTCCCCGGTGCGGTACATCCGCCCGCCGTACGGGCAGGCCACGAACCGCTCAGCCGTCAGACCGGACCTGCCCACGTAACCGCGGGCCAGGCCGGTGCCCGCGATGTACAGCTCGCCCGCGACGCCGGCCGGGACCGGCCGCAGTCCCTCATCCAGCACGTAGACGCGGGTGTTGTCCATCGGGCGGCCGATGGACAGCCGCCCCGACCCGGCCTCGAGCTGGGTCACGCAGAGCGTCGTCTCGGTCGGACCGTACAGGATCCGGATCGTGACGCCGGGGTTCGCCTCGCGCACCCGGCGCACCGCGGCGGGCGAGACCACGTCGCCTCCGGTCAGCACCTCCCGCACCCCCGCGAAGGCGTCGGGGTCCTCCTCGGCGATCACCCGGAACAGACCGGCCGTGACGTGGACGTGGGTGAGGTCGTGCCGTCCGACCAGGGCACGGATCCCGGCCGCGTCCACGTTGCCCGCCGGCGCGACGACCACCTGGCCGCCGGAGAGCAGCGGCACCCACAGCTCGTAGGTGGAGGCGTCGAAGGCGTGCGGCGCGTGGAACAGGATCCGCTGTTCGTACGGCTGCCGCCAGCACCTGTCCGTCACCAGGTCGATCACGTTCTGGTGGGTGATCGTGATGCCCTTGGGCGTCCCGGTCGATCCGGAGGTGAACATGACGTAGGCCGTGTGTTCTGGCCGGGCGGTGTCCGGTGGGGCCGTGACGGGCACCGGGGTCGTGGGTGGGGTGATGGTCAGGGTGGTGATGTGGAGATCGTGGGTGGTGTCGGTGAGCAGGAGGGTGGCGCCCGCGTCGGTCAGGATCCGCTGGAGGCGTTCGGTGGGTTGCCGGGGGTCGAGGGGGAGGTAGGCGGCTCCGGCCTTGAGGATGCCGAGGATCGCGACGACCAGGGCGGGCGAGCGGTCCATGAGCAACGCGACCGGCATGTCCTGCCGGGCGCCCGCCTCGATGATCTGATGGGCCAGGTGGTTGGCGTGGGTGTCGAGGTCGGCGTAGGTGAGGTGGGTGTCGCCGGAGACGACGGCCACGGCGTCGGGGGTTCTGGCGGCCTGTTCGGCGAACAGCCGGTGCAGGGTCGTGACGACCTGCGGGACGGCGGTGTCGTTCCACCCGGTCACCAGTAGCTCCCGCTCCTGCGGAGCCAGGATCTCCAGGGTGGCGACGTGCTGTCCGGGGTCGTCGGCCACCGCCCGCAGCACCCGGACCAGCCTTTCGGCCAGCGTTGTCACGGTGCCGTGGTCGAACAGGTCGCAGGAGTACTCGATCATGCCGGTCAGGCCGTCGCCGGTCTCGGCGAAGTTGAAGGCCAGGTCGAACTTGGCGACGTCCAGGTCGAAGGGATACTCCCGGCACTCCAGCCCGGCGAACTCCGCCGGCAGCGGGGTCTGGCTGTTCATCGCGATGAGGGTCTGGAAGAGCGGGTGCCTGGCCGGGACCCGCTCAGGGTTGAGGTGCTCGACGAGCCGTTCGAAGGGCACGTCCTGGTGGGTGTAGGCGTCCAGGTTGGTCGTACGGACCCGGTCGAGCAGTTCGGTGAAGGTCGGGTTTCCCGACAGGTCGGTGCGCAGCACCAACGTGTTGACGAAGAAGCCCACCAGGTCGTTGAGCGCCTCGTCGGTGCGTCCGGCCGTGGGGGTGCCGAGCGGGATGTCCGTTCCGGCTCCGAGGCGGCTGTAGAGGGTCGCGACGGCGGCCTGCAACAGCATGAACAGGCTGACATGGTGCCCTGCGGCCAGCCGGACGAGCCTGGCGTGCAACTCGGCGTCCACCTGGAACGGGGCGTTCCCACCCCGGTGGCTCGCCCGGTCCGGCCTGGGCCGGTCGTACGGCAGCGCCAGTTCCTCCGGCGTCCCGTCCAGTGCGTTCCGCCAGTGGGTGAGCTGCCCGTCGAGGAGGGTGTCGAGGAGGTCGCGCTGCCAGAGGGCGTAGTCGGCGTACTGCACCGGCAGCGGCGCCCAGTCGGGGGCGTTTCCAGCCGATCGTGCCTGGTAGGCGGCGGCCAGGTCGTCGAACAGCGGCCGTAGTGACCAGCCGTCCCCGGCGATGTGGTGCAGCAGCAGGACCAGCACGTGCTCGTCCGCACCGTGCGACAGCAACCAGGCCCGCACCGGGATGTCCACGGCGATGTCGAAGACGTGCTCGACGGAGATGCGTTCGACCGCCGCGCGGACGTCGGCGTCGTCCGCGCACACGCGCGTCTCCAGTACCGGGCGGGCGTTCTCGGCGAGCCGCAGGCGGGGCAGTCCTCCGACCGAGGGGAAGGTCGTCCGCAGTGCCTCGTGCCTGGTCACCACGTCGGCCAGCGCCGCGTCGAGCGCCGAGGTGTCCACGGGGCCGCGTAGCCGTACGGCCAGAGGGGTGTTGTAGAGGGCGCTGGGTCCTTCGAGCTGTTCGATGAACCACAGGCGTTGCTGGGCGAAGGACAGCGGGACGTGCTCCGGCCGGGTCATGGCGGTCAGGGCGGGCCGTACGGTACCGGCCTGCTCGGTGGCCAGGTACCGCTCCAACCTGGCCACGTCCGGGTTCTCGAAGAGTGCCCTGATCGGCAACTCGACCCCCATGACCGTGCGGATCCGGCTGACCAGCTTCATCACCAGGAGTGAGTGTCCGCCCAGGTCGAAGAAGCCGTCGTCGACGCCCACCCGCTCCACGCCGAGGACCTCGGCGAACAGGCCACACAGGACTTCCTCCCGGGGAGTGCGCGGCTCACGCCCCTCGTTCGCACCGACCTCGGGCTCGGGCAGGGCGCGGCGGTCGATCTTGCCGTTGGCCGTGACCGGCAGGGCCCCAAGCGTCACGACCACCGGCACCATGTACCCCGGCAACCGGGCACCCACATACTCACGCACCTGCTCGGAAGTGGCCTCCCCGGTGACGTAGACCACCAGCCGCTTGTCGCCCGGACGATCCTCCCGGACCACCACCACAACCTGACCGACCGAGGAAAGCCCCCCGACCACCGCCTCGACCTCACCCGGCTCGATCCGGAAACCACGGATCTTCACCTGGTCATCACTACGACCGACGAACTCGATCTCCCCCGAGGCGTTCCACCGCACCAGATCCCCGGTGCGATACATCCGCCCACCTGACCCGCCGTACGGACACGCCACGAACCGCTCAGCCGTCAGACCAGGCCTGCCGGCATACCCACGGGCCAGGCCCTCGCCCGCGAGGTAGAGCTCGCCGGCCACTCCGGCCGGGACCGGTTGCAGCGCCTCGTCCAGGACGTAGGCCCGCATGTTGTCCATCGGCCCGCCGATGGGCACCGAGGCAGGGACGGAACCGGCCGAGCGCATCGGGTGGCAGGTGGCGAAGGTCGTGGTCTCGGTCGGGCCGTACCCGTCGACCACCGTCAACCCGGGGCACCTCTCCAGCACCCGGCGCACCGAAGCCGGGGAGACCACGTCGCCGCCGGTCCACACCTGCCGAACCGCCGCGAAACACTCCGGCGCCTCCTGCGCCACCAGGTTGAACAACCCCGCCGTCAACCACAGCGCGTCCACCCCACCACCGGACAACAACCGGGCGAAATCAGCCGTGGCGAGCTGCCCCGGCGGCGCCACGACCACCTGACCGCCCGACAGCAACGGCACCCACAGCTCGTAGGTCGAGGCGTCGAAGGCCAGCGGGGAGTGGACCAGCACCCGGCGGTGCTCCTCTCCACCGAACCGGCCGTCGGCGGCCAGCGCCACCACGTTCCCGTGGGTGACGGCCACGCCCTTCGGCACCCCCGTGGACCCCGAGGTGAACATCAGGTAGGCCCGGTTGTCCGGCAGGACGCGGACGGCGGGACGTTCCCCGGCCTGCTCCGCCGCGTGCACCCGGATGGTCCGCAGCCGGTCAGAGCCGGTCAGCGGGTGTCCCTGGTGCGCCTCGTCCACCAGCAGCAGCCCGGCGCCGCTGTCGGCCAGCACGCGGCTGAGCCGTTCCAGCGGGTGGCGGTCGTCGAGCGGCACGTACAGGCCGCCGCCCTTGAGGATCGCGAGCAGCGCGGCCACCTGGTCGGCGGAGCGGTCCATCAGCAGCGCGACCGGCGTCTCCAGGCCCATGCCCGCCGCGGCCAGCCGGTCGGCCAGCCGTTCCGCCCGCAGGTCGAGGTCCCGGTAGGTCAGCTCCTCATCGCCGCAGCGCAGAGCCACCGCGTCCGGGACGCGCGCCACCTGTTCGGCGAACAGCTCAGGGAGGCTCCGCTCGGGGACCGGCCCCGCGGTGTCGTTCCATCCACCGAGGATCTCGGCCCGCTCCCCGGGCGTCAGGACTCCGGCCTGGCCGACCGGTGCCCCGGGGTCGTCCAGCAGGTGGCCGAGCAGTCGTTCGAACCGGCCGAGCAGGGTCGTGGCCGCCTCGCCGGTGATGACGGAGGGCTGGTGGTCGAGATGCAGGCCGAGCCGTTCGCCGGGGGTGACCGCGAGCAGCAGCGGGTAGTGGGCGCTGTCGGCGTCCTCGACGAGTGCGACGTCCAGGACGCCTTCGACGCCGAGAGGCGCGTTGTCCGGGTAGTTACCGTAGACGACGACGGTGTCGAACAGGCCGCCGAGCCCGGCGCACCGCTGGATCTCGGCCAGCCCCAGGTGCTGGTGGTCCAGGAGTTCGGCCTGTTCGGCCTGCACCCGGGTGAGCAGCGCCGCCCAGCTCTCCGCGGGGCGGACCCCGATCCGGACGGGGACGGTGTCGATCAGCAGGCCGACCATCCGCTCCACTCCGGGGATCTCGTGCGGGCGGCCGGAGACCGTCATGCCGAAGGCGACGTCGCCCCGGCCGGTCAGCCTGGTCAGCAGCACCCCCCAGACCGCCTGGATCACGGTGTTGACGGTCACGCCGTGCCGCCGGGCGAGCCGTACGAGCCGGTCGGTGGTCTCGGCGGGCAGCTCCCTGCGCAGCCGCAGGGGCGGTTCCGGCGCCCTCTGGCCGGGCGCGACCAGCGTGGGCTCCTCGAATCCGGTCAGCGCCGCGGTCCACGCCCGCCTGGCGGCCTCCCGGTCCTGCCGGCCGACCCAGGCCAGATAGTCCCGGTACGGCACGCGGCGCGGCAGCGCGGAGTCGTCGCCGGAACTCGCGTACAGGGCCCACAGCTCCTCGGCGAAGATCGGCATGGACCAGCCGTCGAGCAGGATGTGGTGGATGGAGGCGACGAGCCGGTGACGTTCCGGTGCGGCGCGCAGCAGCAGCCAGCGCACCAGCGGTGGGCGGGACAGGTCGAAGCGGCGGGCGCGTTCCTCCTCGACGATCCTCGCGGCGTGTTCCTCGAAGTCGTCCACGCCGGACAGGTCGATCTCGGTGAAGGGCGCCCGCGCGCCGTCCACGACGACCTGGAGCGTCGAGCCGTCCTCGCCCCGGTGGAAGGCGGCGCGCAGGTTGGGGTGGCGTTCCAGCAGCGCCGTGGCGGCGGCGCGCAGCCTGGGCACCTCAAGCTCCCCGGTCAGGTCGAAGCTGCACGCGGCGGTGTAGACGTCGGCGGCCCCCAGGTCGTACTGGGAGTGGAAGGCCATGCCGCTCTGCGTCGCGGACGCGGGCCACACGTCGCCGATCTCGGCGGGCCGGTGCGCGGCCACCAGGGCGTCCAGTCCGGCCTGGTCGATCTCGACGAGGGGGAAGTCGGAGGGGGTGTAGGTGTTCACGGTGTTTCGCCGTACGTGGGCGGCGATACCGCGCAGCGCGGTGAACCAGGCCTCGGCGAGTTCGGCGGTCTCCCGCTCGGTGAGCAGTTCGCCCGCCCAGGTCCACTCGGCCAGCAGCGCCGGGCCCTTCGGGGTGTCGAGGGTGAGGGCGTCGAGGCCGAGGGCGTGCGGCAGCGACATGCCGGGTTCGCCGCCCTCACCCACCAGGTCGGCTCCGGCCAGCCAGTCCTCGCCGGTGACGTCGTCCATCGGGAAGCGGCCCAGGTAGTTGAACTCGATCCTCGGTTCGGGGTGTTCGCCCAGGACGGCCCCGGTCTCGGGGTTGAGGTATCTGAGCAGGCCGTAGCCGATGCCGTGGTCGGGGATGGCGCGCAGCTGTTCCTTGACCCGTTTGAGCGCGGCGCCGACTCCCGCGCCTCCGGCGGTCACCTCCGGCCAGGGCACCGTGCCCGGGTCGAGCCGTACCGGGAAGACCGAGGTGAACCAGCCGACCGTCCTGGACAGGTCGACCCCGTCGACGATCTCCTCCCGGCCGTGTCCCTCGACGGCCACGAGCACGGGCGTCCCCGAGCCGGGGGTGCGGCGTGCGCGCCAGTGCCCGAGAGCGAGGGAGAAGGCGGTCAGCAGCACGTCGTTGACCTGCGCGTGGAAGGCGGCGGGGGCCTGGGTGAGCAGTGGTTCGGTGATCTCGGGCGGCAGCGCGAGGCGGAGTGAGCCGACGGTGGCGTAGGTGTCGCGGGCCGGGTCGAAGGCACGTCCGCCGAGCGGTGTCTCCGGTGTCCTCAGGGTCTCGGCCCAGAACGGCAGTTCGGCCACGCGGGCGGGGGACAGGGCCGCCTCGCCGAGCCGCCGCGCCCAGTGGCGGAAGGAGGTCGGCACCGGTTCGAGCGGCGTTCCCGGTTCGCGCAGCGCCGCCAGCAGGTCCGCCTGGAGGGTCCGCCAGGACACCCCGTCGACGACCACGTGGTGGACGACGAGCAGCAGGCGCGCGCCGTACCTGACCGCCTGGAGCATCACCCCGGTCTCGGGCCGCAGCCGGGCCGGTGCCGTGCGCGCCGCCGCCGCGAAGTCCGCCTCGCCGGTCACGAACTCGACCACGTCCCCGGCGCGCACGGCGCCCTCGGGCCGGGTCCAGAGCCGCCACGGCCGTACGGCGGGCGCCGAGGTCCGCATCCGCAGCACGTCGTGCCGGTCCAGTACGGCCTGCAGCGCGGCGGTCAGCCGTTCGTCGGTCGTCTCCGCGGGGATCGACAGGCTCATCGACTGGTGGTAGCCGTCCAGCGGTCCCCGCTGCGCGGCCAGCCAGGCGATGACGGGGGTCTGCGGGACCTCGCCGAGGTTGGCGCCCGCCTCCTCCGTCACGGCGGGTCGTTCCTCGACCGTCCCGGCGATCCTGGCCAGGGCCGCCACGTTGCCCGCGGTGAAGACGTCACGCGGGCTGATCCGCAGCCCGGCCCTGCGTGCCTCGGAGACCAGCTGGATCGCGGTGATCGAGTCGCCGCCGAGTTCGAAGAAGGACTTCTCGACCCCCACGTCGGCCAGGCCGAGGACCTTCCGGTAGAGCTCGTGGAGGGTCCGCTCCAGCTCGTCGGCCGGGGCGGGCGTCCCCACGTCGGCCTGGCCGAAGACCGGGGCGGGCAGGGCCTTCCTGTCGACCTTTCCCGCCGCGTTGAGCGGGAACGTCTCAAGCACGACGACGGCGGCGGGCACCATGTAGTGCGGCAGCCTGCCCGCGCAGTGCTCACGCAGTTCGGCCGGGTCGGCCTGGCCGGTGACGTAGCCGACGAGGAGCCTGCGGCCGGGCTCGTCCTGCCTGGCCAGCACCACGGCCTGCCGTACGGCGGGGTGCCCGGCCAGGACCGCCTCGACCTCACCCGGTTCGATGCGGAAGCCGCGGATCTTCACCTGGTCGTCGGCTCGGCCGACGAAGTCGAGCTGCCCGTCGGGGCGCAGCCGTACCCTGTCGCCGGTGCGGTACATCCGCTCGCCCGGCTCGCCGAAGGGGCAGGCCACGAAGCGTTCCGCGGTCAGGCCCGGCCTGCCCACGTAGCCCCGGGCCAGTCCGGGTCCCGCGACGTACAGCTCGCCCTCGGCGGCCGGGCGCAGGGCGTCGTCCAGGACGTGGACGTGGGTGTCGCGGCAGGGCAGGCCGATCGGCGGTTCCTCGTCATCGGTCAGGGGGCCGCTCATGGTGGCGGTGACCGTGGTCTCGGTGGGGCCGTAGCCGTTGAAGACGGCGTGCCCGGCGCTCCATCGGGAGACCAGTTCGCGGGGGACCGCCTCCCCTCCGACGACGATGGCGCGCAGGGTCGGCAGCGGCACGTCGGGCAGGGTGGCCAGCATCGCCGGTGACAGGTCGGCGTGGGTGATCCCGTACTCGTCGATCAGGCCGGCGAGCTCCTCGCCGACCATCTGGCTCTGTTCGCGCGGCAGCACGAGGGTGGCGCCGTTGGCGAGGGTGTTGACGATGTCCGAGACGGAGACGTCGAAGCTGAGGGAGGCGCCCTGCAGTACGCGGCTGGTGCCGTCGATGCCGGTCAGGCCCGCGTGGGTGGCGACCAGGGCGGCGAGCCCCGCGTGGGTCACGGCCACGCCCTTGGGGGTGCCGGTCGAGCCGGAGGTGTAGATGACGTAGGCGGTGTTGGCCGGGGAGAGGGGCCGCAGCGGGACCTCCCCGGTCCCGGTGTCGGTGGAGGAGTCGGCCAGGAGGAGGGGGACGCCGCAGTCGGGCAGGCCCGGAGCCGTCTCCGCCGAGGTGAGGACCAGTTTCGCCCCGGAGTCGGCGACCATGCGTGTGATCCGGTCCGCGGGCAGGGAGGGGTCGACCGGCAGCCAGGCCGCCCCTGACTTGGCGATCGCGTAGACGGCCGCGATCGCCGTGACGGACCTCGGCAGCGCCAGGGCGACGACGTCCTCCGTGCCGACTCCCCGCCCGGCCAGCAGCCGGGCCAGCCGACCGGCCCGAAGGTCCAGCTCGGCGTAGGTGAGCCGGGTGTTCCCGGCCACCAGGGCGACGGCGTCCGGTGTCCTGGCCACCTGTGCCCCGATCAGTTCCGGCAGCGTCGCCGGGGGCACCCCACCAACCGCGGACATGCGGTTCCCTCCTTCGGCTTTCCCGTACGCGTCGTCGTCAGCTGTTGTCTTCCATGGCGGCGATCAGGCTCTTCGGCCGCATGTCGGTCCACGACCGCTCGATGTGGTCGAGGCACTCCTGACGGGCGGCCTCCCCGAACACCACCTCCCATCCGGCCGGGACCGGGCTGAAGGTCGGCCAGAGCGAGTGCTGGCCCTCGTCGTTGACGAGCACGAGGTAAAGGGCGTCCGGGTCCTCGAAGGGGTTGGCCATGACGGTGTTTCCTTTCTCAGCGGTTCTGGGTCTTTCACCCGAGGACGAACAGGAGGTTGGAGCGGGAGGGGCGGCCGGCCGGCGGGGTCTCCAGGCGGGCGAAGAGGTCGCGGGCCAGCTCGGGAAGGTGTTCCGCGAGGTAGAAGTGGCCGCCGGGGAAGGCCCGTGTGGAGAAGGCGCGGGCGGTCGCCCTGGACCACGCGGCGACCGTTTCCGCCCCGACGCCCGGGTCGTCCGTGCCGTGGTAGACGTGGACGGGACAGTCCAGCGCGGTCGTGGCCGGTTCGGTGTAACGGTCCAGCAGGCGGTAGTCGGCCCGGATCGCCGGCATGATCAGTTCACGTAGTTCCAGGTTGTCGAAGACGCTCATGTCGGTCCCGCCGAGCCGTCCGACCCGTTCGATCAGGGCCTCGTCGTCGGCGTCCCCGAGCCCGAGCCTGGGCGCCAGCCAGGGCGCCGCGCAGCTGGAGGCGAAGAGCGTTCTGAGTGTGATGCCGTACCGCGCCGACAGTCGTACGGCCACCTCGTAGGCGACCAGCGATCCCAGGCTGTGGCCGAAGAAGGCCAGGGGCGCGTCGTCGAACCGCGCGCAGGCGTGGGCGATGGAGTCGGCCAGTTCACGCATGTCCTCGGCGAACGGGTCGCAGAGTCGTTCCTCCCGTCCGGGGTAGCGGACCGCGAGGAGTTCGACGCCTTCCGGCACCGCCGATTTCCAGGTGCGGAAATACCCGGCGGAGCCGCCGGAGTGCGGGAAGCAGACCAGCCGGAGGTTCGGTCTGGGGCACGGATTTATCGCGTGGAACTGACGCTCCGAGGTCGCGACCGGGTTCGTCGGCGGCATGTCGCGTCCTTTCGTCGCTGGACGGTGGCTTTTCATGAGGGTTCTCGGGAGAGGCGGGGAAACCCGTGACGGGCGTCCGCGAGAGGGTTTTTTCCACGCACACGGCAGCAGAATGTTCGTCTGAGGAAAGGGGTTCACCGGCGCCCGCTGTCAATGGGCGACTTCGGTGACCTGCAATAACGGCCGGCCGGAGTAAGAAGGGGCGGTGATCCGCCGTCATAAAGTCCGTGCCGAGGCGGGGGAGTCAAACAAATGGCGAGCCGGGTTCCGGGACCGGGTCCCACGGCCGGGCTCCATGTGCGTGGCCCGAACAGGCCACACGGGCCGCCGCTGGACTACCGCCGGGTCACTGCCAGCCGGTTCCGCTCTGGGCGACCACGGCGGCGGAGACGCCGGGTGCGGCGGTGTCCACGGCTCCGGCGGCGAAAGCGGCCAGGACGGCGAGGGCGGAGACGGCCAGGAGGGTGACGACGCGGGAGGGGAGGGTGCGCAGGCTGTCGAACATGACGAGAGTCCTTATCGGATCAGAGCCGTGTGGCTCCGGCTGGGCGGTCGGCGCCTCGTCAGGCCGCCTTCCAGGTTGCTCATCCCGGGGTGTGAGACTTATCTTCATCACCGTTTCCCCTGCTCGGAAGGGGATCGAGCTGGCCTGTCTATGCCGTGGCCGGAACCGTTCACCGGTTCATCCGGAGAACTCTCCGGGGGTTTCCCGCTCGACGAGCAGCTCGTAGAAGGGCCCGACGAGGGGCACCTGCGCCGTGACCTGCTCCCACTCCCGCAGTTCGTCGTGGGCGGCCAGGGCGCGGCGCACCACGGCGGCGGCCCGCTCCTCCGCCTGCTCAAGCCCGTCGGCGCCGAGGACGACCCCGAGCACCGGGTACGGCCTGGCGTGCGGGTGCACGGCGACGTGCTCGATGCGCTCGTCGGGGACGGCCGTGGCCAGGACCCGGCCCGCCACGTCCGCCGGCAGGCCGCTTCCGGCCGACGACCTGACCTGCACGTGCACGAGGTACATCGGCGCTCGCTTTCTCGTGGCGAATTGCGATTGCCACTGACCGGCAGTGGGGAGGTATGTCATAAAAAATTAAAGTTTTTGGCGAAATGAACCTTGCTATCCCGGTTGGGGCTCTGCGACGATTCCGGTCAACGGCGATGTTCGATCCAAAAGGAAATGCAGGTGCTCACTTCCCTGGGGTTGACTAAGGTCGCTGAGTCTGTCTATCGTGCGATGCTGACCCGGCCGAACGAGGGCGTCAGCGAACTCGCCGAACGACTCTCCTGCGAAGCGGGCGACATAAGGTCCGCACTGGATGAGCTGAGCGAACTCGCTCTGATCCGCCCCTCGCAGCAGCAGAACGGACATCTGCACGCGGTCTCGCCCGACATCGGAATGCAGATTCTGCTCAGCAGGCAGCAGGCCGGTCTGATCGCGCAGCAACAGCGCCTTGAGGAGTCCCGCGCCGCCGCCGCCCGGCTCATCGCCGACCACGCCAGCCTCAGATCCGAGACCGGGGGCGCCGGGGTCGAGCAGATCGTCGGCATCGACAACATCCGCGACCGGATCGCGGTGCTCTGCCGTGCGGTGAGCAGGGAGATCATGACCTTCGCGCCGGACGGCGCCCAGACACCGGAGAACCTGGAGAGCGCCCGCCCGCAGGACGCGGCGGTGCTGGAGCGGGGAGTACGGCTGCGCGTCGTCTACCTCGACAGTCTGCGCAACAACCAGCCGACCGTCGACTACGCCAACTGGATCGTCCAGCGCGGCGCCGAGGTGCGGACCGTGGCGACGCTCCCCAACCGGATGATCATCCTGGACCGTGACACCGTCGTCATCGCCGTCTCCAGCGACAACACCGCCGCCGGGGCGGTCGTCCTGACCGGTGAGGGCACCGTGACCGCCCTGTGCGCGCTGTTCGAGAGCGTCTGGGCCAACGCCAGGCCGCTGTCCAGCGCCGTCCCGATCAACGCGCACGGCCTGTCGCCGCAGGAGCAGAGCGCGCTGGCCCTGCTGGCCGAGGGTCACACCGACGAGGCCATCGCCAAACGGCTGGGCGTCTCGCCCAGGACCTCCCGGCGGCTGGCCGCCACGCTCATCGAAAGGCTCGGAGCCCGCAGCCGGTTCGAGGCCGGCGTGCGGGCGGTGCGCCAGGGCTGGCTTGAGCATTAGGCCCCCGAGTCCTGTGGTTGCGGCCACCGGGCGGTGCGGATGACACGCTTGCTCAGGGCGTAGACCCCGGCGGCCAGGAAGACGCCGCTGACGGTGAGCACCGCGGGAACGGGCCCGGCGTACTGCAGCAGGAGCCCGGCGACGAACGGGCCGAGGGCCGCGCCGACCGTGAGCATGGTGATGGTCGCGGTGATGGTCCGCCCGCGCAGGGCGTCCTCGACCTGGCGGAAGATCAGAATGTCGACCAGCACCATGGTCGCGGGCAGCGGCAGGACCGCCAGCGCCAGCACCACGCCGTACCACCAGAAGCCGAGCGGCACGGCCAGTGCCGCGGTGAGGGCGCCGCCCCAGGCGTAGAGCCCGATCAGCAGCGCGCCGGGGCTCAGCCTGCTGTGCAGAACTCCGATCAGACCGGCTCCGGCCAGCCCGCCGATCGACACGATCGTGAAGGCGAACCCGACCTCCGCCTCCGAGCCTCCGTTGGTCTTGATCAGGACGACCACCAGCAGGTCGAGCGCGGAGCCGCCGAGGTTGAGCACGCTCAGCGCGATGATCGAGGCGCGCAGCACCGGGACGCGCAGCAGCAGCGCGAGCCCGTCCAGCATGCCTCCGCCGGACCGCGCGCGCCGCTCCCTGCTGGCCTCCCTGTCCCGGGGTACGGCCAGCGCGCAGAGCGCGGACAGGAGGTACCCGACCGCGATGCCGATGACGGGCAGGGTGCGGGATGCGGCGTAGAGCATGCCGCCGAGCGCCGGGCCGATGATCGAGGCACTGTGCGACCTGACCTCCTCCTGGGTCAGCGCGCTGGTCAGCTGGGCGGGCGGGACGACGCTTCGGGTGGCCAGCATGCGGGCCCCGCTGGACAGCGGCTGCGTGGCTCCGGTGACCGCCGCGACGGCGAGGAGGTGAACGACGCCGAACGTGTCGTAGGCCAGGGCGAGCAGGAGCGTGGCGAACGCCAGCGCCCGCACGAGTTCGGAGACGATGAGCAGGGTCCTGCGGTCGTAGCGGTCGAGCATCGCCCCGGCGGGGACGCCCGCCGCGAAGGCGGCCACCCCGGTGACCAGGCCGTACAGTCCGGCGACCATCGCCGACCGGGTCACCGCGAGCACCAGCACGGGGATGGCGACCAGGGCCATGTTCACCGACATCGCCGCGCCCGCGCCGCCGACCCACAGGGCCTGGAAGCGCCGGTTCCTGCGTAACGGCAGGTCAGCGGAGTCTGCCTGCGCCTGGGGCGTTTCTGTCACCGTCATCGTCTTCACTCTCGTTCTCGACGCCGTGATCATTCACATCATCACACTCATTCATGCTAACGTGAATGTTGACGGATGCGCTACTGTAACGCAACCAGTGAAGCTGACCGGCGATGGAGCCCGAGATGATGGAAGCCAGCCTGTCCGAGAGCGCGGTCGTCGACGTCCGCAGGATCACCGACCTGGAGACCCTCCGCATGGTCGCGGACCCCCTGCGCCTGTCGATCCTGGCCGCCTTCCCCAGCGGAGAGCAGGCCGACCCCCTCACGGTCAAGGAGCTGGCCGAACGGCTCGGCGAGAACCAGACGAAGCTGTACCGGCACATCAAACAGCTCGAAGAGGCCAACCTGATCTACGTGGCGCAGACCAGGGTGGTCTCCGGGATCATCGAGAAGCGCTACCGGCCGACGTATCGCAGGCTCACCATCGAGAACGACGTGTTCAACCTGGCCCAGGACTCGGAGGACTTCAGCGACACCACGCTGGCACTCCTCGAATCGGCACGTGACCGGCTGCGCGCCGACCTGCGCGCGGGCCGGGTCCCGCTCGACCCGCCCGCCTACGGCCCCGACCTCAGCCTCCAGATCAGCAGCGTCCGGGTGAACATGACGCCGGAGCGGTACGTGCGGGTGCGCACCGCGATCACCGAACTGATCGAGAGGGAGGCCTACAGCGACGAGAGCCCCGGCGCCCTTCCCGTCGTCATGAACGCCCTCCTCTACCCGACCCTGGAGGAACGCGCGCCCTCAGCGGGGCCTGGCGAGTGACCACAGGGACACCGCCATGAGCAGGGCGACCAGCCCGCCGCAGATCATCACGGTGGAGACCGAGAAGGCGTCGACGACACGGCCACCGAGGAAGGCGCCGAGGGCGAAGGTCGCCTGGAAGGAGGAGGTGAAGACGACCGTGGCGGCCTCGGGCGTGTGAGGGCTCGCGGCGATGAACGACGCCTGCGAGCAGACGGGCACACCTCCGTACGCCAGGCCCCAGAGCACGAGCGACGCCACGGCCCCGACGGCTGTTCCTCCGACCGAGGGCAGCACCAGGGTGGTGGCCGCGATCAGGCAACCGCAGACCGCGAAGGTGGCTCGCGGGTGTGCGACGACGGCCCTGCCCGCCAGGAAGTTGCCTGCGACTCCCGCGACGCCGTACGCCAGCAGGACGGCGCCGACGGCCGCGGGAGCCAGGCCGGTGACGTCCTGGAGGAAGGGCGTGACGTAGGTGTAGGTGCCGAAGTGGGCCAGGACGACGAGGAAGGTCGCCGACAGGGCGACGGCGGTACCCCGGGCGCGCAACAGGTCGAGCAGGACACGAGGGCTGGTGGCCTGCTGGGCGGGCAGTGGCGGTAGCAGCGTCAGCAGGGCGGCCAGAACCAGGACGGCCAGCGCGGCCAGGACCAGGAAGGCGGTCCGCCAACCGGCGAGGTCGCCGATGAGGGTACCGGCCGGTACTCCGAGCACGGAGCCCAGCGGTACGGAGGAGAAGATCACAGCGGTGGCGGTGCCGACGGCGGGCGGGGGCACCAGGCGACCGGCCAGCCCCGCTCCGATCGACCAGAAGCCGCCGATGGTGAGACCGACGAGCGCCCTGGAGATCAGCATGACCCAGTAGGAGGTCGCCACCGCGGCCAGCACGTCGGCCATGGCGAGCACCGCCATGAGGACGCACAGCATCACGCGGCGGTCCAGGCGCGCGGTGGTCAGTGTGACGGTGGGCGCGGCGACCGCGGCGACGACTCCGGGCAGTGTCATGGTCAGCCCTGTGGTGCCGTCGGAGACGCCGAAGTCGGCGCCGATGACGGGCAGCAGGCCGATCGGCAGGATCTCGCTGGTGACGATGGTGAAGATGCCCAGCATGAGTGAGACGACCGCGAGCCAGCCGATGAGGGGCGAGCGGGGCCGGGCGAGCGTGATGGTGGACATGGTTCCCGTTCGGACAGGTGCGTGTGGCGTACGGGCACTCAGCCAAGCAGCGACGAAGCACCGGGTACCGGCATGTTTCAGACCTGACCGATTCCTTTTCGCGGTGGCCGGGGTCTCCATGAGAGAGCGGCCGAGCACCGGGCCGATCTCTCATGGACGCACTGACCCGCCGGGTGCGGGCCGTGTCAATACCTCTCAGGTCAGATCTCGTCCGGACCTGACGGAGACGCGGCCCGCGGGCCTCGGCCGGAATCGTTGACGTCATGAGACTCCAACGAATGCAGATCTCGGCGCTGATCGTCCTCGCGCTGACCGCCGCGCTCGCCCTCGTGCCGCTGCCGGCGCTTCCCTACACCACGGGCTTCGCTCCCCACTGGGTGACCGTATCGGCCGCCGTGCTGGGCGCGGTGTTCGTGGTGCGGCCGCACGCCGCGGGGTTGCTGCCCGCCGTCCTGCTGCTGTGGTCGGCGGGCGGCATCGTGCTTGACGCGTTCCGCGCGTTCTTCGCCGTCACGGGCATCCCGGCGGGGGAGTTCGCGCGGGTCGACTGGCCCGGGATGGCGCTGCGCGGGCTCAGCCTGGCGGGATGCGCGCTGCTGGGGGCGCTGGTCCTGCGTCACATCCGGGTGCCCGGCGGGTCGTGGCTCGGGTACAGCGCCTTCGCGGTCGGGTTCGTCTATCCGACGGCCAAGCTGTACTGGTCGTTCGGCGGCACGCTGCTGCGTCCCACGGGGTACGACGAGGGCCTGCCGTACGGCGAGCTGATCATGCTGGTCGTCGGGGCGGCCGGTTCCCTGGCGCTGGTCCAGCGGTGGGGGCGGTGGCTGCCGCGGAGGCTGGTGCTGGTGGGCGGTTGGACGGGCGCCGCTATGTTGACCACCATGGGAACCATGTCCGTTTTCGGTACGCTGTCGCAGCTGTTCGGCCTCACGCGGGGGCCCGTACCGCTGGCCGATCCCGCGGCCGTGGTGACGGTCGGGCTGGTGTACGGGAGCTGGCTGCTGTTCGGGCTGGCGGTCGGCGGGGCCACGCTGGCCTACCAGCGGGCGACGGTGTGATGACGCCACGGCGCGCGGACATGGTGTCGGCCTTCGTCGCCGGGGTGCCGTTGTTCTCGCTGTCGGTGGTGGTCGCGGTGCTCTCGGTGCCGGGAGCGCGTGCGGGCCTGCTCGTGGCGGCATGCCTGGTGGCGCACGTGGCCGTCGCGTACCGCCGGGCATACTGGGCGTTCCTCGTGGTCGCCGCCGCCTTCGCCGTCCAGGTCGCCGTGACCGGGCTGTTCCTCGTGCTGCCGTCGGCGTTGGTCTTCCCGTTCATGGTCTACTCCTGCGCCGCGTACGACCGGCGCCGCCCTCCGCTGGCCGTGGGCCTGGCGGGGGCCGGGGTGGCGGCGGCCAGGTTCGCGACCGACTCCAGCGTGGCCGCCGCGGCCCTGGGGCCGAACCCGTGGCTGCTGTTCGGGCTGCTGGCCGCGGTGGTGGTCTCGGCGTGGGGGTTCGGTCTGTACCGGCGGACCCAGCTCGCCTACGTCGACCTGCTGCGGGAGCGGGCCCGTGACGCCGCCGCGCGGGCGACCGCGGCGGAACGGGCCAGGATCGCCAGGGAGATGCACGACGTGGTCGCGCACGCGCTGGCGGTCATCGTCGCCCAGGCCAGGGGCGGCCGGTTCGCGCCCGCGCGCGCGGCGGAGATCCTGGCCACGATCGAGGACACCGGGCGCATGGCGCTCACGGACATGCGGGCCGCCGTCGGCGTACTGCGCGCCGTACCCGGCGGGGCGCGGCCGTCACCGGGACTGGCCGACCTGCCGGAACTGCTGGAGCGCACCAGGGGGGCGGGGCTTCCCGTGACCGAGATCGTGCGGGGCACGGTCCGCCCTCTCGGACCGGGCATGGAACTCGTCGTCTACCGGACGGTTCAGGAGGCGCTGACCAACACGCTCAAGCACGCGGGCCCCGGTGCCCGCGGCACGGTCATGCTGGAGTGGGCACAGGACGACCTGCGCCTCACCGTCAGCGACGACGGCAAGCCCCCGGCGGGGGCGACAGGGACGGGGAACGGGTTGACGGGAATGCGGGAGCGGGTGGGCGCCGTGGGCGGAACCCTGGAGATCCGGACGGGGGAGGCGGGCGGGTTCGTCGTCGAGGCGCGCCTGCCGTATCGGGCATGACGATTCGGGTCTACGTCGTCGACGACCAGGATCTGGTGCGTACCGGTACGGCGATGGTGATCGACGCGCAGGAGGACATGCGCGTGGTGGGGCAGGCCCGCGACGGGGCGGAGGCCCTGGCGGGGCTGCGCGCGGTGACGGCGGACGTGGTGCTCATGGACGTGCGGATGCCGCGCATGGACGGGGTCGAGGCGATCAGGCGGCTGCCGATGACGGACGAAGGGCCGAGGGTGATCGTCCTGACCACCTTCGACCTGGACGAATACGCCTTCGCGGCGCTGCGGGCCGGAGCGTCGGGTTTCCTGCTCAAGGACGCCCCCGCCGACGAGTTGCTGTCCGCGGTGCGGACCGTCCACCGTGGGGACGCGGTGATCGCGCCGTCCACGACGCGGCGTCTGCTCGACCACGTCGCGCGGCGCCTGCCGGACGTCACGCCGGACCCGCTGACGGAACGCGAACGCGAGGTGTTGCGGCACATCGCCTGGGGCGAGACGAACGCCGAGATAGCGGGATCGCTGTTCCTCGCCGAGGGCACCGTCAAGACCCACGTCGGCCGCATCCTGGGCAAGCTCGGGCTGCGCGACCGGGTCCAGGCCGTCATCTGGGCGTACGAACACGGCCTGAACAACCGTTCCTGAGCCCGCGTTCCCGCGCGGGACGACCCGGCGGGCGGAGGCGCCTCACGGGCCCGTCGAGCACCGTTTCCGGTGGTCACGCGGTTCTCAGGCGGCGCTCCGCCGTGACGCCCTGGAACGATCCATATGCGAGCTCCTCGGGAACCGGCCTACCATCCCGGGGCCGGGGCGCCGCCGCGAAACCACGGCAACGGACGCGGCGGCCCCCATTGCCCATCCGGAGTTCAGAGGAGCAACGTGACGATTTTAGTGACGGGGGCGACCGGCAACATCGGCCGCCATGTGGTGCGGGGGCTGGTGGGCGCGGGCCAGCGGGTACGCGCCATGGTCCGCGACCCGCGGGCGGCCAGGACGCGGCTTCCCGAAGGGGTCGAACTGGTCCACGGGGACTTCACCCGGCCGGACACCTGGCCGCGGGCGCTGAAGGCGGTCGAACGGGTCTATCTGTTCCCGTACGCCTACCGGGAGCCGGGGTCCGCCGGGCCCGGATTCACGGAGGAGGCCGTGGCGGCGGGGGTGCGCAGGTTCGTGGTGCACTCGGCCGCCGCGGCCGGGTTCGCCCCGTCCGACGATCCGAGCGCGCTGGGCCGTCACCTGGAGGAGGAACGCCGGGCCCATCGCGGCCTTGAGACGGCGGTCGAGGCCACCGGCAGGGAGTGGACCCACGTCCGCCCGGGTCTGCTCGCCGCGCGCGCCCTCGGCTGGGCGGGTTCGATCCGCGCCGAGCGGACGGTGCGCGAGCCGTACCCCGCCTCGGGGTATCCGCTGGTCCACGAGGCCGACGTGGCCGAGGTCGCGGTGGCCGCGCTGCTGACCGACGAGCATCTCGGCGCGGCGTACACCGTCACGGGCCCGGCCAAGGTCACCCAGACCGAGCAGGTGTCGGCGATCGGCGCCGCCATCGGCGCGCGGGTGCGCTTCGAGGAGCTGACCCCGTCACAGGCCCGCGTCCGGTGGCTCGCGGAGGGCTGCCCACCGGAGATGGCCGACTGGCTGGTCGAGTTGCTGGCCGCCGCCGTCGAGGGCACCGGCGCGCTGGCGCCGACCGGCACGTACGAGGAGATAACCGGCCGTCCGCCGCGCACCTTCGCCAGGTGGGCCCGGGACCACGCGGCGGACTTCACGGGGGAGGCGGCATGACGATCCTGGTGACCGGGGCGACCGGTGAGGTGGGCCGGTGCGTCGTCACGGAGCTGCTGAGGTCCGGCCACGCCGTACGGGCCCTGACCCGGCGTTCCGCCGCCGCCGGCCTGCCCGGCGGGGTCGAGGTGTTCGAGGGGGACCTGGAGCGCCCCGAGTCGCTGCGGGAGGCGCTGACCGGCGTGGAACGGCTCTATCTGTTTCCCGTGCCACAGGCGATCTCCGAGGTCGTCGCGCTGGCGGCCGAGTCCGGGGTGCGGCGGATCGTGAACCTGTCGGGTGCCCTGGCCGACGACGCGATGTTCGCGGACGGCTACCAGGTGGTCGAGCGCGCCGTCGAGGAGTCCGGTCTGGAGTGGACGCACATCCGGCCGGGGGAGTTCGCGCGCAACTGGCTGGACTGGGCGCCGTCGATCCGCGCGGAGCGGGTCGTGCGCCGTCCGTACGGCGGGGCGGTGACCCAGCCGATCCACGAGGCGGACGTGGCCGCCGTCGCCGCGGCGGTCCTCCTCGGGGAGGGTCACGCGGGCCGTACCTACACCTTCGCCGGACCGCGGTCGCTCACCGTCGCCGAGCAGGCCGAGGCGATCGGGCGGGCTCTCGGCGAGCGGGTGCGCTTCGAGGAGCAGGACCCGGTGACGGCGCGGGAGCAGTGGGTTCGGCACGGCTATCCGGCCACCGTGGTGGACTGGCTGTTCGGGATATGGGCCGAGTCGGCGCGTGATCCCGCCCCGCTCAACGAGGAGTGGGCGACGCTCGTCCCGCGTCTCACGGGCCGCCCGGCCCGGACCTTCGAGGAGTGGGCCGCCGATCACGTGACGGCCTTCAGGTAGTTCCCGTCCGGGAAGGGGGCCGGGCCCCCTTCCCGGGTTCGGCATGGGCCGCGGGGCTTACGAAAAGGGCACCCGAAGTGGGGAGCGAAGGTTACATCAACCCAGCTGTAACGCTAGATAGTCATCCGACTACCGTCGGTAACATAACGGGTGGTTGTCTCTCCTATCTCAGAAAGGACACCACCCCCATGCGTTTCTCCAGCCACCTGCTCACCATCACCTTCGCCGCCGTCTCGGCGGCCGGCGCCCTGGCCGTCGCAGCCCCCGCCCAGGCCGACGCCATCCCCACCTACACCTGCGACGTCGCCCTGCCCGGCCGTGTCGTGCTGGGCCACGGCAACTGCGTCGCCTCCAACGGCGCGGTCGCCCAGGGCGAGTTCCAGGGCGAGTCCCTGGTGGTCGCCCGCCAGGAGCCGCGGCTGAAGTTCCAGTGCAGGGACGGGGGCCGCGCGCAGCTGCCTGACGGCGTTGTCGCCCTCGGCTGCCAGCGTGTTCCGTAAGACGTTCCAAGGCGTCGCTCGTCCCGCGCGGCCAGGCGCACCCCCTCGCCCGCGCGGGACGACCCGCCGGACGCACGGCCCCCGCTCCGACTCCGGTCGGCGCGGGGGCCGTTTCGTATTGAGGCCCGCTGAGACGCGCGGGGGCGCGGCTACGGGACGGCGGGCTCAAGCTCCCTCTGGTCGAATTCGGAGCGGGCGTCGGAGATCTCCTGCTGGTGGTCCTCCGTCCAGATCACCAGCGTTTTGATCACCTCGTGGAGAGAGATGCCGAGCGGGGTCAGCTCGTACTCGACCCGAGGCGGCACCACGGGATAGACGGTCCGCTTGACCAGCCCGTCCCTCTCCAGGTTCCGCAGCGTGACGGTGAGCATGCGCTGACTCACGCCGTCAACGGTGCGGCGCAACTCGGAGAAGCGCATCGTCTGGCGGTCAAGAAGGGCGATCACCAGCAGCGACCACTTGTCGGCGACACGGTCGAGGATGTTCCGTACGTCGCAGTCCGCCCGGACGTCCCACTGTCTTGCCTGGTCGGCATCGGTTCCCGTGCAGTAACTCAGTGCCTTTGAAGTGCCGTCTTCCATAGTTCCCCCACGGTGACGCAAGATTCCTTCGTTACTAAAGAGAACCACGGGAGAAGTCACTGTGTCTACCATCGTGAGATCCCCCCGGACCTGGGGGATGTTGTTCGTTCTTTGCGGAGCGATCTTCCTGGAGGGCATCAACGTCGCCATGCTCAACGTGGCGCTGCCGGCGATCCGGGCCGAACTCGGCCTGTCCACCGGCGAACTCCAGTGGGTCATCAGCGCCTACGTCCTGGGCTACGGCGGGTTCATGCTGGTCGGCGGCCGTGCGGCCGACCTGTTCGGCCGCCGCCGGATGTTCCTGGCCTGGCTCGGGGTCTTCCTGGTCGTCTCGGCCCTGGGAGGCGTCGCCGACAGCGGCGGGGTGCTGATCGCGGCCCGGTTCGTGGCCGGCGTCGCGGCCGCCGTCATGACCCCCGCCGGGCTGTCGATCATCACGACCAGCTTCGAGGAGGGCCCCCAGCGCAACCAGGCTCTGCTCGTCTACTCCGGTACGGCGGCGGGCGGCTTCTCGCTCGGGCTGGTGCTCGGCGGCCTGCTGGCCGAGGTGAACTGGCGGCTGGTGCTGTTCGTGCCCGCGGTGCTCGCCCTGGTCATCCTCGTGCTGGCCGTACGGCTGATTCCCACGACCCCGGCGGAGCAGGCCACGGACCGGCGGGTGGACGTGCCGGGCGCGGTCACCATCACCGGCGCGATCATGCTGCTGGTGCTGGGCATCGAGCGGGCCGCCCACGTGAGCGCCGGTCTGACCGCCGCCATCCTCCTGGCCGGACTCGCCCTCCTGGTGCTGTTCGTCCTGATCGAACGGAAGTCCCCGGCTCCGCTCCTGCGGCTCGGCATCCTGCGCTCCGGATCGCTGGTCCGGGCCAACCTTGCGGGCCTGCTGTTCGCCGCCGCCTTCTTCGGTTTCCAGTTCATCGCCGTGCTCTACCTGCAGGAACTGCGCGGCTGGAGCTCGATGCAGACCAGCCTGGCCATGCTCGCCATCGGCGCGGACGCCATCCTCGCCCCGACCCTCACCCCTCGGCTGGTCACCCGGTTCGGCAACGCCAAGGTCATCCTGGGCGGGCTGCTGCTGGCCGTCCTGTCCTACGTGTTGTTCCTGCCGATCGGGACGGACACCGTCTACCTGGCGATGTTCCCCACCATGCTCATCCTCGGCCTGTCCTTCGCCCTGGCCTACGGGCCGCTGACCATCGTCGCCACCGAGGGTGTCGACGAGAGCGAGCAGGGGCTGGCCGGCGGCCTGCTGTACACGTCCTTCCAGTTCGGCGCGGCCCTCGGGCTCGCCGCCAGCACCGCCGTCATCGTCGCCGCCGGCGAAGGTGATCCGCTCGGCGCCTACCGCGCCGCCCTGTCCGTCCCCATCGTCGCCGCCGTTCTCGCCGCCGCCTTCAGCGCGTACGGCCTGCGGAAGGAGTCCCTCCGATGACCACGTCCTTCGCCGAGATCGAGAGCGAGTTCAACGCCTACATCGGTGCCATCCGGTACGCCACGATGGTCACCGTCGACTCCGGGAACCGCCCCCGCACGCGCATCCTCATTCCCATCTGGGAGAACGTGGACGGCAAGCCGCGCGGGTGGCTGGCCACCTACAAGACCCCGGTCAAGGCGGCCCACCTGGCGGGCAACCCGCACACCTCCTTCTCCTACTGGAAGCCCGGCAACAGCTCGGTCGCCATCGAGGCCACGGCCACCTGGGACGACGACCTGGAGACCAAGCGCCACGTCTGGGACCTCTACCGGGCGACCAGCCCGCGCGGGGCCGGATACGACCTCGGGGCCTTCTGGAAGTCACCCGCCGACCCCAGGCTGCACGTCCTGCGCCTCGAGCCCTGGCGCATCCAGGTGATCCGCGGCACGGATCTGCGCAGCCGCATCTGGACGCCTCCGGTATGACGCGGGCTACAGGGGTGGGGGGGGGGGGGGGGGGGGGGGGGGGGGGCCGCCGCCGAAGGCGTGGGGGCGGGGGGCGGCCGGGCCGCGGCGGGGCGGCCCGCGTGGCGGGGGGGGGCCGGGCGCCCCGCGGGCGGGG
>NZ_JBEXZT010000042.1:0-51826 GCF_040631275.1 Streptosporangium sp. NPDC020145 | reverse complement strand
CCTTCGTGGAGTTGGGGCAGCCATCGGTCGCGGAAGAAGGAGGCCCATCGGTGGGGCGGCCGCGCGGTGACCGCCATCAGCAGGTCGTTGTGGGTATCCGCGACGACGGCGCGGTGATGTAGATCAGCGGACACGTGCCAACCCTTCGATGCGTGGTTATCGCGACGGTATGACAGGTCGGGGTCAGCGGAATTCGTCAGGTTTACCGAAGAGCGGAAGGTTGTTCGTGCGTCCGGACAGGGAGGCGCGGGCCGTACCGCACGGCCGGACCGGGCGCTACGGCCCCGCGCTTCGTATGATCGACGCAGGTCATCGGGCCCGCCGTACGAGCGGCGGGAGCGGTGCGAGGCGGGGGAGGGGCCGGTGGGAGAACGGGGAGTCCGGGAGATGACCGCGGCGGACGCGGTGGCCGTCGGCGAGGTCGCGCGGGCCGCGCTCACACTGGACGCCCGGGAGGCGCCCCTGCTCGTCGCCAGGCTGCTGCGTCCGCCGAGGCAGCGCAGATGGACGGCGCTGGTGACCGAGGACCTCGACGGGGTGCTGTTCGCCTCGATGTCCGCGACCACCTCCGACGGGCACATCGACCTGCTGGCCGTCGCCCCCGGCGTCGGGAGGCGGGGCAGGGGCAGGGCGCTGGTCGGGGCGGCGGAGGAGTGGCTGCGCGGTCAGGGCGCGACCGAGGCGAGGTTCGCGGGCAACCCGCCCTGCTACGCCTGGCCCGGCGTGGACGTGCGCTACACCCCCGCCGCCTGCCTGGCCGAGCGTCTCGGCTACGAACGGTACGACACCGCCTGGAACATGACCGCCGACCTCACCGGGGACCTGTCCGTCGAGGCCGACCTCGAAAGACTGGCGGCGGCGGGCGTCACCGTGCGCCGGGCCACCCGGCAGGACGCCGGAGCCGTGACCGCCTTCGTCGAAACGCACTGGGGCGGCGACTGGGCCTGGGAGACGGCACAGGCGTCCGGCTGCCACTACGCCTCCCGCGACGGCGAGATCATCGGCTTCGCCGCGTGGGGCACCAGGCCCGCCTGGTTCGGCCCGACGGGCGTCGCGGAGGCCGCCAGAGGACTCGGCGTCGGCCAGGTGCTGCTGCGCCGCTGCCTGGCCGAGCAGCGGGACTCGGGCCTGACCGATGCGCAGATCTCCTGGGTCGGGCCGCTCCGCTTCTACTCCAGGGCGGTCGGGGCACGCGCGGAACGCGTCTTCTGGCTCTACCGCAGGAAGCTGGGCGGCCGTGACCGGTGATGCGCCGACCGAGGGGCGCGACCCGCGCTACGACCGGATCGACCGGCTCGGCACCGAGGAGCTCGCCCGGCTGATGAACGCCGCCGACGCGACCGTGCCCGCCGCGGTGGCCGGGGCGATCCCGGCGATCTCCGCGGCGATCGACGCCGTGGTCGCCAGGATGCGCGCGGGAGGCCGTCTGCTCTACGTCGGCGCGGGCACCTCGGGCAGGCTCGCCGTGCTCGACGCCGCCGAGTGCCCGCCGACCTTCGGCACCGACCCCGGACTTGTCCAGGGCGTCATCGCGGGCGGCGAGCCCGCGCTGAGCCGCGCCGTCGAGGGCGCCGAGGACGACGCGGAGGCGGGGACCGGGGCGATCGCGGACCGGCGGGTCGGCGCGCTCGACGCGGTGGTCGGCGTCTCCGCCGGGGGAGGGGCCCCGTTCGTCCTGGCCGCGCTCACCGAGGCGGGCCGCAGGGGCGCCCTGACCGTCGCGCTGACCTGCAACACGGGCACCGCGCTCTCCCGGGCGGCCCGGCACCCGATAGAGGTGGTCGTCGGTCCCGAGGTGGTCGCGGGCTCGACCAGGCTCAGGGCGGGCACCGCGCAGAAGCTGGTCCTCAACATGATCTCCACCATCACGATGGTCAGGCTCGGCCGCACCCACGGCGGCAGCATGGTGGAGATGACGGTGACGAACGCCAAACTCGCCGGCAGGGCGGTGCGGATGGTCGGCGACCTCACCGGCGTGAGCCCGCAGGAGGCCCGCGCCGCGCTGGAGGCGTCCGGATGGCGGGTGAAGACGGCGGTTCTGGTGGCCGAGCGGGGCGTCGGCCCCGGCGAGGCCGACGCCCTGCTGGACCGTCACGGGGGCGACCTCACCGCCGCCCGCGAGGCCTGAGCCCCTGCGTGATCTTCCTCACCGAACATGGGATGATCGGGAAACCGTCGCCCGGCCGTACGCGGGCGCGGACGGGGTCCGGAGCGGATCCCGCGCGTTCCACGGGGTTGATCGGAGAAGAACATGGGCATCGGTCAGGTCGGCGTGTGGCATCCGCTGTTCGGCAGGGGCGAGGCGGCGGCCGTGCGCCGGACGGCGGCGGCGATCGAGGGGCTGGGCTACGGCGCCCTCTGGTTCGGCGAGGCGCCGGGGACCAGGGACGCGTTCGCCACCTCGGGAATCCTGCTGGCGGCGACGGAGCGGGTGGTGGTCGGCACCGGCATCGCCAACATCTGGGTCCGGGACGCGACCGCCATGGCGGCCGGGGCCGTGGCGTACGGCGAGGCCTACCCGGGCAGGTTCGCCCTGGGCATCGGGGTCAGCCACGCCCCCCTGGTCTCCCAGCGGGGACACGACTACGCCCGCCCGCTGGCCGCGATGAGCGCCTACCTCGACGCGATGGACGCCGTGACGGGTGAGCTGCCCTTCGCCGCCGAGCCGCCCACCCCCCGCCTGCTGGCCGCGCTGCGGCCCAGGATGCTCGAACTCGCCAGGGACAAGGCCGACGGCGCCCACCCCTACTTCGTGCCGCCGGAGCACACCGTGCTCGCCAGGAAGATCCTCGGGGACGGCCCCCTGCTCGCCCCCGAGCAGGCCGTGGTCCTGGAGACCGACCCCGCCGAGGCCAGGCGGATCGCCCGTGAGCACATGGCGGGCTATCTCAAGCTGCCCAACTACGTCAACAACCTGCTGCACCTCGGCTACGGCGAGGACGACCTGACCGACGGCGGCAGCGACCGCCTGGTCGACGCGATCGTGGCCTGGGGTGACGTGGAGACCGTCGCCGCGCGGGTCAGGGCGCACCTGGACGCCGGAGCCGACCACGTCGCCCTTCAGCCGCTTCCCGTCGACCTGGACGGAGCGGTCGTCCAGCTCGCCGAACTCGCCCCCGCCCTGGGCGTCCGGCCCGCCGGGTAGGGGTCCCATGTGGCTCCGGTGCCACCGTTCCGTGGCTGAATGATCGTATTTCTTGGAAAACATTCGGTTCAGGGCTGTGAGCTGGGAACAAACCGTGTGAGAGGTCACGCGAAGGGAGTTCCCGCGGGTGGAGGACCCTGATGAGGAACGGGCGCTGCGAGCCCTGGGGACGGCGCTCGACGCGAACGCGCCCGTGATCCGGCATCGGCTCAGGCGTTTCCCCGAGGGCACGCCGTTCCTGCGGCTGCGCCTTCCCGGGGCCAGTGACGCCGCGCTCTTCCTCGACGGGCGCCAGTGGATCTACCTGAGCGAACCGGGACGGGGCGCGCCCGTCACCGAGTTCGCCGCGGGCCAGCTCGACGACGACCCCGAGGTCGTCGTCGAGCGCCTGATGTCGGTGATGGGGCGTTCGCAGGGCCGTACCTGGCGGCCGGGGCGCCTGTTGCGGGCCCTGGCGTTCGGGTTCGGCGCCGCGGCGCTGGTCTGCGTGCTGAGCGGACTGATCATGGCGGTCCTGGTCGGGGGGAGCGGTTACGTCTCCGAGGCCTCGACCAGGGGCGTCTACGTTCTGGCGGTCCTGTTCGGCCTGATCGCCGGGGTGTGGGTCGGCGTCCGCCGCTGGCGGCGCCTCCCCTGACCCCGTCCTCTCCGGCGGCTCAGCCGAGCGTCTCCGAGACCAGTTCCCTGGCCGCCTCCTGGACCAGCGCGAGGTGCTCCGGCCCCTTGAACGACTCGGCGTAGATCTTGTAGACGTCCTCGGTGCCCGAGGGGCGGGCGGCGAACCAGGCGCTGTCCGTCGAGACCTTGACACCGCCGAGGGCGGCCCCGTTGCCGGGCGCCGAGGTGAGGATCCCGGTGATCGGCTCCCCGGCGAGCGTCGTGGCGGTCACCCGGTCGGCGGAGAGCCCGGCGAGCACCGTCTTCTGCTCCCTGGTCGCCGGGGCGTCCACCCTGGCGTAGGCCGGGTCGCCGAAGCGGGACACCAGGCCGGCGTAGTGCTCGCTCGGCGAGCGTCCCGTGGTCGCGATGATCTCCGCGGCCAGCAGCGCCAGGATCAGGCCGTCCTTGTCGGTGGTCCACACCGAGCCGTCGCGGCGCAGGAACGACGCCCCGGCGCTCTCCTCGCCTCCGAAGCCGAGGGAGCCGTCGAGCAGCCCGGGGACGAACCACTTGAACCCGACGGGCACCTCGTACAACCGCCTGCCCAGGTCCGCGGCGACGCGGTCGATCATTCCGCTGCTCACCATGGTCTTGCCGACGCCCGCGCCCGCGGGCCAGTGCGGCCGGTGGGAGTACAGGTAGGAGATCGCCACGGCGAGGTAGTGGTTGGGGTTCATCAGGCCGCCGTCCGGGGTGACGACGCCGTGCCGGTCGGCGTCGGCGTCGTTGCCCGTCGAGACGTCGAAGGCGTCCCGGCCCGCGATGAGGGAGGCCATCGCGTACGGCGACGAGCAGTCCATCCGGATCCTGCCGTCCCAGTCCAGCGTCATGAAACGCCAGGTCGGGTCGGTCAGCGGGTTGACCACCGTCAGGTCGAGGCGGTGCCGCTGCGCGATCTCGGCCCAGTAGGCCACGCTCGCCCCGCCCAGCGGGTCGGCGCCGACGCGCACCCCCGCCTCCCTGATCGCGTCGAGGTCGAGCACGGAGGGCAGGTCGTCGACGTAGGCCGCCAGGAAGTCGTGGCGGCCGGTGGTGTCGGCGGCCAGCGCCCTGGCGTAGGGCAGCCGCCTGACCTCCTTCAGCCCGTCGGCGATCAGCGCGTTGGCCCTGTCCTGGATCCACGAGGTGGCGTCGGTGTCCGCGGGGCCGCCGTTGGGCGGGTTGTACTTGAAGCCGCCGTCCGTCGGCGGGTTGTGCGAGGGGGTGACGACCACGCCGTCCGCGGTGCCCGCCGTACCCGACCGGTTGTGGGTGAGGATGGCGTGTGAGACCGCCGGGGTCGGCGTGTAGCCGTCCCGGCTGTCCACCAGGACCCGCACCCCGTTGGCCGCGAAGACCTCAAGCGCCGACACCCGCGCGGGCTCGGAGAGCGCGTGACTGTCCGCACCGAGGAACAACGGGCCGTCGATCCCCCGGGCCGCGCGGTACTCCACGATGGCCTGGCTGGTGGCCAGGATGTGGTCCTCGTTGAAGGCGGCGTTCAGTGACGAGCCGCGGTGGCCCGAGGTGCCGAAGGACACCCGCTGGCCCGCCTCCCCGGGGTCGGGGTGCAGCGCGTAGTAGGCGGTCACCAGGCGGGCCACGTCGACCAGGTCGGACGGCTGGGCCGGCTGCCCCGCGCGATCGTGCGTCATCGTCATCTCCTCATGTCATTTCTGGCAAATGCTTATTTACCCCGACCATGGGAGATGTCGCGTGGCAGGGGCCGTCACCGCAGCCAGGGAGGCGGAGCGGGCAGCGGTCCCGCGGGGCTGACCGTGAGCCCGGCGCCGTCGCTCCTGCCGATCAGCCAGGCGAGCAGCGCCCGGCTCCTGCCGGTCACGAGCGGTCCGGGGCCGAAGTCGTGCCTGATCTCCCCGTCGGTCGCCACGATCCGCATACCGGGAACGTCGCGCCTGGCCGCCAGGTCGGCGACCACCCTGCGGCACTCGTCGGCGGCGAACCAGCCGGGCCAGTCGTCGGGCGTGTAGGCGGTACCCAGGTCCACGTGATGGATCTCCAGTTCCTGCAGCAGGCTGGAGACCGTCTCGTGCACGGGGCGCCCCGACTCGTCCGGCCAGCGGACCGGGCGGCGCCAGGCGGCCCGGGGATGCTCGCGGATGGCGGTCAGCACCCTGGTGACCGAGGAGCGCAGCCGCTCCATGAGGTCGGCCGCGGGGCCCCTGGCGTCCCGTTCGACCTGTTCGGCCCGGTCGCGCTCTCCGGGGTAGCGCGGGATGGGCAGGCCGGTCCGCGCGGCGACCAGCAGCCTGAAACGGGATTCGGCGCCCGCCGTGAGGTGGGCGACCACGTGTGCCCGGGTCCAGCCGGGCAGTCGTGACGGGGCGCGCAGTTCGGCCTCGGGCAGGCCCGCGGCGTCCTGGAGCAGTCTGTCGGCGCTCTCACGCAGGTACGGCAGGAGCGTGAGCGGCACCCCGTCGGCGATCTCCAGAGTCATGGTTCCCCGCTTGCCGCCGGGTACCTCTGGTGTCACGTCTTCCTCCACATCTCATCGGGGATCAGGCCGATTCCGTCCACCCTCTCTCTCCGGCGTCGTCCGTGACGGCTTTATGCAGCGGTCGTGCACGGAAAAGTCATGATTTACGCCCTGAGCATGGCGGACGGCACCCACCCCGTGACCCCGTGGGCAGGCGTCACCGGCGGTCCTCCCGCGGCCTTCAGACCGGTCAGGCCTGGTCCTCCGCGGGCACGCCGCCCTCGGCGTCGCCCGAACCCTCGGCGAGGCGGGTGCGGAGGCGGTCCCGGATCTCCTCGGGGGTGTAGGCGCGCCGCCGCCGCTCGGCTCTGGCGATCACCACGCCGGTCGCCGCGACGCCCGCCACCCCGGCGAGACCGAGTATCTTCCACCACCGCATATGCCTAGGCTACAGAAATGTCCGGCAAGAGCATCAGCCTCGATGAGGCGGTCGATCTGACCCGTACCGGCGACGTATGGCTGTTCCGCGGCCGTACCGTCCCCGACAGAGCCATTCAGACCATGACGAACAGCCCGGTCAACCATGTCGGAATGTCCGTCGTCATCGACGACATGCCCCCGTTGATGTGGCACGCGGAACTCGGCCGGTCGCTGCCCGACATGTGGTCAGGGACCAACCAGCGCGGAGTCCAGCTGCACGACCTGCGGGACGCGGTCGGCGTCTGGGCCACCCGGTACGGCCAGCGCGCGTGGCTGCGCCAGCTCGAACCGCAGGCCACCAGGGAGATGGAGGACGCGGCGCTGCGCACGGTCGCCCTTCTGGACGGCACGCCGTTCCCCTCGACGGCCAGGCTCGCGGGCCGCTGGATTCGCGGCAGGGTGCCGAGGATCTTCAAGAGGGGCGCCTCGCAGGACGCGCTGGAGAGCGCCTACTGCGCCGAGGTCGTCGCCGTGACCTACGAGGCCATGGGCCTGCTGCCCGCGGACCGCAGGCCCAACTGGTACGACCCGGGACGTTTCTGGAGCGGGGACGACCTCAGGCTCGCCGAGGGCTTCCGGCTCGGCGGGGAGATCAGGGTGAACACCGGAGTCGCGCGGCGGAGATGACCGCATTTAGAGAATGATCTCCTGATTATTCGTGATCTACAGGCTTAAGCGTGCTCTGTAGGGGTGTGTCAGGTTTCTGTGACTATTGGAGGTACATGGGAGATATGTAGTCAAGATTCACTCAGTGGGGCATTTGTCGCGAAAGGAGGGGGCATTGATCTACGACAGAGCGATGAGGCATCGGGACCCGTCCGGTGGGCCCGGGCGGCCCATCCGTCCAACCAAGGAGATCAACGTGAAGTCCTCTCTTCTCGCAGCCGCTCTCGCCGCGGTGGCCCTGGCGGCCCTCCCGGTGGCCGCCCAGGCGAGCGCCGCCGGTTCCGTCCTCACCTTCACACCCATGCCGGAACCGTCCGAGATGGTTCCCGTCGAGCCCTCGGGTGCTCCTTCCGAGGGCCCGTCCGAAGGCGCCTCCGAAGGTCCCTCCGAGGGGCCTTCAGAGGGAGCCGCGGCCGTGCCCTTCGGGCCGGGCTGCAGGAAGCTCCCCGAGACCGGTCCGGGCAGCCCGGTCGAGATCGCCAAGGAGAAGGTCGCGACCGCCGTCGAGCAGAGCCCTCTGCTGTCCCAGCTCGCCGAGGCCCTCAAGAAGTCGGAGCTGGTCGAGCAGCTGAACTCCTCCGAGGGCGTCACGGTGTTCGCGCCGACCAACGAGGCGTTCTCCGCGCTGCCGCAGGACGTCAAGGACAAGCTCAAGGCTGACCCCGCCCAGCTCAAGAAGGTCCTCACCTACCACGTCGTCTCCGGCAAGGTGAAGCCCTCGGAGCTGCAGAGCGGCTCGCTTGAGACGCTTGAGGGCGGCAAGCTCACCGTGAAGCAGGAGAACGGGGAGTACACGGTCAACGACGCCAAGGTCGTCTGCGGCAACCTGCCCACGGCGAACGCCGTCATCTACCTCATCGACAAGGTGCTCACCCCGCCGCAGTGACCGGCGGCCGTACGGCTGAGGGGCATCCGCCGCCGGTGCCCCTCACCGGGCTGTCCGGGTCTTTCAGGTGGTGGGTTTGCGGCCGACGCCGCCGACCGCCCACGTCCTGTCCGGTCCCCGTGTGGTGAGCGGATTGTCCGGGCGCCAGTGGCGCAGGTGGACGAGGCCGGGATCGACCAGGTCCAGCCCGTCGAAGAAGCGCAGCACCTGTCCCCGGGTGCGCCTGGTGTCCTCGCTCCTGCCCAGGGCCCGCTGGTAGACGGCGACGATCGGCCCCGCGACCTCGGGACGGGTGTCGAAGACCACGTGGGCGAGGACGAGGTGGCTTCCCGGGGCGAGCGAGTCACGCAGCAGCGCCACGCTCTTGAAGGGGTCGTCCTCGTCCGGGGTGAACTGCAGCGTGTGCGGGATCAGCGCGGCCACGGGGCGGCCCGGATCGATCAGGCACCGCAGGTCGGGATCGGCGAGCACCTCCTCCGGCCTGAGCGCGTCCCCCATGACGACGGCGGTCCTGGGGTCGGTCGCCAGCAGCGCCCTGGCGTGGGAGAGCACGACCGGGTCGTCGGCGACGTAGACCACGCGGGCGCCGGGCAACCGGGACTGGGCGACCTCGTGGACGTTGCGTCGCGTGGGAAGCCCGGCGCCCAGCACGAGGAACTGGTCCACGCCCTGCCCGGTGAGGTAGCCGACCGCGCGGGCGATGAAGGCCTGCCGCTCCCTGGCCATCGTCCTGATCTCCGGGGCCACGGCCAGTACCTGTTCCGCGGCCCTGCGGTCGGCGGCGAAGTTGTCCTTGCCGCCGAGGAAGTAGTCGTTCATCCGCGCGACGTTCGGCACGCTCGTGTCCAGAGCCGCCGGGAACCGCCTGACCGAGTCGCTCATGCGTCACCTCCCCGGTTGCCTGTGAGACTAAGGAATCAGGCCGTCCATTGGTAGACGCCTACTCCCTGGCAATGGAGAAAAGTGATAACTATTCAGTATTTATCGCATGGCATTCGTGATTTGACGCACTTAAAGGGTGTTTTCGGATATGCCACACCGACGTCCCGGTCCGCCGGGGCCGATGTCAGTGGCAGGGCTCCAGACGCCGTCCCTCTCCCGAGGGGAGGGCGAAGGCGGCCCACACGGCCTTGCCGCGGCTGGCCAGCGGGGCCCAGCCCCAGGTCTGGCTGATCCCCTGGATCACCTGAAGCCCCCGCCCGCTCTCGGCCTCGTAGTCGGGCTCGCGCAGGCTCGGGCCCTGGTCGCTGGGGTCGGTGACCGCGCACAGCACCGTGTTCTCCGTGCAGCAGAGGATCACCCGGACCTCCTGCACCCGGTGGGTGCCGACCACCCCGCGGACGCCGTGCCGTACGGCGTTGGTGACCAGTTCGGAGACGACCACGCCGGTGTCGTCGATGAGCGGGTCGAGCTGCCAGGCGCGCAGGGCGGTCGAGGTGAACTCCCTGGCGGTCCTGGCCGCGTAGGGGTCGTGAAGAAGGCTGCGAGCGGCCATCTGGAGATGGGCCGACTGGCCTTCGCCCTCCGTCCACGGCGGCAGGCCACTCGGCGGGAGCACGTGATCAAGCATTGACAACCACCGTTCCCACCCACCGATCTCTGTCCGGATGGATGTGGCTTGATGTCTTTGGCGAGCAGTCATCTGCGACCTTGGGGAGGCGTGGCGATCGCGTTGCGAGGGCAATCCGTCTAGTCATCTTGCACGGCGTGATGTGCATAGGCAAGTACAGATGCACGTGCATCTGCACAAAGAAGTATGATCGTACGAGAGTTTCCCTCCCTGGACAGGTGAGAGGCGAGGATGAGTCAGTTGCACAACGGCATGTCGGCGGCCCTGCTGGACGGAGTCGTCTGGCGCAAGAGCCGGTTCAGCAATCCCAGCGGCAACTGTGTTGAGCTGGCCGTACTTCCAGGCGGCGGGGTGGCGATCCGCAACTCGCGCGATCCCCTCGGGCCCGCCCTGATCTACACCTCCCGGGAACTCGGCGCCTTCGTCCGGGGGATCAAGGGAGGCGACTTCGACGACCTGATCGCCGCGGCCGACTGAAAGAACAAAATTCTGGGTGGCCGGGAGGGCTTGACGGGGGTACCGTGAAGGCTCGCGATCGCCACAAAGAGTGGGCGGGGGCTCGCGTTCCGCGCTTGAAGGACTACCAGATGATCACACCTCACGCAGAGGGCGAGCCGGTCCCTCCGACCTCGATGGCCGTGCCGCGGGGCAGCTCGACGGTGCTCAGGATCGTGCTCGGTGCCCAGCTCCGCCGCCTGCGCGAGGAGCGCCACATCACCCTGGAGGCGGCCGGTCGGACCATCCGCGCCTCGCACTCCAAGGTCAGCCGCATGGAGCTGGGCAGGGTCAGCTTCCGCGTGAGAGACGTCGCCGACCTGCTCACCCTGTACGGCGTGACCGCCCCCGACGAGCGCCAGGCGCTGCTCGGCCTGGTCGAGCGGGCCAACGTGGCCGGGTGGTGGCACAACTACAACGACGTCCTGCCCTCCTGGTTCGAGACGTACGTCGGCCTTGAGGAGTCGGCCTCCGTCATCCGTAACTACGAGGTCCAGTTCGTGCCCGGCCTGCTGCAGACCGAGGACTACGCCAGGGCGGTCGTCCTGCTCGGCTACCCCAGCGCCTCAGAGGACGAGGTCGAGCGGCGCGTACGGCTGCGCATGGCGCGCCAGCGCATCCTGCACGCCCAGGATCCGCCCCGCCTGTGGGCCGTGGTCGACGAGGCGGTGCTGCGCCGTCCCCTCGGCGGGCCCGAGGTGATGCGCGGCCAGATCGACCACATCCTGAACTCGCTCGAACTGCCCAACGTGACCGTCCAGATCGTGCCGTTCAGCGTGGGCGGTCACGCCGCGGCGGGCGGGCCCTTCAGCATCCTGCGCTTCTCCCAGCCCGACCTGCCCGACGTGGTCTACATGGAGCAGCTCACCAGCGCGGTCTACCTGGAGAAGCGCGACGACGTCGACAGCTATCTGGAGGTCATGGAGCGCCTGTGCATCGAGGCCGAACCGGTCGGGCGCACCAGGCAACTGCTCCTCCAACTCCGCGAAGAGCTGTAACACGCGGCGCGGGGTCGCAACCGCGCGCGCCCCGCCGTACGAACATGGTCGAGTGAAGTGCCTTGTCACCGGTGCGACCGGATACGTCGGCGGGCGGCTCGTGCCCGAACTGCTGGAGGCGGGTCACGAGGTGCGCTGCATGGCGCGCTCGGCGGCCCGGCTGCGTGACCACCCGTGGGCGGGCCGGGTCGAGACGGTCCAGGCCGACGCCACGGACGAGGAGAGCACGGCCAGGGCCCTCGACGGCGTCGAGGTCGCCTACTACCTCATCCACGCCATGGGCGGAGGCAGGGACTTCGCCGCCTCCGACCGCCGCGCCGCCACGGTCTTCGCCTCCGCCGCCGCGCGGGCCGGGGTGCGCCGCGTCGTCTACCTCGGCGGGCTGACCCCCGAGAGCGGGCCGATTCCCGAGGACGGGCCGGCCTCCGGGCGCGAGCCGGCGCCCGGGCAGGGGCTGTCGCCGCACATGCGCTCCCGCGCCGAGGTCGGGCGCATCCTCCTCGACGCCCCGGTGCCCGCCGTGGTGCTGCGGGCGGCGGTCGTCATCGGCTCCGGCTCGGTGTCGTTCGAGATGCTGCGCTACCTCACCGAGCGGCTGCCGGTGATGACGACGCCGAGCTGGGTGCGGACCAGGACGCAGCCCATCGCGATCCGTGACGTCCTGCGCTATCTCGTGGGATGGGCGTCGGTCGAGGAGGAGGTGAACCGCTCCTTCGACATCGGTGGCCCGGACGTGCTCACCTACGCCGACATGATGCGCGTCTACGCCCGCGTCGCCGGGCTGCCCCGCCGCGTCATCATCCCGGTGCCGCTGCTCAGCCCCGGCCTGTCGAGCCACTGGGTGGGGCTGGTCACCCCCGTCCCCGCGGGCATCGCCAGGCCCCTGGTCGAGTCGCTGCGCAACGAGACCGTCTGCCGCGAGCACGACATCGCCCGTCACATCCCCGACCCGCCCGAAGGGCTCGTCGGCTTCGGTGACTCCGTCGCGCTCGCCCTGCGGCGGATCAGGGAGGCGAAGGTCACCACCCGCTGGTCCTCGGCCTCGACGCCGGGCGCGCCGAGCGACCCGCTGCCGACCGACCCCGACTGGGCGGGTGGCAGCCTCTACACCGACCGGCGGGCCCGCCGCGTCCGGGCGTCGCCGGAGGCCCTCTGGGCGGTGATCGAGTCGGTCGGCGGGGAGAGCGGCTGGTACTCCCTGCCGGTCGCCTGGCGCGCCCGCGGTTTCCTCGACCGTCTCGTCGGCGGGGTCGGGCTGCGCCGGGGCCGCCGCGACCCACGGCACCTGCGCGTCGGCGACGCGGTCGACTTCTGGCGGGTCGAGGAGGTCGAGCCGGGACGGCTGCTGCGGCTGCGGGCGGAGATGCGCCTGCCCGGCCTGGCCTGGCTCGAACTCGGCGTCGGCCGCGCCGGGGAGGAGACCGTGTACCTGCAGCGGGCGATCTTCCACCCCCACGGGCTGGCCGGTCACCTCTACTGGCACGCCCTGTCGCCCTTCCACGGCCTGATCTTCGGCAGGATGCCGCGCAACGTCGCCGCCGCGGCGCGACGCAGGGTGCGCGAGCGGCGAAGAAGTCCGGGGGGAACCGGGTCGGGAAACGATTCCAGCGGGCACAACCGGCAGGACATCGTTTCCAGCTGAACCACAGGAGGGGCCCCGGCCATGGCCAAGATCCTGCTCGTCACCGGCGACGCCGCGGAGGACCTGGAGGTCTTCTATCCCTACCAGCGTCTGCAGGAGGAGGGCTACGAGGTGACGATCGCCGCCCCGGGCGTCAAGCGGCTGCAGTTCGTCGTGCACGACTTCGTCGAGGGCTTCGACACCTACACCGAGAAGCCGGGCCACACCTGGACGGCCGACGCGGCCTTCGCCGACGTCGACCCGCAGGAGTACGCCGCCCTGGTGGTGCCCGGCGGCAGGGCGCCCGAGTACATCCGCTCCGACGCCGACCTCCAGCGGATCGTCAGGCACTTCGACGAGGCGGGCAAGCCGATCGCGGCGCTCTGCCACGGCCCGCTCGTGCTGGCCGCGGCCGGGGTCCTGCGGGGACGGTCGAGCAGCGCCTACCCCGCCTGCGCGACCGACGTCGAGGTAGCGGGAGGCACCTGGGTCGACAGCGCCGCGCACATTGACGGCAACCTGGTCACCGGGCGCGCCTGGCCGGACCACCCGGCCTGGATGCGGGAGTTCGTGAAGATCCTCAGGGTCGAGGCGCCGATCTGACCGTCGCACGGGACCGCCCCCGTGCGACCGCCGTACGGGGGCAGGTTCTCTTTCCGCTTCCTTCGCGGGAAAAACCTCAAGAGATATCCCTTCATGGGTTCTTCCGGGGATGTTGAGAAATATGTCAGGCATCCCGAATTATCTTTGCGAAATCTCCGATTGTCGTTTTCTCCCGCCCAGGTAGCCCCGCCGTACGGTCGTTAGGACAGGGATGACGTCCGGCGCGAGGGGAGAGAACCGGTCGTGGACCAGACGCCTTTGGCCCGTGCCCAGGACGCGTTCGCGCGCCGGGTCGAGCCTGCCCTCGCGCTGGCGGAGGACGCGGGCCGGGTGGCCGGGGCCTGCCACGCCATGGCGGAACGCTTCCACGGCGGAGGCAGGCTCGTCGTCTTCGGCAGCGGGGAGGCCGCGACCGACGCCCAGCACATCGCCGTCGAGTTCGTCCACCCGGTGATCGTGGGCAAGCGCGCCCTGCCTGCCTTCTCCCTGACGAACGACGTGGCGACCATCACCGGCATCACCGCGGTCGCGGGGGCCGAGGAGGTCTTCGCCCACCAGCTCCGCCACCTGGCCGTCCCCGGCGACATGGCACTCGGCGTGTCCGCGACCGGGAACTGCGCCGACGTGCTCAGGGCGCTGGAGACCGCCAGGGCCCTCGGCCTGCTCACGCTGGCGCTGGTCGGCGGGGACGGCGGGGCGATCCGGGAGAGCGGTGCGGCCGACCACGTGCTCGCCGCCCGCTCCCACGACCCCCGGGTGGTCAAGGAGACGCACGTCACGATGTACCACGTCCTGTGGGAGCTGGTGCACGTGTTCCTCGAACAGCCCGGCGTGCTCGCCCCGAGGGTGGTCGCGTGACCGGCCGGGAGCGGGCGGGCGGCACGGCGGGCGGCGCTGCCGGGGGCCGGACCCCGCCTGAGCCGTGCCACGAGGAGGTGTGCCTGACCTGCTCCGACGAGGCGGTGCCGGCCAGGGTGGTACGGCTGCTCGACGCGGGCCTGGCCGTGGCGGAGGCCGGGCGGGGCGCCGGGCGGGAAACGGTGGAGATCAGCGTCGCCCTGGTCGACGCCCAGGTCGGCGACGTCGTGCTCGTGCACGCCAGGGAGGCCATCGCCGTACTCAGGGGAGTGGACACATGAGCGCGCCGGACACCTCGGTCGAGTCGCTGTACCCGTTCCTCTACGCGGGCCCGACGGACCTGGAGGCCGTGCTGGCGGCGGTGCGCCGCTCGACGGAGGAGAAGGCCGGTGAGATCGTCGCCCTGCGCCGGGAGGTGCTCGACCGCGACGGCGCCGGGATCGCCGCCTGCGCCGAGGCCCTGGCCGAGGCCTTCGCCGGCGGCGCGAGACTGTTCGCCTTCGGCAACGGAGGCAGCGCGACCGACGCGCAGGACGTGGCCGCCCTGTTCCTCAGTCCCGGATTCCTGCCGGACGTCGGGGCCACGAAACCGCTGCCCGCCTTCGCCCTCACCGGGGACGTCGCGGTGATGACGGCGCTGTCGAACGACGTCGGCTTCGAGGTCGTGTTCGCCCGCCAGCTCGCCGCCTCGGGACGCGCCGGGGACATCGCGTTCGGGCTCTCGACGAGCGGCAACTCACGCAACCTCGTCGCCGCCTTCGAGGAGGCGGACCGGCGGGGGATGACCACGGTGGGACTGGCGGGCTACGACGGCGGTCAGATGGCCGAGCTCGGCACCGTCGACCACCTGTTCGTGGTGCCGTCGAGCTCGGTGCACCGCATCCAGGAGGCCCAGACGACCATCTACCACGTGCTGTGGGAGCTCACCCAGCACGCGCTCTCCCGGCACGGGACTCCGGCCGGGAGCGGCCCAGGCTGACAAGCACTCGTCCGACGGCGGGCAGGAGCCCGCGAAGGTGGTGAGGCGCATGACCACGCAGAGCGGGTCGAAGGCGACCAACGTGGAGACAACACAAGAGCCGGTCGTTCACATTCTGTGGATCAACGCGGGCCTGAGCTGCGACGGCGACTCGGTCTCGCTGACCGCGGCGACCCAGCCGAGCATCGAGGAGATCGTGCTCGGCGCGCTGCCCGGCCTGCCGAAGGTCGCGGTGCACTGGCCGCTGATCGACTTCGAGTCCGGCCCCGTGCAGGGGGCGGACGTGTTCATCGACTGGTTCTTCAAGGCCGAACGGGGCGAACTCGACCCGTTCGTACTGGTGGTCGAGGGCTCCATCCCCAACGAGGGGATCAAGCAGGAGGGTTACTGGTGCGGTTTCGGCAACGACCCGGAGACCGGGCAGCCGATGACGACGAGCCAGTGGCTCGACCGGCTGGCTCCGAAGGCCACCGCGGTGCTGGCCGCCGGCACGTGCGCCACCTACGGCGGAGTCCACGCCATGGAGGGCAACCCGACCGGCGCCATGGGGGTCGCCGACTACCTGGGCTGGGACTGGCGCTCCAAGGCGGGGCTGCCGATCGTGAACGTGCCGGGCTGCCCGGTCCAGCCGGACAACCTGTCCGAGACGATCGTGTACCTGCTCTACCAGGTCGCGGGCCAGGCCCCGATGATCCCGCTGGACGAGGCCCTGCGGCCGACCTGGCTGTTCGGGGCCACCGTGCACGAGGGATGCGACCGGGCGGGCTACTACGAACAGGGGCAGTTCGCGACCGAGCACGGCTCGCCACGATGCCTGGTGAAGATCGGGTGCTGGGGGCCGGTCGTCAAGTGCAACGTGCCCAAGCGCGGCTGGCTGAACGGGGTCGGCGGCTGCCCGAACGTGGGCGGCATCTGCATCGCCTGCACGATGCCGGGCTTCCCCGACAAGTTCATGCCGTTCATGGACGAGCCGCCGGGGGCGCTCATCTCCTCGACGGCCAGTGCCGCCTACGGCGGGGTGATCCGCAGGCTGCGCGCCATCACCCTCAAGACGGCGGACAAGGAACCGAAGTGGCGCAGGCGGGGGCACGAGCTGCTGACCGGCTACCGGGCGCCCTGGTGAACGGCACCGGGGTGATCGGCCCGCGATGTCCGGCAGGACACGGGCGTAACGAACACGGCGAGGGCAGGCCCGCGCGCACGCGGGCGGGACGGGGCTGACATGACGACGACACCGCACCAGGGCGGCGCGAAACCCGGGAAATCCGCGGCGGGACCGGGTCCGGGGGACAGCGAACTGGTGGAGATGGCCTGGGACCCGATCACCAGGATCGTGGGCAGCCTGGGCATCTACGCCAAGGTCGACTTCAAGCAACGCCGGGTCGCCGAGTGCTACAGCACCTCGTCGATCTTCCGCGGCTACAGCATCTTCATGAAGGGCAAGGACCCCAGGGACGCGCACTTCATCACCAGCAGGATCTGCGGGATCTGCGGCGACAACCACGCCACCTGCTCGGTCTACGCGCAGAACATGGCCTACGGCATCCGCCCGCCCGCGCTGGGGGAGTGGATCGTCAACCTCGGCGAGGCCGCCGAGTACATGTTCGACCACAACATCTACCAGGAGAACCTGGTGGGGGTCGACTACTGCGAGAAGATGATCGCCGAGACCAACCCCGGCGTGCTGGCGACGGCCGAACGCACCGAGGCCCCGCACGCGGGCGAGCACGGCTACGCCACGATCGCCGACATCATGCGCTCGCTCAACCCGCTCGAAGGGGAGTTCTACCGCGAGGCGCTGCAGATGAGCAGGCTGACCAGGGAGATGTTCTGCCTGATGGAGGGCAGGCATGTACACCCCTCGACGCTGTACCCCGGCGGGGTCGGCACGGTGGCGACCGTGCAGCTGTTCACCGACTACCTGTCGCGGCTCATGCGGTACGTGGAGTTCATGAAGAAGGTCGTGCCGATGCACGACGACCTGTTCGACTTCTTCTACACGGCGCTGCCCGGCTACGAGGAGGTCGGCAGGCGCCGGGTCCTGCTGGGCTGCTGGGGCAGCTTCCAGGACCCCGGCTACTGCGACTACGACTACCGCACGATGAGCGACTGGGGACGGCGGGCCTTCGTCACCCCGGGCGTCGTGGTCGACGGCAGGCTGCTGACCACAGACCTGGTGGACATCAACCTGGGCATCAGGATCCTGCTGGGCAGCTCCTTCTACGACGACTGGGAGGGGCAGGAGAAGTTCGTCACCCACGACCCGCTGGGCAACCCGGTCGACGCCCGCCATCCGTGGAACCAGCACACCATCCCGCACCCACAGAAACGGGACTTCGCCGACAAGTACAGCTGGGTGATGTCGCCGCGCTGGCACGACGGGGAGAACCTGCTGGCCCTGGACACCGGCGGCGGCCCCATCGCCAGGCTGTGGGCCACGGCGCTCGCCGGGCTCGTCGACATCGGCTACGTCAAGGCCACCGGGCACAGCGTGCAGATCAACCTGCCCAAGAGCGCGACGAAGCCGGAGAGGAGCTTCGAGTGGAGGATCCCCGAGCACAACGGGCAGCCGCTGTCGAACGCCCTTGAACGCAACCGGGCGCGCACCTACTTCCAGGCCTACGCCGCGGCCTGCGCGCTGTACTTCGTCGAGCAGGGGCTGGCGGAGGTGCGCGCGGGCCGCAGCGACACCTGGACGCCGTTCACGGTGCCCGAGGAGGCGGTCAGCTGCGGCTTCACCGAGGCGGTCCGCGGGGTGCTCTCGCACCACATGGTGATCCGCGACGGGAAGATCGCCAACTACCACCCGTATCCGCCGACGCCGTGGAACGCCAGCGTGCGCGACAGCCACGGCACGCCGGGGCCGTACGAGGACGCCGTGCAGAACACGCCGATCTTCGAGGAGAACCCGCCCGAGCGCTTCAAGGGCATCGACATCATGAGGGCGGTGCGCAGCTTCGACCCCTGCCTGCCGTGCGGGGTCCACATGTACCTCGGCGGCGGTGGCGAGTTGCGCAGGCTGCACACCCCGCACGCCTTCGGCGCCTGAGACGGGGGCGGGCGGATGTCGGAGACCACCGGCGCGCAGGCGACGGGTGAGCGGGTCGAGGAGCTGCTGGCCGAACTGGCCGCGCTCGGCGACCCCCTCGCCCGCGCCAGGGCCGAGGAACTGGTGCGGGCGCTGGTCGGCCTGTACGGCGCGGGCCTCGAACGCGTCATGGAGATCGTGACGGAGGAGGAGGCCGCGGGGGTGCTGCGCCGGGTGACCTGCGACCCCCTGCTGTGCGGGCTGCTGGCGGTGCACGACCTGCACCCGCTGGACACCGGCGAGCGGGTACGGCTCGCCCTTGAGGAGGTCAGGCCCCACCTGGGCGGCCACTCGGGGGACGTGGAACTCGTCTCCGTCGAGGAGGACACCGGCGTGGTACGGCTGCGCCTGCGCGGCGCCTGCGACGGCTGCCCCTCCTCCAGGATCACGGTGCGGCACGCGATCGAGCGGGCGGTGACCGGGGCGGCCCCCGAGGTGGTCCGCGTCGAGGTCGAGGGCATGGTCGAGGTCGCGGCCGAGGGCGCAGCCGGGGACGGCTCGCTGCTGCAGATAGGCACCAGGCCGCCTCCCGGGCCGTGCCCGGTCCCGGAACCGGGAGCACAGCCGGGCGCGCGGTCAGGGGCGGGGACGGTGGCGCGGTGAGCACGGGACTGCGGCGCTTCAGGGAGCCGGCCGTCCCCGGGCCGCCGGTAAGCCCGGGGGCGCGGTGCTGCGAGCTGTGCGCCGAACCGATCGGCGAACGGCACGCCCACGTGGTGGACGTCGGCGGCCGCGCCCTGATGTGCGCCTGCCGCGGCTGCCACCTGCTCTTCACCACCGAGGGGGCGGCCATGGGCAGGTTCCTCGCGGTGCCGGGCCGTCACCTGTACGCACCCCGCCTCGCCCTGTCGGAGGCCGACTGGCAGGAGCTGCGGATCCCCGTGCGGATGGCGTTCTTCTTCCGCAACTCGGCACTCGGCCGTACGGTCGCCCTCTATCCGAGCCCCGGAGGGGCGACCGAGTCCGAACTGCCCGCGGAGACCTGGGAACGGGTCCTGGCGGCCAACCCCGCCCTCGCCGGCGTCAGACCGGACGTCGAGGCGCTGCTCGTCGACCGGGGGCCGGACGGCTTCGCGGGCCATCTGGTGCCGATCGACGCCTGCTACGAGCTGGTCGGCCTGGTCAGGACCCTGTGGAAGGGCTTCGGCGGCGGGCAGGAGGCGTGGGAGGCCATCGACTCCTTCTTCACGGACCTGCGTGAACGCGGCCGGGTCGTCGGCGGGCCCGCCGGTGAAGGGGGCGGGGACCGTGACTGACCTCGGCTTCTCCTGCCTGGACGCCCGCCCCGACCCCTTCGCGGCCGCCCCGACGCTGCTCTTCCGGCTGCGCCTGACCGAGCCGGACGGCGGCAGGGTGCAGGCCGCCGTGCTGCGCTGCCAGATCCGCGTCGAGCCGCGCCGCCGCCGCCACACGCCGCAGGAGGCCGAACTGCTCGGCGACCTGTTCGGCGACCCCTCCCGCTGGGGCACCACGCTCACGGCGCTGCAGTTCGCCAACGTCTCGGCCACGGTGCCCGGCTTCACCGGCGAGACCGAGATCGACCTGCCGGTGCCCGTCACCTACGACCTGGAGGTCGCGGCGGCCAGGTACTTCGCGGCCCTCGACGACGGCGAGATCCCGCTGATCCTGCTGTTCAGCGGCACCGTGTTCACCCGCACCCCGCAGGGCCTGTCCGCCGGGCAGGTGCCCTGGGACCGGGAGGCGCGCCACCGGCTGCCGGTGGCCGTGTGGCGTGAGCTGATGGACCGCCACTTCCCCGGGCAGGGGTGGCTGCGGCTCGACCGGGAGACCCTGCGCGAGCTCGGCCGCTTCAAGTCCGCCAGGGCGCTGACCACCTGGGACGAGACCGTGCGGGCGCTGCTCGCGCAGACGAGGGAGGCCGCCGGATGAGCACCCCGATGGAGACCGCCCGGCAGGTCGCCGACACCGTGCTGTACGAGGGCTACCTGCTCTACCCCTACCGGGCGTCGGCCGCGAAGAACCGGACACGCTGGCAGTTCGGGGTGCTCGTGCCGCCCGGCTACACCGCGACCGCCGAACCGTCCCGCTGCCAGACCGAGTGTCTCCTCCAGGCGGGAGAGGAGGCGACGGTCCACGTCAGGCTGCGCTTCCTGCACCTGGTCGCCAGGACCGTCGAACGGCTCGAAGCCGACGGCGCCCACCGGCCGGTCCCCTCCCTGCGGATCGGCGAGGAGACCCACCTGAGCTTCGACGAGGCCGTCGAGCGGGAGTGCGAGGCCGTCCTGCCGCTGGCGGAGCTGCTCGGGGCCGGACGGACCCTGGAGGCGGGCTTTCCCGGGGGCCGTACGGCCGAGCCGCTCCTGGCCTCCTCGGGGCGGGCCGCAGGCCGTGTCGTGCGCGAGCACCTGCCGGTCGAGGTGGTGGTGCGGATCGGCGCCGAACGGCTCGCCGGGCCGTACGGGCCGGTCAGGCTGCGGGTGCGGGTGGAGAACACCTGCGACTGGGAGCCGGGGCCGGAGGCGGGCCGTGACGACGCGCTGCGCAGGTCGCCGATCGCCGCCCACACGCTGCTCGCGGTCACGGGCGGGGAGTTCCTGTCCCTGCTCGACCCGCCGGAATGGGCGGGAGAGGCGGCGCGCGCCTGCCGGAACCTGCACACCTGGCCGGTGCTCGTCGGCGAGCCGGGACGGCGCGACGCCGTGCTCTCGGCGCCGATCATCCTGTACGACCACCCGGCCGTCGCCCCGGAGAGCCCCGGCGACCTCTTCGACGCCACCGAGATCGACGAGATCCTCAGCCTCAGGACGATGACCCTGACCGAGGAGGAGAAGCGGGAGGCGAGGGCCACCGACCCGCGGGCCGCCCGCATCGTCGAGCGGACCGGGGACATGCCGGGCGAGATGCTCGAACGGCTGCACGGCGCCATCCGCTACCTGCGCTCCTGCGGGCCGGAGCCCGTACGGCAGGAACAGGGGCGACAGCCGGTGCCGTGGTGGGACCCCGGCGCGGACACCTCGGTCTCCCCGGGGAGCGACGGCGTCGTCGTCGCGGGGGTGACCCTCGCCCGGGGCAGCAGGGTCCGGCTGCTGCCCGGCGGGGGCGCCTGCCCGGGGGCGCCCGGCGGGCGCCGCGCGGACGCCCACGACATGTTCCTGACCGGGCGGGCCGCGACGGTCGAGGCCGTCCTGCTCGACGTGGACGGCGCCCACCACCTGGCCGTGACCCTGGAGGACGACCCGGGAGCCGACCTGCAACGCGCCCAGGGCCGCTTCCTGTACTTCTCGCCGGACGAGGTCGAGCCGCTCGACGGCGCCCCGGCGGAGGGGGAGGGCCGATGAGCGGCGGGATCCTGGTGGCGGGCGTCGGCAACGTCTTCTTCGGCGACGACGGGTTCGGCGTCGAGGTCGTCAAGCTGCTCGGTGAGCAGGGGCCGCCGGAGGGCGCCGTGGTGGCCGACTTCGGCATCCGCGGCGTCCACCTGGCCTACGAGCTGCTGGCCGGGTACGACGGCCTGATCCTCCTCGACGCCGTCCCCAGGGGGGAGCGGCCGGGGACGCTTTCGGTCATCGAACCCGGCATCGACCGGGGGGCCCGGGACGAGACGCCGCTCCTCATGGGGGCGCTCGGCGACTCCCACGGCATGACGCCGGACGCGCTGTTCGCGCTGTTCGGCCCGCTCGGCGTCACCACCGAGCCGGTCCTGCTCGTCGGCTGCGAGCCCGCCGACACCTCGCCGGGCATGGGACTCAGCGAACCGGTCGCCCACGCGGTCCCCGTGGCCGCGGGACTCGTCCGGGAGCTGGTCGCGGAACAGGTCGCGGCGTCAGGCGCCGCGCGTATCGAGAGGGGAAGGACATGATCGGGAAAGTGCTGCTGCTGACGGTCGCCGCGGGGGTGGCGGTCGTGATCGCCGTCTCCCTGCCCGACATCCTGCGCTACAAGCGGATGAGGGAGATGTGACCGGCCGGTACGGCCCCGCGCGGGCCACCCGGGGTGAAGGACCGACACGAGAGGCGGCGGGGCCGTGCACGAGTTCGGAATAGCCGAGGCGGTGCTCGACGCGGTCGAGCGAAGGGCCCGGGGACGCAAGGTGGCGCGCCTGCGCGTGCGGGCCGGGGCGATGCTGCGGATCACCGGGCCCGCGTTCGACCAGGCGTTCTCCCTGGTCGCGCCGGGCAGCGTGGCGGAGGGCGCCACGGCGGACCTGGTCGTGGTGCCCGCCAGGCTCACCTGCCGCTCCTGCGGCGAGGACCGGGAGACCTACGACGCGCTGGCCGTGTGCGGTGGCTGCGCGAGCACCGACGTCGACCTGCTGGGCGGCGACGAGCTGACCCTCGAATCCATCGAGCTTGAGGAGGTGGTGAGCCATGTGTCTGGGGATTCCGGGGGAGATCGTGGAGATCCTGGCGGATCACACTGACCTCGCGAGGGTCGACGTGAGCGGGGTACGGCGGGCGATCAACGTCGGCCTGCTCGAAGGCGAGGAGCTCAGGCCGGGCGACTGGATCCTCATCCACGTCGGCTTCGCCCTATCGAAGATCGACGAGGACGAGGCGAAGGCCGCGATGGAGTTCCTGGAGAGCATCGGCCAGGCGTACGACGACGAACTCGCCGCACTTAAGGAGTCCTCGCTGGACCCCTTCGATCCGATCGGCCGGGGTGAGGCGTGATGCGTTTCGTCGACGAGTACCGTGACGCGGAGAAGGCGCGGGCCCTCGCCGCGAAGATCGCGAACCTGTGCGAACCGGGGCGGCGCTACAAGTTCATGGAGGTCTGCGGCGGCCACACGCACACCATCTACAAGCACGGGCTTGAGGACCACCTGCCGGAGAACATCACCCTGGTGCACGGCCCCGGCTGCCCGGTCTGCGTCATCCCGATGGGACGGGTCGACGACGCCATCCACATCGCCGAGCGGCCAGATGTGATCATGACCTCCTTCGGCGACATGATGCGGGTCCCCGGCGGGCGGGGCTCGTTCTTCGACTCCATGGCCCAGGGCGCCGAGATCCGCATGGTCTACTCACCGCTGGACGCCCTCAAGATCGCCCGGCAGAACCCGGACAGACGTGTCGTCTTCATGGCGATCGGCTTCGAGACCACGGCTCCCTCGACCGCCATGACGGTCATGCGCGCCGAGGCCGAGCGGATCACCAACTTCTCCGTCTTCTGCAACCACGTGACGATCATCCCCGCGATCAAGGCCATCCTGGACTCCCCGGACCTGCGCCTTGACGGGTTCATCGGCCCCGGCCACGTCTCGACGGTCATCGGCTGCGGGCCGTACGAGTTCATCGCCCGTGACTACGGCAAACCGCTCGTCGTCGCGGGGTTCGAGCCGCTCGACCTCCTGCAGTCGATCTACATGCTGCTGCTGCAACTGGCCGAGGGGCGCTCCGAGGTGGAGAACCAGTACGCCCGCGTCGTGCCGTGGGAGGGCAACCCCAGGGCGCTCGCCGCCGTCAACCAGGTGATGCGGCTGCGGCCCTACTTCGAGTGGCGCGGCCTGGGGTTCATCTCCCACTCCGCGCTCGGCATGCGGGAACGCTACGCCGTCCACGACGCGGAACAGATCTTCGGCATCCCCGGCGTCCGGGTGGCCGACCCCAAGGCCTGCCAGTGCGGCGAGGTGCTCAAGGGCGTGCTCAAACCGTGGGAGTGCAAGGTGTTCGGCACCGCCTGCACCCCGGAGACCCCGATCGGCACCTGCATGGTCTCCTCGGAGGGGGCCTGCGCGGCCTACTACAACTTCGGCCGTTTCTCCCGGGAACGGGTGCGGGAGGCGACACGGTGACCGGCGCCGAGGGAACCGCGGCCTGGGCCGAGGCCCTGGTCCGCGAACACGAGAACCAGACCGTACGGCCGGGCCGCGAGGAACAGGTCCTCGAACGCGTCGACCGGGCACGCCGCCGCAAGGCCACGGTGCGGGAGGAACACATCACCATGGCCCACGGGGCGGGGGGCAAGGCGACCCAGTCCCTGGTCGAGGCGGTCTTCCTTGAGTCCTTCCGCAACCCGTTGCTCGAACCGCTCGAGGACGGCGCCGTGTTCGACGCCGGCACCCAGCGCCTGGCCCTGACCACCGACTCCTACGTCGTCTCCCCGTTGTTCTTCCCCGGGGGGAACATCGGCGACCTCGCGGTCAACGGGACCGTCAACGACCTGGCGATGTGCGGCGCCCGCCCGCTGTACCTCTCGGCGGGCTTCATCCTGGAGGAGGGGTTCCCCGTCGGCGACCTCAGGCGCGTCGTCGCGTCGATGGCCGAGGCGGCGCAGGCGGCCGGGGTCCGGATCGTCACCGGCGACACCAAGGTGGTGCAGCGCGGCAAGGCCGACGGGTGCTACGTCAACACGGCCGGGGTCGGGCTGCTCGACCGGCCCGGCGCCCTGGGTGTGGCGGGGGCGCGACCCGGCGACGCCGTCATCGTCTCCGGGCCGGTCGGTGAGCACGGCGTCACCATCATGCTCGCCCGGGGCGAACTGGACATCGAGGCCGACCTGGTCTCCGACACGGCGCCGCTGAACGGGCCGGCCGCCGCGCTCCTTGACGCCTGCCCCGGCGCCGTGCGCTGCATGCGCGACGCGACCAGGGGCGGGGTCGCCACGATCCTGAACGAGATCGCGCGGGCCTCCGGCGTCGCCGTGGTCGTCGAGGAGGACGCGGTCCCGGTACGGCGGGCCGTACGCGGCGCGTGCGAACTGCTCGGCATCGACCCGCTCTACGTGGCCTGCGAGGGACGTCTGGTCGCCGTGGTCGACGGCGCGGTGGCGGACGCCGCGCTGGCGGCCCTGCGCGCGCACCCCCTCGGCGAGGGCGCCGCGCTCGTCGGCCGCGTCGGGCAGGACCCCCCGGGGCTGGTGCTGCTGAAGACCGGTTTCGGCGGTACCCGCATCGTGGACCTGCTGGTCGGCGACCCGCTGCCCCGCATCTGCTGAGGGAGCCCGCCCACAGCCGCCCACAGACGTGCCCAGGCGCCCACGGACGCCCGGGTCAGTGCCGGACGTCGCGGGCGCCCGGGTCAGTGCCGGACGTCGCGGGCGCCCGCGACGACGGCCTGGCCCAGGCTGACGCCGCCGTCGTTGGGCGGCACCCGCCCGTGCGTCAGCACGTGGAAGCCGTCCTCCTCCAGGAGGGCGGCGGCCCGCACGAGCAACAGCGCGTTCTGGAACACGCCCCCGGAGAGCGCGACCGTGGACGGCCCGCCCGCCCGCCTGACCCGGGCGCAGCCCTCGGCGACGATCCGCGCGACCGTGTTGTGGAACCTGGCGGAGACCACCCCGGTCTCCGTGCCCGCCCGGACGTCCTCGGCGACCGCCGCGACCAGGTCGGTCCCGTGGACGACGAAGGGGGCAGAACCCGTCAGGCGGAAGCCGTAACGGCCCGTCTCCGCCGGGTCGGCGAGCCGTTCCCACTCGATCGCCGCCTGCCCCTCGTAGCCGATGACGTCCCGGACGCCCGCGACCGAGGCCACCGCGTCGAACAGCCTGCCCGCGCTCGACGTCAGGGGGGCGTTCACCCCGCGCCTGCCGAGCGCCAGGACCCCCTCCCAGGCCTCGGCGTTGCGCCGTACGACGTCCAGGTCACCGGGTACGGCACCGCCGTACGCCGCGTCGAGGTAGGCGGCGGCCATCCGCCACGGCTGCCTGACCGCCGCCGCCCCGCCGGGCATCGGCACCGTGGCCAGATGACCCGCCCGCTCGAAGGAGACCAGGTCGGCCACCAGGAACTCCCCGCCCCACAGCGTCGCGTCCGGACCGTAGCCGAGCCCGTCGAAGGCCACCCCGATCACCGGCCCCGCGACCCCGTTGTCGGCCAGGCACGAGGCCACGTGCGCGTGGTGGTGCTGCACCGCCACCGGGCGGGCCCCCGCGAGAGGCCCCTCAAGGGCGAGCGCGTACTTGGTCGACAGGTACTCCGGGTGCAGGTCGTGGGCCACCACCTCGGGGACGACGTCGAACAGCCGCAGGAAGTGGCCGACCCCTTCGGTGAAGGACCGGAACGTCTCGTAGTTCTCCAGGTCGCCGATGTGGTGGGAGACGAAGGCGTGGGCGCCCCTGGCCACGCAGAAGGTGTGCTTCAGCTCCGCGCCGCAGGCCAGCACGGGCCCGGGCAGGGCGCGGGCGAGCGGCAGCGGGCGCGGGGCGTACCCCCGGGAGCGCCGCAGCGGCAGCTCACGGCCCCGCAGGACCCGCACGACCGAGTCGTCGGTGCGCGTGTGGATCGGCCGGTCGTGGACGAGGAAGGCGTCGGCGACCCCGCCCAGGCGGGCCAGCGCGTCCTCGTCGCGGTAGGCGATCGGCTCGTCGGAGACGTTGCCGCTGGTGAGCACCATGGGCGCGTCCAGGCCGCGCAGCAGCAGGTGGTGCAGCGGGGTGTAGGGCAGTATCACCCCGAGCCACCGGTCCCCGGGCCTCTCACCGGAAGGGCCGCCGGAGGGGGCCACGGAGGGGGCGACGAGACGGGCGCTCTCCTCGCGCCCGCGCAGCAGCACGATCGGGCGCGCCCCCGAGGTGAGCAGCCGCTCCTCCGCCTCGTCCACCTCGCACAGCAGCCGCGCCGCCGCCAGGCCGGCCACCATCACCGCGAAGGGCTTCTCCATCCGGTGCTTCCTGGAACGCAGCGCCGCGACGGCGGGCTCGCGGGAGGCGAGGGCGGCCAGGTGGTAACCGCCAAGCCCCTTGACCGCGAGCACCCCGCCGCCGCGCAGCAGCCGTACGGCCTCCTCGACCGGGTCGCCCGGCAGCGGGCCGCCCGCGGGGCCGAGCAGCCGCAGCCGGGGGCCGCAGGCCGGGCAGCACACCGGCTGGGCGTGGAAGCGCCGGTCCGCCGGGTCGTGGTACTCCCGCGCGCAGTCCGCGCACATGGCGAAGCCCGCCATCGTGGTGTTCGGCCTGTCGTAGGGGACGTCCCGCACGATCGTGAACCGGGGCCCGCAGTTGGTGCAGTTGACGAAGGCGTAGCCGTACCGCCGGTCCGCCGGGTCGTCCATCTCGCGCAGGCAGTCGTCGCAGGTGGCCACGTCGGGGGAGACGAGCGTCCGCCGCGGCCCGCCCCCGGAGCTGCCCGCGATGGCGAAGCGCGTCTCACCCGTCGCCGTCGCGGGCCGCGCGCTGACCCGTTCGACGGTGGCCAGCGGCGGCGGGCTCGCGCTGAGCGCCGCGGTGAACTCCGCCACGAGGGCCGGAGCCCCCTCGACCTCGATGAACACCCCGCGTTCGTCGTTGCCGACCAGCCCGCCGAGGCCGAGCCGCACCGCCAGGCCGTACACGAAGGGGCGGAAGCCGACTCCCTGCACGACGCCCTCGACCCTGATCACGGAACGCACACGGGTGATCACCCGATCATTGTCGGCCGGGCGCGCGGGAGGCCGCAACGAGGCGCGCCCCGCGCACCCGCCCCGGTACGGACTCCCGCACGGTCCCCGGCTCACAGTGTGTCGTCGCGGACCTTCGCGAACAGGCGCGACGCGGCGGCGCGGTCCCAGTCGAGCCTCATGGGATCCACGGCGGACGGGCGGACGGGCACCGTGAGGAACTCGACGGAGCCGGGGGCCGTCCCGTCCAGGCTCTCGGCGATCGCCCGCAGCGTCGCCAGGTCGAGCCCGCGATCCGCCTTGACCGATTTCGCGGCCTCGCCGAGGAAGGCGGCGAGGCGGACGGGGTCCGACGTCAGGCCCGCGGCCTTGCGCGCCAGGGACGCCATGAACCGTTGCTGACGGCCGATCCGCTCAAGGTCGGAGCCGTCGCCCAGGCTGTAGCGTACCCGCACGTAGCCGAGCGCCTGGTCGCCGTTGAGCACCTGTCTGCCCTTGGGGAGCCGTACCTTCGCCTGCCGGTCCTCGACCGGGGAGGGCAGGGTGACCTCGATCCCTCCGATGGCGTCGACCATGCCCTTGAAGCCGGAGAAGTCCACCTCGACCGCGTGGTCGACGCGGACCCCGGTCAGGGTCTCGACCCGCTTCCAGAGGCAGGCCATGCCGCCTTCGGCGAAGGAGGCGTTGATCATTTCGATCCTCGCGGGAACGGTCTTGCCCGCCGGACTCGAACAGGGGGGAACCAGGACCATCGAGTCCCTGGGGATGCTGATGACGGAGACCCGCTCGCGGTCGGCGGACAGGTGCACCAGGAGCAGTGTGTCGGCGCGCGCGGCGTTCGCCCTGGGGTCCCCGACGTCCTCCCCGCGGCTCCTCCTGGCCCCCGCCTGGCCGTCGGTCCCGGCGACCAGCACGTTGATCGCCTCGTTCGCCTTGACCGGGCGCGCCCCCACCGGGGAGGGCACCTCGTGGCCCCGCAGCAGCAGGTTCGGGACGACGAGCACGGCGGCGGTGGCCGCGGCGGCCAGGGCGAGCGTCACCGCGCCGCGCGCACCGGGCCTGCGCGGCCATCGGCGTCCACGTCTCCCGCCGTCCAGGGAGCCGTCCAGGGCGCCGAGCAGGCGTCGCCGCTGGCCGTCGAGCGCGGCGGCGGACGGTTCGTGCTCCAGTTCGCCGCCGAGGGCGCGGAGCGTCGTCAGGTCGTCCATGGTCACTCCTCCTCGTGCATCGGGTTGGTCTCGCCGAGCGCCGCGCGTATCCTCCTGCGGGCCCTGTTCAGCCGGGAGCGCACGGTGCCGACCGGGACACCGAGGGAGCGGGCGGTCTCCTCGTACGACAGGTCGCCCCAGGCGATCAGCAACAGGACGTCACGGTCCCTGGGCGGCAGCCCCGCGAGCGCCTCCGCGAGCACGGGCCTGCAGGCCAGGGCGGTGACCTCGGCGGCCACCCGGTCGGCCGGGTTCTCGACCACGCCCTCCCCGGGGCTGCGCCGCAGCGCACGGTACCTGGCGGCCTCGGTGCGGTGGTGCCTGGAGAGGAGTTTGGTCACGATGCCGAACAGCCAGGGACGGGCGTCGGCGTAGGCCAGGTCGTAGCGTCTCCTGCGGTCGAAGGCGACCAGGAACGTCTCACCGACCAGGTCCTCGGCCGTCTCGGGGCCGAGCCTGCGGGAGACGTACCGGTAGAGCATGCCGGCGTAGCGGTCGAACAGCGCGGCGAACGCCTCAGGACGTGTCCAGGACTCGCGTACCAGGTCGCGGTCACACGTGCCGGTCGTGGGCGGTGCGGTCATCGTCGGCACCATGGCATCGGGCCGGCCTTTCCGTAGGGGCAGGGGTCGGGGATGTCTTGCCACAACCCCCCGATCGGGTTCACGCCCCGCTCCCGGGCCTCGGAGCGGGACTCCTCTACAGTTCCGGCCATGACAACGCAGAAGTATCTGTCGGACCTGTTCTCACTGGACGGCAGGGTCGCCGTGGTGACCGGCGGGAGTTCCGGCATCGGCCGCTGCATCGCGGGGGCGCTGGCACGGGCCGGGGCGGCCGTCGTGGTCGTGGCGCGCAGGCCGGAGGAACTGGCCGCCACGACCGCCGAGCTTGAGGCCGACGGCTGCCGCGTCGCCTGGGTCAGCGCCGACCTGAGCACCCGCGAGGGCGTGCGCGCCGCGGCGGAGGAGGCGGTGAAGGCGTTCGGGGAGCCCGACATCCTCGTCAACAGCGCCGGGATCAACCAGCGTCCCCCCATGGGGGAGCTGGGCGAGGACGTGTGGGACATCACCATGGCCGTCAACCTGGAGGCGCCCTACCTGCTGGGGCAGCGCTTCGGGCCGGGCATGGCGGAACGGGGGTTCGGCCGGATCATCCACATCAGCTCCCAGCAGGCGCACCGGGCCTTCGTGCAGAGCGGCGCCTACGGCGTCTCCAAGGGAGGGCTCGAATCGCTGTCACGCTCCCAGGCCGAGGCGTGGTCGCCGTACGGCGTCACCTGCAACACGCTCGTGCCCGGGTTCGTGATGACGCCGCTCAACGCGCGGCTGTCGTCCGACCCCGAGCGGGTCGCCGCGCTGGCCGCGCGGACGATGGTCGGCCGCAACGGCCTGGCGGAGGACTTCGCGGGCGCGGCGGTCTTCCTGGCGAGCCGCGCCTCGGCGTACGTCACCGGGCAGTCGATCTTCGTGGACGGCGGGCTCTCCGTCCACTGAACGGGGCCTCAGGGACCGACGAGGCAGAACTCGTTGCCCTCGGGGTCGAGCATCACCTGGAAGACGCCCGCCGCGTCGCGCACCGGCCCGCCGCAACGGCGGCCGCCGAGGCTCAGCGCGCCCTCCGCAGCCGCGACGACGTCCTCGACGGCGACGTCCAGGTGGAGCCGGTTCTTGCCCGCCTTGGCCTCGGGAACCCGCTGGAAGGCCATCCTGAGCCCGCCCGGGGGGTCGAGCCTGGACCAGGCGGGGTCCCGGTGCACCGGGACCCCGCCGAGCAGACGGCTCCAGAACACGGCGAGCGTCTCGGGGCGGGCGCAGTCGACGACGAGCTGACTCTGACGGGCGGTCATCCGCCGATCGTACGGCCCGCCCGGGGCGGGCGGGCCGTACCCCGGGCCCCTATCCGGCGACGGCGGGACCGGGGGCCTGGGCGTCCGCCCGGCCCAGGGGGCGCCAGGCGACGGCCAGGACGACGAGCATCGTCCCGGCGGCGATCCAGAACGGCGCCGTGATCCCCAGCGCGTGGGCGACGACGCCGCCGAGCAGCGAGCCGAGGGCGGCGCCGCTGACGTCGAGCAGCGCGTACGCGCTGGTGACCCGTCCGAGGAGGCCGCCGGGCACCGCCCGCTGGCGCAGCGTCACGACGATCACCCCCCACACCATCGCGTGTGTGCCGAAGACCACCAGGATGGCCGCGGCCACCCACGGCCGCGTGGTCAGGGCGAGGACGAGATGGGTCGCCGCCTCGATGAGCAGCCCGGCGCGCAGCAGCGCGGTCGCGCCGAACCGCGACCACAACCGGCCCGCCGTCAGCGTGCCGAGCAGGCCGCCGGCGGCGAAGGCGGTCAGCAGCAGGCCGTACCCCACCTCCGACAGGCCCAGACGTTGCCGGGCGTACAGCACGAAGACCGCGAAGGCCCCGCAGAACATCAGGTTGCCCACCCCCATGCTCAGCGCCAGGGTCCGCAGTAACCGGTGCCGCCACAGCCGGCGCACCCCCTCGGCGATGTCGGCGCGCAGACCGCCGCTCGGCCCGGGAGGGGAGGCGAGAGGCAGGGGCCGCATGGCGGACACCAGGGCGGCGGACACCACGAAGGTCAGCGCGTCGAAACCGAACGGCAGCGCGGCCGAGACGGTGAACAGCCATCCGCCGAGCGGTTTGGCCGCGAACTGGTTGCCGACGGTGAAGGTGGCCATCAGCCGTGTGTTCGCCCCGGCCAGCAGCTCCGGCGCGACGACGGCGGGAAGCAGGGCGGCCGAGGCGGTGTCGGCGACGGTCTCCGCCGTGCCGAGCAGGAAGAAGACGACGTAGACGAGGGGAACGGTCAGCGCCCCCGCCGCGATGACGGCGCAGAGCGTCCCCAGGGCGAGGGCGCGGACCAGGTTGACGGCGACGATCAGCCGCCGCCGGTCGAGCCGGTCCACATAGGCGCCGCTGACCAGGGAGAACAGCACCCATGGGAGCTGCTGGGCCAGGACGGCGCCCGCGACGAGGACGGGGTCGTCGCTCAGTGAGGCGACAAGGAGGGGACCGGCCGTCAGGGTGACCCCGTCGCCGACGTTGGAGACGGCGGAGGCGGTCCAGAGTTTGCCGAAGTCCGCGCCGAGACGCGCGGACGTGCGAGCACGCAAAAGAGCTCCTCGGAAGGAAGGAACGATCGGGGAAAAGGTGATCGTTCCGGGGCGAGGAGCACGGACCGCCGCGACCGGGACCGCGCGCGGGCGGCCTCAGGTCAGGACGACGGGACGGGTCCCCGCGCCGGAACCTGGAAGGCGGCCTCGTCGAAGCTCATGCGGAACCTCCGTCGTGTGGGCGGTCTCTGGGCGGATGTTACCTCTCGGCGGGGGGCGGTGGAATTGATCGGTTACCCGTGATGTTCGATGGGTCGACAGGCACATCACGCGACTGCGGAGGTTCCCGTGGGAAAGCTGAACGACGACGCCAAGGCCCTGCTCAGCCAGCCCATTCACGGCTGGGTGACCACCCTGCGCCCTGACGGCTCGCTGCACAGCACCGTCGTCTGGGTGGACGTCGACGGAGACGACGTCATCTTCAACACCGCCGTCGGCCGCGCCAAGGAGCGCCACCTGCGCGACAACCCGCAGGTCTCGGTGAGCGTGCTCGACCCGAAGGACGCCTTCCACCTGGTGAGCGTCTCCGGTGTCGCCGAGTTCGAGCTCGACGGCGCCGACGAGGTCATCGACGGTCTGGCCAACAAGTACCTCGGGGTGGAGACCTACCCCTACCGCCAGCCGGGCGAGCAGCGCGTCACCGTCAGGATCAGGCCCGAGCAGGTCGTCTACAGCGGGGGCAGCTGACGCCCGTCACGGGGAGCGCGCGGCCGTCGGTAGTCTGCTGCGAACCACACACCGCGACCCTGGAGGCATGACGGATGGAAGCAAGCGGCGAGGGCACGGCGAGGCAGATCACGTTCGTGGGTGAGCCGGTGCTGCACCGCCCGTGCCAGGACGTGACCGGCTTCGACGAGGAGCTGGCCGCGCTCGTGGCCGACATGTTCGCCAGCATGTACGCCGCGGAGGGAGTCGGCCTGGCCGCCAACCAGATCGGCGTGCCGCTGCGGGTGTTCGTCTACGACTGCCCGGACGAGACCGAGGAATACCGCAAGGGCGTCGTGGTCAACCCGACCCTGGTGCTGCCCGGTCACGGTGAGCGGAACCTGGACGACTACGACGAGGGCTGTCTGTCCGTTCCCGGGCAGCGGGCCAGCCTGGCCAGGCCGGACCGGGCGGTGGTGCACGGGTTCGACGTCACCGGCGCCCCGATCACGGTCGAGGGCACCGGTCTGCTCGCCCGCTGCCTGCAGCACGAGACCGACCACCTGGACGGCATGCTGTACATCGACAGGCTCCCCGCCGAGCGTCGTCAGCAGCTCCTCGCGGCCTACGAGGCGTCCAAGGAGACGGCCGACGAGGCGGCGGGGGAGCAGGCGTCCGCGGCGGAGTGAGCCCCGGGCCCGGTGGAGCCGGTCCTCCGCCGGGCCGGCCTCCCGGCTAGCATGTCGCCCCGTAGACAGCAGCCATGGGGAGGGACAGCCGGTGTTGACGGATCGCGAGGACGGTTTCCACGCCTTCTGGCGGGAGTACCACCTGTGCACGCTGACCACGCTGCGGGCCGACGGCACGCCGCACGTCATCCCGGTCGGCGTGACGCTGGACGCCGAGGCCGGGATCGCCCGGGTGATCACCTCGGACGGCTCGCGCAAGGTCCGCCACATCGAGGCCGCCGGGGACGGCGGCGCGCGCGTCGCCGTCTGCCAGGTCGACGGCGGGCGCTGGTCGACACTGGAGGGCAGCGCGGTCATCCGCAGGGACCCCGGCTCGATCGCCGAGGGCGTGCGCCGCTACGCCGAGCGCTACCGGCAGCCCAGGGAGAACCCCTCCCGCGTCGTGATCGAGATCCGCGTCACCCGAGTTCTCGGAAATGTCTGACCGGATAACCGTCGTCGGCGTCGGAGCCGACGGCTGGGCCGGTCTGTCCCCGGAGGCACGCGAGGAGCTGCTCGCCGCCGAGGTGCTGATGGGCAGCGCCAGGCAACTCGCCCTGATCCCCGCCGGTACGGCCGAGCGCGTCACCTGGCCGTCGCCGCTGCTGCCCGCGCTGCCCGGCCTGATCGAGGCCGGTCGCGGGCGCGCGGTGTGCGTGCTGGCCAGCGGCGACCCCATGTTCCACGGCATCGGCACGACTCTGGTGCGGCTGCTCGGCGCCGGACGGGTCAGGGTGCTGCCGTCCCCCTCCTCGGTCTCGCTGGCCTGCGCCAGGCTCGGCTGGGCCGCCGACCGCGTCGAGGTGGTCAGTCTCGTGAGGCGTCCCGCCGAGGCCGTGCACACCGCCGTCCACGACGGGCGCAGGGTGCTCGTCCTCAGCGCCGACGGCCGCACCCCGGCCCGGGTCGCCGCGCTGCTCACCGCCCGTGGCTACGGCGCGAGCCCGATGACCGTCCTGGAACGGCTCGGCGGTGAGGCCGAACGCCTGGTCTCCGGTACGGCGGGCGGCTGGTCCCTGACCGAGGCCGACGACCTCAACGTCGTGGCCGTCGAGTGCGTGGCCGCGCCGGGGACCGTCCCGCTGCCGGTCCTGCCCGGCCTGCCCGACGAGGCGTTCGAGCACGACGGCCAGCTCACCAAGCGCGAGGTGCGGGCGGTCACCATGTCCCGGCTCGCGCCCGTCCCCGGCGAACTGCTGTGGGACGTCGGCGCCGGGGCGGGCAGCCTCGCGATCGAGTGGATGCGCGCCCACCCGGAGAACCGGGCGATCGCCGTCGAGAGGGACGGCGACCGGGCCGGGCGGCTCACCCGCAACGCCTTCGCCCTCGGCGTGCCCGGCCTGAACGTGGTGACCGGCGCCGCCCCCGGCGCGCTCGGCGGGCTCACGGCCCCGGACGCCGTCTTCGTCGGCGGCGCGGTGAGCGTCCCCGGCGTGATCGAGGCCTGCTGGCGGGCGCTGCGGCCCGGCGGCAGGCTGGTGGCCAACGCGGTGACCGTCGAGTCGGAGACCACGGTCGCCGCCTGGCACGCCAGGATCGGCGGCTCCCACAGCGAGATGGTCAGGCTCGCGGTCAGCAGGGCCGCCCCGGTCGGCGGTTTCACCGGCTGGCGGCCCATGATGCCGGTGACGATCTGGACGGCGGTCAAACCCGCCGGGACACAGGAGGAACGGTGACGGTGCGGTTCGTCGGGGCGGGGCCGGGGGCCGCCGACCTCATCACCCTGCGGGGGCAGCGGGTGATCGCCTCCTCACCGGTGTGCCTGTACGCGGGCTCCCTGGTCCCGGAGGCCCTGCTGGAGTGCTGCCCGCCGGGCGCGCGCCTCGTCGACACCGCGAGGATGGCCCTCGACGAGATCGTGGCCGAGATGCTCGCCGCCCACGAGGCGGGGCACGACGTGGCCAGGCTGCACTCGGGGGACCCCTCGGTCTACAGCGCGATGGCCGAGCAGATGCGGCGCCTGGACGCCGAGGGCGTGCCGTACGAGGTGGTTCCCGGGGTGCCCGCCTTCGCCGCCGCGGCGGCCTCGCTGAAGCGGGAGCTGACCGTGCCCGGCGTCGGCCAGACGGTGGTGCTCACCCGCACCTCGGCGCGGGCGACCCCCATGCCGGAGGGGGAGGACCTGGACACCCTCGGCAGGTCGGGGGCGACGATGGTCCTGCACCTGGCCGTGCAGCGCGCCGAGGAGGTCGTGGCGGAGCTGGTCCCCAGGTACGGCCTCGACTGCCCGGTGGCCGTGGTGGCCAGGGCCAGCAGGGACGACGAGGTGATCCTGCGCGGCACGCTCGCCGACATCGCCGGGCAGGTCCGCGCCGCGGGCGTCGTGCGCACCGCGGTGATCGTGGTCGGCAGGGTGCTGACCGCCTCGGAGTTCCCCGACAGCCACCTGTACTCCGCGGCCCGCTGCCGTGACTGACCCGGGCACGCTGAACGTCCTGGTGCTCGGCGGCACCGACGAGGCGAGAAGACTGGCCGCCGCGCTCGCCGACCGGCCGGGGACGCGTGTGATCTCCTCCCTGGCCGGGCGGGTCCGTGACCCCAGGCTGCCGGTCGGGGAGGTGCGCGAGGGCGGCTTCGGCGGACCCGCCGGACTCAGGGCCTGGATCGAGGAGAACGGGATCGGCGTCGTCGTCGACGCCACCCACCCCTTCGCCGCCAGGATGACCGCGTCCGCGGCCGAGGCGGCGGGCCTGGCCGGGGTGCCGCTGCTGATCCTGCGGCGGCCCGGCTGGCGGCAGGGGCCGGGAGACGACTGGCGCTGGACGCCCTCCCTTGAGGCCGCCGCCGAGTCGCTGCCCGGCCTGGGCCGCCGGGTCTTCCTGACCACGGGCCGGCGCAGCCTGCCGGTCTTCGCGGGCCTGGACGACCTGTGGTTCCTGGCCCGTTCCGTCGACCCGCCCCAGCCGCCGCTGCCGCGCAACCTCCAGGTGCTGCTCAGCCGGGGGCCGTTCACCGTCGAGGGGGAACTCGACCTCATGCGGGACAACCGCGTCGAGGTGGTGGTCACCAAGGACAGCGGCGGCCGGATGACGACCGCCAAACTGTTCGCCGCCCGCGAGCTCGGGCTGCCCGTCGTCGTCGTGCGCCGCCCCGCCGTGCCCGGCGGGGTCCCGGCGGCCGAGACGGTCGAGCAGGCCACGGCGTGGCTGGACGCCGTGGCGGGCGGTCAGGCGGGATAGCGGCGGGGGGTGAAGACCACCCGCCTCCCGTCCTTCCTTTCGGCGACCCTGGTGGTCGAGGAGCCGACCAGCAGCAGGCAGCGCATGTCGACCGTGGCCGGGTCGAGGTCGCCGAGGGTGGTGACGGTCAGGCTCTCCCCGGCGCCGCCGACGTCACGGCCGACGACCACGGGTGTGTCCGGCGAGCGGTGTTCGAGCAGCAGGTCCCTGGCCGCCGCGACCTGCCAGGTGCGGCTCCTGGAGGCCGGGTTGTAGATCGCCAAGACCAGGTCGGCCCGCGCGGCGGCGCTGATCCTGTCCGCGACGACCTCCCACGGCTTGAGCAGGTCGGACAGCGACAGCACGCAGTAGTCGTGGCCGAGCGGCGCCCCGACCCGGCTGGCCACCGCGTGCGCCGCGGTCAGGCCGGGCAGCACCCGCACCGCGACGTCGGCGAACCTCGGCTCGCAGGAGACCTCAAGCACCGCGCTGGCCATCGCGAACACCCCGGGGTCGCCGGAGGAGACCACCGCGACCCGCGCCCCGGCCGCGGCCAGTTCGAGGGCGTGCGCCGCCCGTTCGGCCTCCACCCGGTTGTCCGTCGGGTGACGGCGCTGGCGCGGGTTCGGCGGGACGCGGTCCAGGTAGGGGCCGTACCCGACGAGGTCGTCGGCGGCGGCCAGCGCCTCCTGAGCCTCCGGCGTCAGCCAGGGCCGCCCGGCGGGCCCGAGCCCGACCACGACGACCTCGCCGCCCTGGACGCGCTCCGGGGCCCGGTTCTCACCGTGGGTGCCGGGAAGGCCGGAGTTGACCGGGCTCGGCACCAGCGCCAGCGAGAAGTACGGCACGCTGTCCGGGTCCACCTCGGCGAGCGGGGCCAGGCGCTGCGCGCCGGTGGTCGCGCGCTCCACGTACCACGCCTCGTCGAGACGGCCCGCCTCGGCCAGCGCGTCGCGAACCTTGGTGAAGGTACGGCCGAGCTTGAGGATCGCCGCGGAGTCGGTCGCGGCCAGGCGTTCGGCGATGACCTCGGCGGGCAACGTGCCGGGAAGCACCGTCAGGACCTCGTCCCGCTCGACCAGCGGCCTGCCGAGCACGGCCGCGGCGCCGCTCACCGACGTCACCCCGGGCACGACCTCGGTGACGTAGCGGTGGGCCAGCCGCTTGTGCATGTGCATGTAGGAGCCGTAGAAGAGCGGGTCGCCCTCGCACAGCACGACCACGTCGCGGCCCGCGTCCAGGTGGGCGGCCAGCCGCAGCGCGCAGTCGGCGTAGAAGTCGTCGATGGCGCCCTGGTAGCCGCCGGGGTGGTCGGTGGTCTCCGTGGTGAGCGGGTAGATCAGCGCCTCCTCGATCTGCCCCTCCCGCAGGTACGGCGCCGCCACCGAGCGGGCGATGCTCCTGCCGTGGCGGGCGCTGTGGTAGGCGATGACGTCCGCCTCCCCGATGAGCCTGGCCGCCTTGACGGTCACCAGTTCCGGGTCTCCCGGGCCGAGCCCGACGCCCCTGAGCCGTCCCGCTGACGTGTCGTTCACTCGACCTCACTCGCGATCGCGTTGACCGCGGCGGCGGCCATCGCACTCCCACCCCGGCGCCCGTGCACGACCAGGTACTCCAGACCCGCCGGATGCCCGGCGAGCGCCTGCTTCGACTCGGCGGCGCCGATGAAACCCACCGGCACGCCGAGCACGGCGGCGGGCCGTCCCGCCCCCTCCTCGACCATCTCCAGCAGCCTGAACAGCGCGGTCGGCGCGTTGCCGATCGCGACGACCGCCCCTTCGAGACGGTCGCGCCACAGTTCGAGGGCGGCCGCGCTGCGGGTGGTGCCGAGCCGTACGGCCAGCTCGGGCACGCCGGGCTCACCCAGCGTGCAGAGCACCTCGTTGCCCGCGGGCAGGCGGCGCCGGGTCACCCCCGAGGCGACCATCATCGCGTCGCACAGCACGGGCGCCCCCGCGCGCAGGGCCGCCCTGGCCGAGGCGACCACGCCCGGCGACCAGCCGAGGTCGGCGACCAGGTCCACCATCCCGCAGGCGTGGATCATGCGGACCGCCACCTGGGCGACGTCCGGCGGCAGGCCGTCCAGGTCGCTCTCGGCGCGGATGGTGGCGAAGGAACGCCGGTAGATCTCCGCGCCGTCCCGGACGTAGTCGGTCACGTTTCCCCTCTCAGAGCCGCCACGGCGGCCGTGGTCTCCTCAATGTCCGCGCAGTTCAGGCCGCTTTCCGGGCCACTGTTCAAGCCGCTGTCCAAGCCGCTGTCCTCCAGGAGGACCCGGTAGCCGGTCGTGGTCGCGACCACGTCGACGGCCCGTCCTCGCGGGCGGCCGCAACGTCGTTCGCAGCCCGCCCAGTGCACCGGGAGCGTACCGGGGCGGGCGGGGACGGCCGAGGGCGGGTCGCTCTCGGCCGCGATCCAGCGGGCGGCGTCGGCCCGCACGTCGGCCAGTGACTTCGCGCAGCCGGGCCGCCCCGCGCAGGCCGTCACGCCCGTCCACGGCGAGGCCGGGTCGAGGACCAGCCCGGCGGCGACGAGCCGCCCGGCGACCCCGGAGAGAGCGGCCGGGGACAGGCCGGGCAGGACGACGCCGCGCCACGGCGTCAGCCGTACCTCCTCGACGGCCAGGCCGGCCAGCAGGGCGGCCTGGGCGGAGGTCAGCCGCCCCAGCGGCGCCGTGACGCCGAGCGTGTTCAGGCCTGAGGGCTGTTCGACGGTCCCGACGGGCCCGTGGGAGGGCGCCGGGACGGGGTCCCGCCGTACGGGGGCGGAAGTCGTCTCCAGGGTGGCCGCGACCCGGGCGGCGACGCGCTCCGCGCAGCCGGGCAGTTCGCCGATCCGCCACACACGGCCCTCCCGCACCCCGGGCTCGGTCAGGAACGCCTCGGCGGCGGTCAGCAGCGCGGCGACCGCCGATCCCGGTGGCATCCGCAGGCCGCTGTCGGCCTCGGCCAGCAGCAACGCCACCTCGCCGGGGCCGGTCGGCAGGATCGCGGCGTCCGCCCCGAGCCAGGCCACGTCGCCCCGGCCGTCGTCGAGCGCGAACAGGAACCGCCCCGGCAGGCCGGCGAGCGCGGGCGTGCCGCACAGGCGCAGGTCGAGCTCACGGGTCAGCGGTCCCACGTCGAGAATCCCCCGGCCGTCGAGGCCGCTCAGCGGTGAGGCCAGGACGTTGCGGACCCGTTCGTGGGTGGCCGAGGGCAGCAGCCCCGCCTGTGCCATGCGGGCCGCGAAGGCGTCCCCGGCGCCCAGTCCGCGCACCTGGACGTTCGCCCGGGAGGTCAGCTCGACGACGCCGTTGCCGCAGGTCTTGGCGGCCGAGGCCAGCTCGCGCAGCTGCGGGGCCGTCAGGCGCCCTCCGGGCACCCTGACGCGCGCCAGGCCGCCGTCGGCCGCGGAATGCACCTGGAGCGCCCCCGGGCACGCGTCGGGATGAGATCGTCCGGAGAAGTGACCTTTTGACACGCTGAGGATGGTAACTCCAGTTTCTTGCGGGGACCTCGCTGCCGTAGTCTCATCGTTGGCGACGGCAAAAGGGAGGAAGCCGGTGTGAATCCGGCGCGGTCCCGCCACTGTAACCGGGGAGCGAACCCCATCCAGCCACGGTCCGGCAACGGGCGGGAAGGCCGGGGGGAGCATCGATCCGGGAGCCAGGAGACTCCAGCCGTCGTAGCCGACGACGACCCGGGGCGAGGACCCCGAGGGAGGAAAGCCCTGTGCGCTGTTCGCCGTTCCCCAGCCGCAAGCCCGCACCGCCGTTCACGGCCGCGCCGCTCCCCGCCGGGGAGCGTGGCGAATGATCCTCCTGCTCTCCACCTCCGACACCGACCTGCTCAGCGCCCGCGCCAGCGGCGCGGACTACCGGCTCGGCAATCCCGCCAGGCTCACCGCGGGGGACCTGCCTCCCCTCGTCGAGGGCGCCGACCTGGTCGTCGTACGGCTGCTCGGCGGGCGCCGCGCCTGGGAGGAGGGCCTGGACGCCCTGCTCGCCGGGCCGCTGCCCGTCGTCGTGCTCGGCGGCGAGCAGGCGCCGGACGCCGAGCTGATGGAACTGTCGACCGTGCCCGGCGGGGTGTGCGCCGAGGCGCACGCCTACCTCGCCCACGGCGGGGCCGCCAACCTCGCCGAACTGGGCCGCTTCCTGTCGGACACGCTGCTGCTGACCGGCCACGGCTTCGCCCCGCCCGCCCCGACGCCCGCCTGGGGCGTGCTCGAACGCCGGGCGCGCCGTGAGGAGGGCCCGGTCGTCGGCGTGCTCTACTACCGCGCCCACCACGTCGCGGGCAACACCGCCTTCGTCGAGACGCTCTGCGCCGCGATCGAGGACGCGGGCGCCCGCGCGCTGCCCGTCTACTGCGCCTCCCTGCGCAGCGCCGAGCAGGGCCTGCTCGACACCCTGGGCACGGTCGACGCCCTGGTGGTGACCGTGCTGGCCGCGGGCGGCACCCGCCCGGCCACCGCGTCCGCGGGCGGCGACGACGAGGCCTGGGACGTCGGCGCGCTCGCCGAACTCGACGTGCCGATCCTGCAGGGCCTGTGCCTGACCGGCGGCAGGGCCGCCTGGGAGGCCAACGACGACGGCCTCTCCCCGCTCGACGCGGCGACCCAGGTGGCGATCCCCGAGTTCGACGGGCGGATCATCACGGTGCCGTTCTCCTTCAAGGAGATCGACGGGGACGGCCTGACCGTCTACGTCGCCGACCTCGAGCGGGCCTCCCGCGTGGCGGGCATCGCCGTACGGCACGCCGTCCTGCGGCACGTCCCGCCCGCAGAGCGGCGGATCGTGCTGATGCTGTCGGCCTACCCGACCAAGCACTCCAGGATCGGCAACGCCGTCGGCCTCGACACCCCGGCGAGCCTGGTGCGGCTGCTTGCCGCGATGCGCGAGCACGGCTACGACATCGGCGCCGAGGACGAACTGCCCGGCGTCACCGGGCAGGACGGCGACGCGCTGATCCACGCCCTCATCGCCGCCGGAGGCCAGGACCCCGACTGGCTCACCGAGGAACGGCTCGCGGGCAACCCGGTGCGGATCAAGGCCTCCCGCTACGCCGCGTGGTTCGCCACGCTGCCCGAGGACCTGCGGACCTCGGTCGAGGAGCACTGGGGGCCCCCGCCCGGTGAACTGTTCGTCGACACCTCCGCCGACCCGGACGGTGAGATCGTGCTGGCCGCGCTGCGCGCGGGCAACGTCGTCGTCATGGTGCAGCCGCCCCGGGGGTTCGGCGAGAACCCCATCGCCATCTACCACGACCCCGACCTGCCGCCCAGCCACCACTACCTGGCCGCCTACCGCTGGCTGTCCGACGGCTTCGGCGCGCACGCCGTGGTGCACGTCGGCAAGCACGGCAACCTGGAGTGGCTGCCCGGCAAGTCGGCGGGCCTGTCGGCCTCCTGCGGCCCCGACGCCGCCCTCGGGGACCTGCCGCTGATCTACCCGTTCCTGGTCAACGACCCCGGCGAGGGCACCCAGGCCAAGCGCCGCGCCCACGCCACGCTGGTCGACCACCTCGTCCCGCCGATGGCCCGCGCCGACACCTACGGCGACATGGCCAGGCTTGAACAGCTCCTCGACGAGCACGCCTCCATCGCCGCGATGGACCCGGCCAAACTGCCCGCGATCCGGGCGCAGATCTGGACGCTGATCCAGGCCGCCAGGCTCGACCACGACCTCGGCATCGAGGACCGTCCGCACGACGCCGAGTTCGACGACTTCCTGCTGCACGTGGACGGCTGGCTGTGCGAGGTCAAGGACGTCCAGATCCGCGACGGCCTGCACGTGCTCGGCGCGGCCCCGCAGGGTGCCGTCCGCGTCGACCTGGTGCTGGCCATCCTGCGCGCCCGCCAGATGTGGGCGGGCGGCATGGCGCTGCCCGGCCTGCGCGAGGCGCTCGGCCTGCGTGAGGACGGCACCGCCGGGCGCCTGGGCGTCGACGAGGCGGAGGCCGAGGCCAGGTCACTGGTCGAGGCGATGGAGGAACGCGGCTGGGACCCGGCCGCCACGGCCGAGGTCGCCGCGTCCGTGACGGGCGGCGACCGGGAGCAGGTCGGGCGTGTCCTGCGGTTCGCGGCCGAGGAGGTCGTCCCCAGGCTGGCGCGCACCGTGGACGAGATCGGCGCGATCCTGCACGCCCTCGACGGCGGCTACGTCCCGGCGGGACCGAGCGGGTCGCCGCTGCGCGGGCTGGTCAACGTGCTGCCGACCGGCCGCAACTTCTACTCGGTCGACCCGAAGGCCGTGCCGAGCAGGCTGGCCTGGGAGACCGGGCAGGCGATGGCCGAATCGCTCCTCGAACGCTACCGCTCCGAGCACGGCGACTGGCCGCGCTCGGTCGGCCTGTCGGTGTGGGGCACCAGCGCCATGCGCACCGCAGGGGACGACGTGGCCGAGGTGCTGGCGCTGCTGGGCGTGCGCCCGGTGTGGGACGAGGCGTCGCGGCGGGTCACCGGCCTTGAGGCGATCCCCGCCGGGGAACTGGGCAGGCCCAGGATCGACGTGACCGTCCGCATCAGCGGCTTCTTCAGGGACGCCTTCCCGCACGTGGTCGCCCTGCTCGACGACGCCGTACGGCTGGCCGCCGGGCTGGACGAACCGGACGAGGACAACTACGTCAGGGCGCACGTGCTGGCCGACACCCGTGAGCACGGCGACGAGCGCAGGGCGACCATGCGCATCTTCGGCTCCCGTCCCGGGGCGTACGGCGCCGGGCTGCTGCCGCTGATCGACAGCCGCAACTGGCGCGACGACGCCGACCTGGCCGAGGTGTACGCCGTGTGGGGCGGCTTCGCCTACGGAAGGGGCGTCGAGGGGGTCCCGGCCAGGCAGGACATGGAGGCCGCCTACCGGCGGATCGCGGTCGCGGCCAAGAACGTCGACACCCGCGAGCACGACATCGCCGACTCCGACGACTACTTCCAGTACCACGGCGGCATGGTCGCCACCGTCAGGGCGCTCACCGGCAGGGCCCCCGCCGCCTACGTCGGCGACAGCACCCGCCCCGACGCGGTCCGCACCAGGACCCTGTCCGAGGAGACCTCCAGGATCTTCCGCGCCCGGGTGGTCAACCCGCGCTGGCTGGCCGCCATGCGCAGGCACGGCTACAAGGGCGCCTTCGAGCTGGCCGCGACCGTCGACTACCTGTTCGGCTACGACGCCACCACCGGGGTCGTGGCCGACTGGATGTACGACAAGCTCGCCGCGACCTACGTGCTCGACCCGGAGAACCGGGCGTTCCTGTCCGAGTCCAACCCGTGGGCGTTGCACGGCATCGCCGAACGCCTGCTTGAGGCGGCGGGCCGGGGCATGTGGGAACACCCCGACCCGGACGTCCTGCGCGAGCTGCGGGAGGTCTACCTCACATCGGAGGGGGACCTGGAGGACGGCGCCTGACCGGTCCCCTCCCGAGGAGTCAGGAACGGCGGCCGAACCAGCGGCGCCTCTTCGCCGGTCCGGCCGCCGGGGCCGCGAAGCCGCCCAGCGGCGGGACCGTCGGCGCGCAGTCGTCCAGGGCGACCGGGTCACCCATCGCGACCACGATCCTGCGGCCGCCCCGGAACGCCTCACGGGCGTGCGCCGACAGGATGTTGTCCACGATCAGGACGTCACCCGGCCGCCACGTCTCCCTGACCGTCGCCCGCCGGTAGGCCTCGTCGATCGTCTCCACGTCCTGCCTGGAGATCGGCTCGCCGTCGCCGTAGGCCGTGTTGAAGGGCAGGTTGTCGTGCCCGAGGTCCTCAAGGAACACCTCACGCACCTCCGGGTCGAGCGCCCACTCGTTCCAGAAGACCGTGTGGTTGAACCACACCTCCTCCCCGGTCCCCGGGTGGCGGATGGTCGCCGAGCGGCGCTGCGTCGTCCGCAGCCTGTCGCCGTCCAGCCACTCGTGGGCGATGTGGTTGGCCGCGCAGTACGCGGCGACCTCGTCCCTGTCCTCGGTGCCGAAGGCGGTGCGCCAGCCGAGGCTGATGTGGTCGCCGTAGTTGCGCACCAGGGACCAGCCGTGCGCGCGGAACCGGTCGGCGAGCGGCGCCGGGATGTCCCCGAGCACCTTGCGCACGTCGGTCACCGGGGTCGCGCCCCCCTGGTCGGGGGCGACCAGGCAGCCGAACATCAGCAGCCCGGGGAAGCTGAGCGCGTAGCTGTTCTCGTTGTGCGGGCGGATCGCCTGGGACGGCGGCAGGTCCGTCGAGGAGTAGACGTCCTTGCCGAAGTGGCTGCGCGGGGTGGCCTTCTCCACATACCCGGCGGGCCTGGAGACCAGGGCGTCACGCACCTCGGCGAAGTCCTCGACCCCCGTGAGCGGCAGCCCCCGCAGGTAGAGGGCGCCGTGGACGTCCAGGCCCGCCCTGAGGGCCTGACGGTTCTCCCGCAGCCACTCGCAGGTCTCCCTCAGACCGGTCCCCTGGGCGTCGGCCGCGGCGGGGCGGCCGTCCTCGACCTCCCAGGCGATGGTGGTGTTCACGATGCGCGCGTCCTTTCGAGTTCTTCGATGCCGACGAGGTCGTCGGGCCTGGCGTCGGGCACGTCGTCGTCGAAACGCGCCAGGGTCCTGATCCGGAGGCCCGCGACCGTCAGCAGGGCGATGCCGAGCCCGCACAGCAGGTAGAGCAGCCCGATGCCGCGTCCCGGCCCGGTGCCGATCACCACGCCGAGGGTGCCGGCGAGCGGGCCGCCCGCGGCGAGCAGCGGGTCGAGGAGGGGGGCGGCGAGCGGGGCGATGACGCCGAAGCCGATCGGTGTGGTCGCCGCGGCGATCATGGTGTTGACCGCGATGACGCGCCCCTGGAAGCGGTAGGGCACCTTCACCTGGATGATCGTCATGATGACGCCGTTGATCAGCGCCAGCGCGTAGGACATGCCGAAGGCCCCGGCTCCGATCAGCCAGAGGTTGGGCCGCAGCCCGATCAGCAGTCCCGAGACCGCCATCAGCGTCGTGGTGAGGATCACGCCGCGCAGCCTGCGGTGGGTCGGGCCGCCCCACAGGCTCATGGTGACGCCGCCGGCGACCGCGCCCGCTCCGGCCGCGACCGCCATGGCACCGGCGGCGGTCAGCGAGGAGAAGGACAGCACGAGCGGCGAGACCATGACGAACATGGGCGCCAGGAACAGGTTCACCCCGGCGAAGAGGGCGAGCATGGCCCGGAAGCTCCGGTGCCCCAGCGAGAACCGGAAACCGTTGGCGATCTCCGCGGACATCGGCTCACGGCGGCGCAGCCCCAGCGTGGTGGGGAACCTGACGAACAGCACCACGACGACGGCGAAGACGTAGGCCGCCACCTGGATGGTCAGGATGCCCTCAAGGCCGATGGCGGCCAGCAGGCCGACCGCGACGAGCGGGACGAGGAACTGGGCGGTGCCGATCGCCAGCTGCACGATGCCGTTGGCGTGCCCGAGGTAGCGTTTCGGCACCAGCTGCGGGATCGACGCCTGGTAGGCGAGCCGCTGGAAGGTCGCGGAGACCGAGACGACCGCTATCAGCACGTACAGCGGGGCGACCGTGAGCCCGCCGGTGAGCAGCAGGGCGAGCATCGCCGCCTGGGCCAGCCCCGAGCACAGGTCACCGGCGATCATCACCCGCCGCCGGTCGTGACGGTCGACCACGGCGCCCGCCAGCGGCGCGACGCAGATTCCCGGCACCAGGGCGAGCAGGGCGATGAGCCCGAAGTGGACCAGGGACCCGGTGACCGTGTAGATCCAGATCGGCACCGCGAACTCGGTCAGCGCCGACCCGGTCAGCGAGACCAGCTGCCCGAGCGCGACGGCCAGGAAGCGGCGCACGTCCGGCTCCCGCTCCCGCCGTACGGCGGCCCGCCGCGTCACGGAGTCCTGCAGCCACCAGGTGCCGCCCGCCTCCCGCGAGTGCTCCCGGCGCCAGGCCTCGTCGGCGGTGTGGGTGCCCGTCAGGATCTGGGCCAGCTCACCGGCGCGGTACTTGGGGAAGAAGTGGCCCGCCTCGTCGATGACGACCAGCGAGGCCGACTCGGACACGAAGCACCACTCCTTGAAGCGCTCCTGGTAGAACTCGGTGCCCGGGTCGCGTTCGCCGACGACCGAGATGACCGGCGCCCGCAGCCGCGGCTGCTCGGCGGCCAGGATCCGCGTGTAGTACTCCTCGGCCATCCGGCCGTCCTCACGCATCAGCTCGACGGTGAAGGCCACCTGCTCCTCGTCGAGTCCGGACACGTCGCCGCCGATGGCGCGCAGTTCGGCCGCGACCCTCCTGGTGCCCTGCAGCCGGTCGTTGATGAGGCTGCTGAGCGGGCCGAGGAGACGGCCCCTCGGCTTGGCGAAGGGGAAGATGCCGCCCAGGTAGAGGGCGTCGAGCTCACGGCCGGACGCCTCGACGTGGCGGGCCAGTTCGATGGCCAGGGCGCTGCCGGGCGCGCAGTGCCCGTAGATCACGACGGGGCCCCGGACGCGTTCGGCGATCTCCTCGGCGCAGAGCCTGGCCACCTCCTCGAAGGGCAGCTGCCCCTCCTCGCCCGGCTCGCGCCCCGGCGCGGCGACCGCGTAGAGGGAGTAACCGGCGGGCATCGCGTCGGCGAGCGTCTGGTAGACGACCGCGTTCGCGCCGCCGTACGGCACGCAGATGACGGAGCCGACCCGGTCCTCGGGGGCGACCGGGCGGGTCAGCTCGGCCAGGACGCGGCGCGGCGCCGCGGCCCCGGCCCGGCGTTCGGTGACGAGCGTGGCGAGGGCGGCGACCGTGGGGTGGGTGAACATCTCCAGCACGCCGATCGGCGGCCTGCTCTCCGGGAAGGCCTTGCGCATCCTGGCCACGACCTGGGTGGCCAGCAACGAGTGGCCGCCGAGCTCGAAGAAGTCGTCGCCGGTGCCGACCCGTTCGAGGTCGAGGACTCCCGCCCAGATGGCGGCGACGGCCTCCTCCGTCGGATCGGCCGGGGCGGTGTAGCCGGGGCGCAGGTCGGGCCGTTCCGGCTCCGGGTCGGGCAGCGCCGCGCGGTCCACCTTGCCGTGCGCCTGGAGCGGGAGCCGGTCGAGCCAGACGAACCGGCCGGGGACCATGTACTCGGGGAGCCGGTCGAGCAGGAACGCCCGCAGCTCGGCGGCGCCGGTCTCCGGCGCGTCCGGTTCCCGTTCGAGCCACGCGACGAGACGGTCGCCGCGCAACCCGGCCACACCCTGGACGACGCCGGGCAGGGCGCCAAGCGCCGCCTCGACCTCGCCGGGCTCGACCCGGTAGCCGCGGATCTTCATCTGGTGGTCGGCCCGGCCGAGGAAGTCGAGGCGCCCGCCGGGGAGCCACCGGACGAGGTCGCCGGTGCGGTACATGCGCGCGCCCGGCTCGCCGTACGGGTCGGCGACGAAGCGTTCCGCGGTGAGGCCCGGCCTGCCGAGATAACCCCTGGCCAGGGTGTCGCCGCCGACGTAGAGCTCACCGGCCGCCCCCGGCGGCACCGGGCGCAGCGCCCGGTCGAGCACGTAGACGCGGGCGTCGGGGAAGGGGCGGCCGACGGGCCAGGCCGTACCGCCGGACAGGGCCGACGGGTCCACCCGCTCGCCGGTCACCGCGACGACCGTCTCGGTCGGGCCGTAGCTGTTGAAGATCGCGCAGCCCGCGCGGGAGGCCAGGTCACGGACCCAGGCGGCCGGGGACGCCTCACCCGCCAGGACGAGCGCCCGGCGCGGCAGCAGCCGTTCCGGCTCGACCTCCGCGCCGAGCGCGGCCAGGTGGGAGGGCGTCATCTTCAGATAGTCGAGGCCCCGCACGGCCTCGGCCAGTTCGGGCCCGGAACCGCGGCGGGGCAGCTGGTGCAGGATTCCGCCGCCGGTGAGCGGCAGGTGGAACATCAGCATGCTGAAGTCGAAGGCGAGCGACTGGAGCAGGCCGAAGGTGGCGCCGGGCACGATGTCGTACTCCTGGCGGATGTACTCCAGGTAGGCCACGATGTGCCGGTGCTGGACGCCGACCCCCTTGGGCCGCCCGGTCGTGCCGGAGGTGTAGATCACGTAGGCGAGGTCGCCGGGGCCCGCCACCGGTTCGAGCGGCGTGTCGTCGCCCGGGCCGTCCAGCCGGTCCATTTCGACGACCGGGCCGGTGAAACCGCTCGCCCGCTCGCGCAGCGCCGAGTCGGTGACCAGCAGCACGGCCGAGGCGTCGGCGAGCAGAAGGTCCATCCGTTCACGCGGCTGCTCGGGGTCGAGCGGCAGGTAGGCGCCGCCCGCCTTGAGCACCGCGAGGATCGCGACGGCGGCCTCCACGGTCTCGTCGAGACAGATCGCCACCCGCGTGTCGGGGCCGGTACCGAGCTCCCGCAGCCGCCTGGCCAGCCGGTTGGCCCGGCTGTGCAGTTCGGCGAAGGTCAGCGACCGTTCCCCGGCGACGAGGGCGAGCGCGTCCGGGGTCCGCGCCGCCTGCGCCTCGGCCATCTCGCCGAGCGTGCGATGCTGCGGCCGCCAGGTACGGGTGCCCGCCCACTCGCCGAGCAGCGTGCGCCGCTCCCGCTCGCCGAGCAGGTCCACCTCGGACAGGCGCAGCGCGGGATCGGCCGCGGCCTGCCGCAGGAAGCGCCGCATCGAGTGTTCGACACGCTCGACGGTCACGGCCTCGAACAGGTCGGTCCGGTAGGTGATGAAACCGCTCAGCCCCTCGGGGGTCTCGCTGACGTACAGCGCCAGGTCGAACTGGGTGGCGCGCAGCCGCAGGTCGAACGGGCTCACCTCAAGCCCCGCGACGGTCGTCTCACGGACCGCCCGGTCGACCAGCGTGAACGTCGCCTGGAAGACCGCGGACCGGCCGGGGTCCCGCTCGACCCGCAGGTCGTTGACCAGCCGGTGGAAGGGGTAGTCCTGGTGCGCCAGCGCGCCCAGCACGGTCTGCCTGGTCTCGCGCAGGTGCTCGGCCACGGTCGGGTCCGCCCCGGTACGGCCGCGCAGGGTCACCATGTTGACGAAGGCGCCGACCACCCCCTCAAGCTCCCGGTAGGGCCGTCCGGCCACCGGCGAGCCGATCGCGAAGTCGTCCTGGCCCGCGTGCCGGGCGAGCACCGCGTGGTAGGCCGCCAGCAGGGTCATGTAGAGCGTGACGGAGTGCGCCCTGCCCAGCTCGCGTACGGTCTCGGTCAGCTCGGCGTCCCAGGTGAAGGAGTGGGCCGCGCCCTCGAACCGCTGCTCGGGAGGCCGGGGACGGTCGGTCGGCAGCTCCAGGTCGGGCAGCCCGGCCAGTTCCGCGCGCCAGAAGGCGCCGTCGGCCTCGGCCGCGGGCCCGGCCAGCCGCTCCCGCTCCCAGACGGCGAAGTCGCCGAACTGCACGGCCGGGCCCGGCGGCGGACCGGGGGTGCCCTCGCGCAGCCCGCCGTACAGGGCGAGCAGCTCACCCGTCATGATCTCCAGCGACCGGCCGTCGCTCACGATGTGGTGGACGAGGAGCATGAGCACGTGGTCGCCGGGCCCGACGCGGACCAGTGACGTCCGCAGCGGCGCGTCGCTCGTCAGGTCGAACGGCCGGGCCGCCTCCGCGCCGAGGATCTCGGCCGCCCGCTCCACGTCCTCCGCCTCGGTGACCTCAAGCGTGACGGGCCACGGCTCGTCGACGACGACCCTCGGCCGCCCGTCCTGGGTGGCGGGGAAACGCATCCGCAGTGCCTCGTGCCCGGCCACCAGCGCGGTCAAAGCCTCGGCGAGCAGCGCGACGTCCAGCTCCCCCTTCAGGCGCATGGCGACGGGAAGCGTGTAGGCGACGTTCCCCGGGGCGAGCTGCTCCATGAACCACAGCCGCTCCTGCCCGCTGGACGGTGGCGGTTCGGTCCCCGGAGGACGGGGCAGGACGGTCGCGCTCCCCGCCCGCCCGCGCAGTCGCTGTGACAGCAGGGCGCGTTTGTCGGCGGTGAGGGCGCCGGCACGCTCCGACAGCTGGTCGGTCATCAGGCGGTTCTTCCTTCTATGTCGTTGATGAGCAGCGCCTCGACGGTGTCGGCCAGCCGTTCGACCGTGGGGTCGGTGAAGACCGCGTTGACCGGTATCTCCAGGTCCACGGCCGCCCTGATCCTGGCGGCGACCCGGATGGCCAGCAGCGAGTTGCCGCCGAGGGCGAAGAAGTCGTCGCGCACGCCGATCCGCTCGACCCCGAGCACCTCGGCCCAGACCTCCGCGACCAGCTCCTCGGCCTCGGTCCTCGGCCCCTGTTTCTCCTCGGCCGCCTCCCCCCGCACGGGGGCGGGCAGGGCGTCGCGGTCGACTTTGCCGTTGTGGTTGAGGGGGAGGGTGTCGAGGATGACGAGGGCGGTGGGGACCATGTAGGCGGGCAGGGTTCGCCGGGCGTGTTGGAGCAGGTGGCCGGGGTCGGTGGGGTTCCGGGTGGTGAGGTAGGTGACGAGGCGTTTGTCGCCGGGGTTGTCCTCGCGTAGCAGGGTCACGCTCTGGACGACGTCGGGGTGACGCAGAAGGACGGCGTCGATCTCCCCGGGCTCCACCCGGAATCCACGGATCTTCACCTGCCCGTCGGCCCGGCCGACGAACTCGACGTTCCCGTCGGCGCGGCGCCGTACCAGGTCGCCGGTGCGGTACATGCGGGTGCCGGGCGGGCCGTAGGGGTCGGCGACGAAGCGTTCTGCGGTGAGGCCGGGCCTGCCGAGGTAGCCGCGGGCCAGGTGGTCCCCGGAGATGTACAGCTCCCCGGGCACCCCGGTGGGAACGGGCCGCAGCGCGGCGTCCAGGACGTAGGCGCGCGTGTTGTCGAGCGGCCCGCCGATCGGGACGGTGCCCGCGGGCGTCTTCGCCGTCCGGTGGGACAGCGCGAACGTCGTGGTCTCGGTCGGGCCGTAGACGTTGGTGACGACGCCGCCCGCGTCCAGCACACGTTCGACCGCCGCGGGGGAGGCCGCCTCACCTCCCGTCCACAGTTCGGGTACGGCCGCCAGCACCTCGGGTGAGCCCTCGGCCAGGACGTTGAACAGCCCCGTGGTCAGGAACACCCCGGTGACGCGTTCCTGCCTGAGCATCTGTTCGAGGGTGGGCGCGTCGAGTACGCCGGGCGGGGCGACGACCACCGTCCCGCCGTTGAGCAGCGGCACCCACACCTCGTAGGTCGAGGCGTCGAAGGCGAACGCGGAGTGCGACAGCACCCGGTCGTGCCCGGCGAAGCGACGGTCGGCCGCCAGCGCCACCACGTTGTGGTGGGTGACGGCGACGCCCTTGGGGGTTCCGGTGGAGCCGGAGGTGAACATGACGTAGGCGAGCTGCCGGGGGTCGGTTTCACGGAC
>NZ_JBEXZT010000041.1:0-53218 GCF_040631275.1 Streptosporangium sp. NPDC020145 | reverse complement strand
CGCTGGGCGCTGACCGGCCGCATCCCCTCAGTGAGAACCCCCAGCAACCAACGCCGCTACCGCGAAACCGACATCACCGCCCTCCTCAACACCACACCTTGATCGCTATCTCCCGCCTCTTCGAGGGGGCAGACGATCCCCGCGTACGCGGGGAGCACGGCTCCACCGTGAGGGTGAGGACGAGGCTGCCCGGACCATCCCCGCGTACGCGGGGAGCACCCTCGCCGACCTGCGGGTTTGTCGGCGGTGAGGGCTGAAAATCATTACTTTCGTTGAGTCGGGCATTTCGGGCACGGCGTTTGGCGGGTCCAGGGTCTGAAGGCAAGGGCGACGGTATGGCTTTCTGATGCGTGGTGGGCTTCCCGTCTCGGAGTGCGCTTGTGGATCAGGGAGTTTTGCGTTGTGTCGCACGTTAGCCTGTGGTCGGCGCTGTCTCGGTGAACTTCATGGTGTGTCCGGTATGTCCAAGTCGATGGAAGTGATGATTTTCGGCCCTTGCCGCTGATAAACCCGCAGGTCGGCGAGGGTGCTCCCCGCGCACGCGGGGATGATCTCAGAGCGCCTGCTTGCAAGCAGGAGGGCAGGAGTTCGAATCTCATAGGCTCCGCCCAACGAAAAGCCCAGGCCGGGGATGGTTCCCCAGTCTGGGCTTCGGTCGTTCTACGGGCACTTCAAGGTCCGTATGGCACGCATCTGGCCGATCACCGGGAGTTTCGACTGCTTTGTGCTCATCCGCTGTCCCAACGCGGCCGAGTGACCGGCATCACGGAGAGCAGGTGGTCCAGGCCTTTGAAATCCTTGGGGTTGCAGGTGTAGAGGGGCAGTTGGTTTGCGATGGTCACGCAGGCGATCATCAGGTCCGCTGTCCGGGGGCGGGGTTTACGTCCTGAGGCGACGACGGCCGTCCACAGCTGGCCGTACTCACGGGCGGCGGCGTCGTCGAAGGGAAGTGGATCGAACTCTGCCTCGACGGTCTGCAGGATCTTCATCCGCTGGGCGAGCTCCTGCGGCCCGGTGGCCACCAGCACGCCGACTGAACAGCTCCGCGGTGGTGATGGCGATGATCAGTATCTCGTCGGGAAGCTCGTCGGGGTCGATGCCGGCGCGCAGGATGAGGATGTTGGTGTCGAGCAACCCCTGGGCGTGGGTCATTCCTCGTTCTCCGTGACCACGCCTCTGCCGTAAGCGCGGTCGTAGGGGTCGTGAAACTCGTCATTGACGTGGCGGTCCATGTCCTCGCGGTATTTCCGGTCGTCCAGCCATGGCATGCCGCGGGACACGGCGCTGAACTCCGCTCGTGAGACGGCTCGGCGTCGGTGGCGGATGGGAACGAGGTCGCCGATGTGGTGGCTGTTACGGGTGACGGCGTACCGTTCCCCTCGTTCCAGCCCATCCATGATCTCGGCCGACCGGTTGCGCAGGTCACGCTGGGAGGTCTGATGGGAGGGGTCGGGCCGAGGAGTGTTCACTCTTCATCCCTATAGGAGGGTGCTACCCGGTGCTACAAGATGGCACGGTTCGCCAAGCCGTTCGGGACCTTGATCTGAGAACCGCCGGTGATGAGGAGAAGGTCGAGGCGGAAAGTAAGCCCGTGCTCACAGATCGGCAGGTCGAAGGACATCGCCGGGCCACTGAGGGCGATCAGCGGTGGACAGGCACGGTCACTCGCGGAGAGCCCGCCGCCCGGCTCGGAGCCCGCACGGCCCAAGATCAGGCCGATTTGCCAGCAGGATGTCAGGAGGTGCTCCCCGCGCCCGTGGGGATGGTTTTCAGGGCGTGGCGGTGACGATCACGCTTAACGGCAGCGTGGTTGCGGCCTCTTTGCTTGTCTTGAGCCCGGCATCGCCGCGATCCAGCGAAGCAGGGGCGGTCCGAAAGCGGTGCCGGTTGGAGTTGCCACGTCTCAGGCTCGGGTCCGGGGTACGGCCAGGCGTGAGAGCCCCGTTGAGGGGGAGACGCCTATTCCTTGTGGCCGATGCCGCCGACCACCCAGATTGAGTCGGGGCGGTGGATCAGGTCGTCCTCTGGGCGCCATTCGGGGATGTAGACGACTCCGGGGTCCACCAGGGCGAGGCCGTCGAAGTAGCGTTCGATCTCGGCCTTGCTGCGCAGGCCCTTCCTGTGGGGGCCGGTGACGGCGCCCTCGCTCTGGTAGAAGGCGGCGAGCTTGGCGGTGGCCTCGGGGCGCAGGTCGCCGACCGGGTGGGAGATGGCCAGGTAGCTGCCCGGCGAGATGGTCTTGCGGAGGTAGTCGATGATCTGGTCGACCTGGGAGTCGTCCTGGATGTCCTGGAGCACGCCGAACAGCAGGATCGCGACCGGCTCATCGGGGTTGATCATCTTGGTGAGGCCGGGGTCGGCGAGCAGCGCCTCGGGGTCGCGGAGGTCGGCCTCGACGACCACGGTCAGCCGGTCGTCCTGCAGCAGGGCCTGGCCGTGGACCACGACCATGGGGTCGTTGTCGACGTAGACGACCCGGGCGTCCGGAGCGACCGCGTGGGCGATCTCGTGCACGTTGCCCTGGGTCGGCAGGCCGCAGCCGACGTCGATGAACTGCCGGATCCCGGCCTCCTGGGCGAGGAAGCGTACGGCCCGGCCGAGGAAGCGCCGTCCCTCACGCCAGAGCACGGGGAGTTCGGGGGTGATGGCCATCGCCGCTTTGGCCGCTTCCCGGTCGGCGGCGAAGTTGTCCTTGCCACCCAGGAAGTAGTCAGCGACCCGCCCCATGTTCGGGGTCGTGGTGTCGAGCCTGGGCCTCTCCGGCTTCGACGATGCCACCGTGTTCTCCGTCCAGCAGATCCATTTTCTGCGGAGGTTATCCGCTTTTCATATGCCCCGGGGCCATATTCCGGCAACCGGTGGCCCCAGCCTGGCGGTTCATGGCGCTTTTCGCGCGGGTCATGTCCACTTCCGCACATGATCATGCGTTGAGGGCCCGGGCCTGGCACGGAAGGCGGGCAAACGACGGTGACGGCTGTCACTGGTCTCCGGCGGACGGCCGACCGGGCGGTGACCGAATAGCCCTTTAGGGAGCCTCCACCGTTCTGCATGTAGCCATGCAGGAGGCATGATGAATGAATATATTCCATGCCCGAGTCCTGAGCCCCGAGCCCATGCCCTGAATCCATGTCCCGTCCAAGCCTGTATCCAGGGCTCCGGCTCCAAGCCCGGGTCTGGGCTCCGGCTCTGACCTTGGATCATGGCTCTGAGCTTGGTTCCAGGCTCCGGTCCCAACGCCTGTGCCCGAACCCGGCTCCGGGTCCGGGGTCCCGGTCCCGAGCCTGGGCCCCGACGCGCCCCCGACCGACGCCCCCGACCGAGGAGAAGTATGAGTCACGACGATGCCGGACCCCGCATGCTGCGGCTGTTCGAGGGGCACCGGCTGACCCCCGCGCAGCGCAGGATCGCGCACTGCCTGGTGCAGCACGCCGGGGAGGCGGCCTTCCTGTCCAGCGTGGAGGTGGCCGAGCTGGCCGGGGTCAGTCAGCCGTCGGTGACCCGCTTCGCGATGGCCCTCGGGTTCGACGGCTACCCCGCGCTGCGCAGGCAGCTGCGTGAGCTGGGCTCCCCGGAGACGGTCGTCCAGGACGAGGCCGGGGAGGGCGCCGAGGAGGAGGCGCCGAACGAGTTGCAGCGGGCCGTACTGGCGGAGATCGCCCACCTGCGGCGGCTGGCCGGGACGCTGGCCGATCCCAAGCCGGTCGTCGCCGCCGCGCGACTGCTGTCGGTCTCCCGGCCGCTGCCGGTCCTCGGACTGCGGGCCGCCGCCGCGCAGGCTGCGGGGTTCTCCTACTTCGCCGCCAAGGTCCACCCGGATGTGCGGCTGCTCGACGAGGGCGGGTCCATGCTGGCCGACCGGATCGAGCGGGCCGCGGCGGCGGGAGCGACCGCGTTGTTGTGCTTCGCGCTGCCCCGCTATCCGGCGGAGCTGACCGAGGCGCTCACCGTCGCCAGGGACGCCGGGCTGAGCGTGGTGACGGTCGCCGACAGCGCCTTCGCGCCCGCCGCGGCGCTGTCGGACGTGGTGCTGGCCGCCGAGGTCGGCACGAGTCTGGTCTTCGACACGGCCTGCGGCCCCATGATGCTGGGCAGAGTCCTTCTTGAGGCGATGTGCGATGAGATCCCCGGGGCCGAGGGACGGCTTGAGGCGTTCGAGGTGTCGGCCGCGGCCAGGGAGATCTTCACGGACTAGCCTGTTGACTGAAACTATTCAAGCGGGATACAAGTGAATACATCTATTTGAACATGTCGGCTGACGGCCGACGTGCTGGAGGGCGGAAGCGTGGCTGAGCAGAACGGCCGAGGTCCGATCAGGGCTCCGCGTGGGACGGAGCTGAACACGCGCGGCTGGCAGCAGGAGGCCGCGCTACGGATGCTCATGAACAACCTCGACCCCGAGGTCGCCGAGCATCCCGACAAGCTCGTCGTGTACGGCGGCACCGGCAAGGCGGCGCGTGACTGGCGCTCCTACGACGCCATCACCCGCACCCTGAGCACGCTGAAGGGCGACGAGACCCTCCTCGTGCAGTCCGGCCGTCCCGTCGGGGTCATGACGACCCACGAGTGGGCGCCGCGTGTCCTGATCGCCAACTCCAACCTGGTCGGCGACTGGGCGACCTGGCCCGAGTTCCGGCGCCTCGAACAGCTCGGCCTGACCATGTACGGGCAGATGACCGCCGGGTCGTGGATCTACATCGGCACCCAGGGCATCCTCCAGGGCACCTACGAGACCTTCAGCGCCGTCGCCGCCAAGCGGTTCGGCGGCTCCCTCGCCGGGACGATCACCCTCACCGCCGGGCTCGGCGGCATGGGCGGCGCCCAGCCGCTGGCCGTCACCATGAACGGCGGCGTCGTCATCTGCATCGACTGCGACCCGCGCAGCATCGACCGGCGCATCGAGCACCGCTACCTCGACGTCAAGGCCGACAACCTCGACGAGGCCCTGCGCCTGGCCTACGAGGCGCGCGACGCCCGCAGGCCGCTGTCCATCGGTGTCGAGGCCAACGCCGCGCAGGCCGTACCGGAACTGCTCGCCAGGGGCGCCGAGATCGACGTCGTCACCGACCAGACCTCCGCGCACGACCCGCTGGCCTACCTGCCGATCGGCGTCGCCTTCGAGGAAATGGCCGACGAGGCCGCCAAGGACCCGGAGGGCTTCACCCAGCGGGCCCGCGAGTCCATGGCCAGGCACGTCGAGGCGATGGTCGGCTTCCAGGACGCCGGGGCCGAGGTCTTCGACTACGGCAACTCGATCCGCGGTGAGGCCAAGCTGGCGGGCTACGCGCGCGCCTTCGACTTCCCCGGTTTCGTGCCCGCCTACATCAGGCCGCTGTTCTGCGAGGGCAAGGGCCCCTTCCGCTGGGCCGCGCTGTCCGGCGACCCCGCCGACATCGCCAGGACCGACCGGGCCATCCTCGACCTGTTCCCCGAGAACGAGTCCCTGGCCCGCTGGATCAAGATGGCCGGGGAGCGCGTCCACTTCCAGGGCCTGCCCGCGCGCATCTGCTGGCTCGGGTACGGCGAGCGCGACCGGGCCGGTGAGCGCTTCAACGACATGGTCGCCTCCGGCGAGCTGTCCGCCCCCGTCGCGATCGGCCGTGACCACCTCGACTGCGGCTCGGTGGCCTCGCCGTACCGGGAGACCGAGGCGATGCTCGACGGGTCGGACGCCATCGCGGACTGGCCGCTGCTCAACGCCATGGTGAACGTCGCCTCCGGCGCGTCGTGGGTCTCCATCCACCACGGCGGCGGTGTCGGCATCGGCCGTTCCATCCACGCGGGCCAGGTCACGGTCGCCGACGGTACGGCCCTGGCCGGGGAGAAGATCCGCCGGGTGCTGACCAACGACCCCGGCATGGGCGTCATCAGGCACGTGGACGCCGGATACGACCGGGCCAACGAGGTCGCCGAGGAGCGCGACGTGCGCGTCCCGATGCGCGAGGGCGACGCGTGAGCGACGCATACGAGAAGGCGGGCGCGGCGGGGGAGGGCTTCCGCCGGATGTGGCGGGAGCTGCTGCCCGTCGGCCGGCACGCGGGCAGCGGCGGTTACCGGCGCCACGCCTGGACCTCCGCCGACGCCGAGTGCCGCGCCTGGTTCGCCGAGCAGGCCGAGGCCAGGGGCCTGGGCTACGAGATCGACCGCAACGGCAACCAGTGGGCCTGGCTGGGCGACCCGGCCGCCGGGGACGCCGTCGTCGTCGGCTCGCACCTGGACTCGGTGCCGGACGGCGGCGCCTACGACGGCCCGCTCGGCGTCGTGTCCTCCTTCGCCGCCCTCGACGCGCTGCGCGAGCGGGGCGTCACCCCCTCAAGGCCGCTGGCCGTCGTCAACTTCGGTGACGAGGAGGGCGCCAGGTTCGGCGTCGCCTGCGTCGGGTCCCGGCTGATGGCCGGTGTCCTGGAGCCCGGCCACGCCAGGGACCTGCGTGACGGCGACGGCGTACGGCTGGCCGACGCGATGGAGCGCGCGGGCCGGGACCCGGAGGCGATCGGCCGCGACGACGAGCGGCTGTCGCGGATCGGGGCGTTCGTCGAACTCCACGTCGAACAGGGCAGGTACCTCGCGGACACCCCGCACGCCGTCGGCGTCGCCTCCGCCATCTGGCCGCACGGCCGCTGGCGGTTCGACTTCTCCGGCGAGGCCAACCACGCCGGGACCACCCGGCTCGTCGACCGTCACGACCCCATGCTCGCCTACGCGGCGGCCGTACTGTCGGCCAGGGAGCTGGCGCGGGAGGCCGGGGCGCTGGCGACCTTCGGCAAGGTTCGGGTCGAACCCAACGGGACCAACGCCATCGCCTCCCTGGTGACGGCCTGGCTCGACTCGCGGGCCGCCGACTCGGCGACGCTGGACGCGCTGGTCAAGGCCATCACCGAGGCCGCCGAGGGAGCCGAGGTCACCCGGGAGTCCTACACGCCGGTCGTCGACTTCGACGTCCCGCTGCGGGACCGGCTGGCCCGGGTGCTCGGCGGCGTCCCGGTGCTGCCGACCGGCGCCGGGCACGACGCGGGCATCCTCGCCTCCGCCGTACCGACCGCGATGCTCTTCGTGCGCAACCCGACCGGGGTCTCGCACTCCCCGCACGAGCACGCCGAGGAGACCGACTGCCTGGCCGGGGTGAGCGCCCTGACCGACGTTCTTCAGGACCTGCTGTGAACGGCAGGTTCTGGGCACGACACGCCTGGACGGGAGGGGCACAGGCAGGAGCCCCCGGTCCCGGAACCCCTGGGGCTGGGGTATCCGGGTCCGGGGGTTCCGACCCCCTTGAGTCCGGGCTGCTCATCGAGGTGACCGACGGCCGGATCACGGCGCTGCGGCCGGGCGGCGAGCCCGGCGACGCCGTGGTCCTCGACGGGCTGGTGCTGCCCGGACTGGCCAACGCCCACTCGCACGCCTTCCACCGGGCGCTGCGCGGCGAGACCCAGGTCGGCGGCGGCACCTTCTGGACCTGGCGGGAGACGATGTACCGCGCCGCCGCGGCCCTCGACCCCGACACCTACCTCGACCTCGCCACGGCCGTCTACGCCGAGATGGCCCTGGCCGGGATCACCTGCGTCGGGGAGTTCCACTACCTGCACCACGCGCCGGGCGGCACGCCGTACGCCGACCCGAACGTCATGGGGGAGGCGCTGGTCGAGGCGGCGGCACGGGCGGGCATCCGGATCACGCTGCTCGACACCTGTTACCTGTCGTCCGGGTTCGGGGCGCCGCCCGACGCGACGCAGGCCCGCTTCAGCGACGGTACGGCCCACGCCTGGGCGGAACGCGCCGAGGCGTTGGCCGTCGCGCTGGACAAGCACCCGCACGCCGTCGCCGGTGCCGCCGTGCACTCCGTGCGGGCCGTCCCCGCCGACCAGCTCGCCGTCGTCGCGGCCTGGGCCGAGGGCAGGCTGGCGCCGATCCACGCGCACCTGTCCGAGCAGCCCGCCGAGAACGAGGGCTGCGTCGAGGCGTACGGCGTCACGCCGACCAGGCTGCTGGCCGACCACGGCGTGCTCGGCCCCCGGGCGACGGCCGTACACGCCACCCATCTGACCGGCGACGACGTCGCCCTGCTCGGCGGCAGCGCCACGACCGTCTGCATGTGCCCGACGACCGAACGGGACCTCGCCGACGGCATCGGACCGGCCAAGGACCTCCAGCTCGCCGGGTCGCGGCTCACCCTGGGCAGCGACAGCCACGCCGTCATCGACCTGTTCGAGGAGGCGCGCGGCATGGAACTGGACGAACGGCTGCGCACCCGCCGCAGGGGGCACTGGAGCGCCGACGAACTGCTGCGCGCCGCCACCGGCGACGGACACGCCTCACTCGGCTGGCCGGAGGCGGGCCGCATCGAGGTCGGCGCCGTCGCCGACCTGGTGACGGTCTCCCTCGACTCGGTCCGCACCGCCACCCCACGGCCCCGCCCGGAGACCGCCGTCTTCGCCGCGACGGCCGCCGACGTGCGGGACGTCGTGGTCGGCGGCAGGCTGGTCGTACGGCACGGCGCCCACCGGCTCGTCCCCGACGTTCCCGCCGCCCTGCGCCGGGCCGTCGGCCGCCTCTGGGCGTCGTGACGCGGTGCTCTCCCCGTCGCGCCGGAGCCGTGCCGTCTCGTACGGCTGGGCATCTGAGCCGGCGTGTGCCGTGGTCTCCTCGCCGCGTCGGAGCCGTGTCACCCGGCACGGCGGCGGCATCATGAACGCAGGGGCCGGTCCCTGGCCCGTCCCGCACCATGCCGTGGTGAGCGCCGGGACCGGTCCCTGTACCCATTCACGCCGTGCCGTGGTGAGTCCCTGTTCCGCCTGTCTTTCCGCACGTCCGGAGGTACCGTGAGCCTGCTCGTCACCGGTCTGTCCCGTCTCGTCACCAACGATCCGTCGCTGGGGCAGGGGCCGCTCGGCGTGGTCGAGGACGCCGCCGTCGTCCTCGACGGGCCCACGGTCGCGTGGGTGGGCCCCGCCTCCTCGGCTCCGGCGGCCGACGAGGTCCACGACGCCGGGGGCAGGGCCGCGATCCCCGGCTTCGTCGACTCCCACGCCCACCTGGTCTTCGCCGGGGACCGCACGGCCGAGTTCGACGCCCGCATGTCGGGCACGCCGTACACGGCCGGGGGGATCCGCACGACGGTCGCGGCGACCAGGGCGGCGAGCGACGCCGAACTGTCGGCCAACGTCGCCAGGCTGGTCGCCGAGGCGCTGCGCCAGGGGACCACGGTCATCGAGTGCAAGTCCGGCTACGGGCTCACCGTCGAGGACGAGGCCCGTTCGCTGCGGATCGCCGGTGAGCACACCGACGAGGTGACCTATCTCGGCGCCCACGTGGTCCCGGCCGACACCGACGCCGACGCCTACGTGGACCTCGTCACCGGGCCGATGCTCGACCGGTGCGCGCCGTACGCCCGCTGGGTCGACGTCTTCTGCGAGCGTGGCGCCTTCGACGGCGACCAGGCGCGGGCGATCCTCGAAGCGGGCGCCAAGCGCGGGCTCACCCCCCGGGTCCACGCCAACCAGCTCGGTCACGGCCCCGGCGTACGGCTCGCCGTCGAGCTCGGCGCCGCCTCCGCCGACCACTGCACCCACCTCGACGACGCCGACGTCGACGCCCTGGCCTCGGGGAACACGGTCGCCACGCTGCTGCCCGGCGCCGAGTTCTCCACCAGGGCCGCCTACCCGGACGCCCGGCGCCTGCTGGAGGCGGGGGTGACGGTCGCGCTGTCCACCGACTGCAACCCGGGGTCGAGTTTCACCACGAGCATGCCGTTCTGCGTGGCCGTCGCGGTGCGGGAGATGGGGATGACCCCGGACGAGGCCGTGTGGGCGGCGACGATGGGCGGGGCGCGGGCGCTGCGCCGTACGGACGTGGGCCACCTCGGCCCCGGCGCCCGCGCGGACCTCGTCCTGCTCGACGCCCCCTCCCACGTCCACCTGGCCTACCGCCCCGGCGTCCCCCTCGTCTCGGCGGTCTGGCACCGGGGCGAACGCGCCGTCTGACCCTCGGGCCGAGCGGTCAGGAGGAGAAGGGGTCGGAGTCGTCGCGCTTTCCGCGGGCGTGGACGATCTCTTCTCGGATAGCGGCCAGTTCTCCACCCGCGACGTAGTAACGTCCTCGTTTCTCTCCGCGGGGTTCGATGAGTCCCGTGTCCACCAGCTGACGCAGGTCCCGGTTGGCGGTTGATTCGGTGATGGGCTCCTCGCCTGAACGCTCCAGCGCCGTTCGGTAGGTCTGGTTTCGTATCCGGAATCCCATCGCCGCGTCGAACATTACCGCCATGACTCGTTCGGGCAGGCGATGTGTCTCGGTGAGCCGCTCCAGCGCGGTCCACAACAGGCCGCTCTCGCGGATGCGGACAAGGTGCGTGCGCGCCTGCCGCAGGTGCGCGGTCAACATGAAGCGGAGCCATGGTCGGGCGTCGTTGCCGGGATTCCAGGAACCCTGGCCGACCTCCGCCAATACCGCGTAGTAGGCGGGAGTGTTACGTCCCAGATACTCCTCCACACTCATGAAGATCGGGGACAGGACTCCTTCGCGGGAGAGAACCAGGCTCTGCAAACACCTGGCCATGCGGCCGTTGCCGTCCTTGAACGGATGGATCATGACAAGGTTGAGGTGCGCCATGGCGGCTCGTACGGGAGCCGGGCTGCTGTGCCCATTCTCCGCGGTGAGCCTTTCCGCCAACCCCTCCATCAGGGTTGGCACCTGGTCCACGGAGGGTCCCTCGTAGACGAGGTCCCCGGACCCCTCCTCCCGGACGTAGATGGAGCCCGCTCGCCATCTTCCCGGGCGGTTGCCGAGGTTGTAGCTCGTCATCATGAAGTGCAGGCTCTTGAGCATCTGGGTGGTGTAGGCGAAGTCGTCCTCTCCAGCCATCTGAAGGACGTAGGTCATCGCGTCGCTGTACCCCTTGATCGCGAGCTGTGTCTCCTGGGTGGCATCCAGGGGTTCGTCGCCTGCGGCGATGGCGGCGGCATCATCCAATTTGGCCACGTAGCCCTCGATGGAGTTGGACCCCTGGACCGCGCGTGCGAACGTCTGACGTCGCAGCTGGCCAACCCATCGTCGAGGTTCGTGGAGCTGGTGGCGGAGCTTCCGCTTGGCGTCCTCGACCTCTTCGAGGACTTCAAGCTCCCGGTCGTCAAGGACAGGAGTGGCGAACAGCATGAGCGATATCCCGTTTCTATCCCGCATCGTGCTGGATATTATCCCGCACCGTGCGCGAAACTATCCTGCATTCGCGCACGGTTCTCGGTCACCCGTCGAACTTCGTGGGGGTGAAGGTGCCGACGGTCATCGGGACGGCGAGGATCAGGTCGAGGACCTGCCGCACGTGCTGGAAGTGCGGGGTGGCGAAGTGCTCGGTCAGGGCCTCGGGGCCGGTCCACTCCTCGACGACGACCATCCGGGCGGGCTCGTTGGGGTCGACGTACGGCCGGTAGGCCAGGCAGCCGGGTTCGTCCAGGGACGGTTCGATCATCGCTTCGAGGGCGGTACGGAGCCGGTCCTCCTGGCCGGGCCTGGCCAGGAGTTCGGCGATGACGGTCAGGGACATGTCAGCACTCCTCCTTGGTTCTCGGAAAGGGCGTCACGGCCGGGCCGGGCCGACGCCCGCGCCCGAGGTGGTGATCGCGACGGCGATCTCCTCAAGGTCGGCCGGGGTGAGGCGCACCGCGTCCGCCGCGATCCACCCGTCGACCTGCGCGGCCGTACGGGCTCCGACGATGGCGCCGGTGATGCCCGGCCAGGCCAGCGTCCAGGCGATGGCCACCTCGGCGACCGTCACGCCGTGCCGCGCGGCGACGGGACGCAGGGCGTCGGCGAGCCGGAGGTTGGCGGGCAGGCCCGTGGTGAAGTCGCGGCTGGCGCGACGCCAGTCGTCGGCGGGCAGGGAGGCGACGCGTCCGGCGGAGAAGGTGCCGGTGAGCAGCCCCGACTGGAGCGGGGAGTAGACGATCACGCCGGTGCCGTGGGCGTTGGCCCAGGCGACCTCCGCCGCCGCCGAACGGTTGATCGCCGAGAACGGCGGCTGGACGACGTCGACGTGGGCGATCTCCTCGGCCGCCTGGAGCTGCTCGGGGGAGTGGTTGGACAGGCCGATCGCCCGGACCTTGCCCTCGGCCTTGAGGTCGGCCATGACCTGCCAGTACTCCTGAAGCGGCGTGGCGTTCGGCGAGACGGCGCCATTGGCGCCACTACCGTCACCGGCGAACTCCAGCGACTCGCCGGTGTCCGGCCAGTGCACCTGGTACAGGTCGATGTGCTCGACCCCGAGCCGCCTGAGTGAGTCCTCGACCTCGCGGCGCACACTGGCGGGCTTCATGATCCGGCGTGGCGCGGCCAGTGGGTTGTCCGGGTCCCAGACCAGGCCGACCTTGGTGAACAGGTAGGGCCGCTCGGCCTCCGGCAGGCCCGCCACGGCCCTGCCGACCAGCTCCTCGGAGTGGCCGAGGCCGTAAACGGCGGCGGTGTCGATCCAGTTGACGCCGGAGGTGACCGCGCGCCGGATGGCGGCGATCGACTCGGCGTCGTCGGTGGCGCCCCAGCCGAAGTGCCAGCCGGGGCCGGAGACGGCCCAGGAGCCGAAGCCGAGACGGCTGACGTTCATGCCGGTGCTGCCAAGGGGAACGGTGGTCATGTCGATGCCTTTCGGGGTTACCGGGTTGATGTCCACCACTTTCCTGGTCTTTCCACGGCTTACCCAGTGGCGGCCCGTGCCTGGGCACGGCGTGACCAGGCTGGAGTTCCAGAGGGCGGGGATACTGGATTCATGGCACTGGACAGACGTGTGGAACTGGGCGAATTCCTAAGATCCCGTCGCGCCAGGCTGCGGCCCGAGGAGCTCGGGCTGCCCGCCTACGGCGGCAACAGACGTGTCCCGGGGCTGCGCCGGGAGGAGCTGGCCATGCTCGCCGGGGTGAGCGTGGACCACTACGTACGGCTTGAGCAGGGCCGTACCCTGCACTTCTCCGAGGCGGTCCTGGACGCGGTCGCCCGCGCGCTGCGGCTGGACGCGGCCGAACGCGACCACCTGTACCGGCTCGCCCGCCCCTGGTCGGAGGCCGACCGGCGGGAGAACGCCCCCGAGCCGCAGCGGGTCAGGCCAGGACTGCGCAGGCTGCTCGACCTGGCGTCCGGGGTCCCGGCGTACGTCGTGGGACGCAACACCGACGTCCTGGCCTGGAACCCGCTCGCGGCGGCGTTGATCACCGACTTCGGCGCGCTGCCGCCGCGGCGGCGGAACCTGGCCCGGCTGGTGTTTCTGGACGAGGGGACGCGCGGCCTCTACGCCGACTGGTACGGCAAGGCCGCGGACGTGACCGCCTTCCTCAGGCTCGACATCGCGCGTTATCCCGACGATCCGGAGACGGCGGTGCTGGTGGACGAGTTGTCGGCCGCCAGCCCCGAGTTCAGGGAACTCTGGAGTGAGCACGGCGTCCGCGACAAGACCCACGGCCGGTACGTCTACCGGCACCCGGTGGTCGGTGAGCTGGAGCTCGGATACGAGACGCTCCGGCTGCCCGACGACCCCGACCAGGCGCTGATCGCCCACACGGTCGAGGAGGGGTCCGGCTCGGAGACCGCGCTGCGGCTGCTGGCCCTCTGGGCGAAGGAGAGCCTCGTCAGCCCTCAGCCGCGTTCCTGACGCGCTCCAGGTAGGGGACGAGGGCGGCCATCAGGTCGGCGGGCCAGGGGAGGTTCCGGCTGAGTTCGGCGCCGTTGTCCCGCCACATCCGCCGGGCCGCCTCCTGGGTGTCGCCGGTCGTCCCGCCACCGGGGTGGAAGGCGGCGCCCAGTTCGTCCCAGCGGGTGACGAGTTCCCGGACCCGGGGGTCGTCCACGGGGGTGTCGGCCCGCACGTGGCCGAGGAGTTCCTCGACCAGACCGGCCCAGCGGGTCCTGGCCTCCTCGACGGCGTCGGCGCCGAGTACGGCCCGGCGCTCGGCGAGCTGTTCGCGCTGTTCCGGGGTGAAATGGGTTTCGAACACAGAGATCATCTCCAGGGTCGTCATGAACCGCCCCGGGTCGGGCATCGTGCCGCCGTCGAGCTGCCCCAGCAGGTCGCGCAGCCGCAGCTTGAGCCGGTCGATCCGCTCGGCCTGCTCGTCAAGGCCGCGGAGCTGCGCGGACAGCAGTCCGCGCATCGTCGCCAGGTCGTCCGCCGGGTCCGCGAGCACGACCGCGATCTCGTCGAGCGACAGGCCGAGCGAGCGCAGGGCCCGAACCCGGTACAGCCGCCGCAGGTCGTCCTCGGTGTAGCGGCGGTGTCCTGAGGCGGTGCGTTCGCTCGCCGACAGCAGGCCGATCTCGTCGTAGTGGTACAGCGCGCGCACGGTCGTCCCGCTGGCCCGCGCCAGTTCTCCGATGCTCCACCGGCGTCCGGTGATGTCCTTCCCGGTCACCCTTGAAAAGGTAGAACCCCCCGTTACGGGGGGTTCAAGTCTCTTCTGGAGGAAGCGAGACTTCGAGGGGTGCCGACCGGAAGGCCGACACCCCGGTTCTCTTAGAAGAAGCGGACGGGGAAGCCGTTGAAGACGCCACCCCGGCAGAAGCCCCAGCGCCCGATCACGCGCACGGGCACGCCGCCGCCCAACTGGCACCGAGCCGGAGAGATCCAGCGAATGGTGATCTCGCCGGTCTCGGGTGTGGGGTCGTCGGCGGTGGTCGGGGCGGTGACGATCTCGGCGGGAGCCGGGTCGGCTGCTGCGCTGGCGGGCACCCCGGCGGCCAGCGGCGTCGCGACGACCGCTCCTGCGAGCGCCAGACCTGCGAGAAGACGACGGATCATGTTGAGTCCCTTCACGGTTTGTGATTTTGACGTAACCGATCGTGACTCATTCTCGGCCGGGCGAGGCTCTCCCACGCCGGGCCATTTGACTGACCGTGAGTTTTTAATCACTGGCGGTAATGCTGTCTTTCCCCGGCTTCTCGGTGGTTTTTTCGGAAGAATTTCCTGTTTTGTCGCTCCGGGATGATGTGTTCAGTGGGGAAGGGGTTCTTTATTTGTTAAGCGAGAAAAGGGGCCTGTTTATCTGCTTTTGGTGGCTGGATGTCGGCATTTTCTGCCAGATGGCGATGATCGGTGGGGGTAGAGCGGGGGCCCTCACGGCTCGCCGATGGCCCCCCGGGCGGTGAACGAGATCCAGGCGTCGGGTGGCAGGTCGGGCCGGTTCGGGACAAGCCGGTGCTCCTCGGTCCAGGCGTCCCCGGCGATCGCGGTAGCGACCCGGCGCCAGAAACGCGCCGCGCCGGCGTTGTCGTCCTGGAAGGCGATCTCCCACGTGCCCGGATGCCGTGCGACGACCTGCCGTACGGCACGCAGCCCGACGCCCGTCCCCCGTGCGCCGCGCACGACGAAGAAACCGCTCAGCACGCGGACCGGGCCGTCCAGGCCGCGGACGACGGCCAGGCCGAGAGGGCGCTCGCCGTTCGTCACCAGATACGGCGCCCAGCCGGGATCGGTGAACGCCGCGTGCAACCGGTCGCTCCTGAAGGTCCCGTCCGCGTCGGGCAGGGCTCCGCGAAACTCCGACATGTCATGACAGAACATCAGCCAGAGCCGCTCGGCGACGGGCAGGTCGGCTTCCTGGGCGAGCTGGACGAAAACCTCTGACATGGATCTCCCCGGTGAAGGTCGTGGAACGCGAAAAGCCTCCTCGCGGGACGGGGTCCTGGCCGAGGAGGCTCAACGTTTCCCGGGAAACATATCAGGGTTTCCTCGTGGCTTGGACCGAAGGCGTCAGTTTGGTGAACTTCCGGATGTTTCACAGTGGTGTGGGGCGGTCTCGGCTGGGTGGTGCGCGACGCTCGGCAATCCCGAACCCCTTTAACGTATATGCGCCGGTCTCCACGCTTTGACTGGATGTTGTGGGAAATTTCGGTGCGTGGTATTCGTTAGGATGGTGAGATCTGCGCGGCAGCGGCCCGATCGGGCCTGCGTGCCGTACGGGCCGCGCTTCCCCTCGATGGTCCCGCGTCTTATCGCGGAGAGGGTCGATCCCGGTCGTCCGTGCTGATGTCACAGAAACCATCAACGACGCCGATCGGAACAGCGTGAACAAAAGGTTTACGCGTCACGGAGAGGGCGAGTCGTGAGCGACCCCCGAATTTATTCTCTTATCTGCGAAGCGCTTGAATGACGTTTGCGGGATGGCGGGGAACACGGCACGGACAGGAAAAGCGTTGCCGGGTCTCACCCGTGGGGCGGGACCGGTGGGCGAGCCACGGGCGTCCGGATGTCCGCCCGTGGCCGCTCAGCTCCCGGTACGGCCGGAGCCGGGCCTCACCGGATGAGCTGCTCGACGTTGATCTTCACCTCGTAGACGTCCCGGTACGGGCTCGTCCCACCACTGCTCAGGGGCCACAGGAGGGGCAACGGCTGCGTCAGGTCGAAGGAGATGGTCGGTGTGGTCGGCTGGACGGTGTCGACCGGATAGATGTTCCACCGCGGTGACGTCGTACCCCCCGTCCCGGGGGAGGACTGCGAGCCGGTGGGCGTGGGCCTGGGCTGCGAGCCGGGGTTCGTGGGGAACAGCGGCGGATCGAGGTTGACGAAGGTCATGGTCGAGCGCGGACCCACGTTGGGGGTGCTGCTGCCGCCTCCCCCACCGCCGCCGGTGCCGCCGGTCGATCCACCGCTCTGGGTGGGGGTGACGGGCAGGTTGTGGCGGTCGTTGCGACTGGAGTCGCACGGTTGCGCCGCTCTGGCCGGTGGGCGCGCTCCGTCGGGCGCCTTGACGCGCAGCCCGAGTTCACCCGCGATCATCAGGGCGTAGTGTCCCGCCAGTGCCTTCTGCCCCTGCTGGTTGGGATGCCCTGACTGCTGTTTCTGGTTGAAGGAGTCCCCGGCGGGTGCCCAGACGAGGTTGCGGGTGTAGGGGGTTCTGGTCCCCAGTTCGTGGCCGGCGAAGGCATTCTCGATGTCCAGCAGGTCGGCGGCGACCCCGTGGTCGGCCAGGACCTGCTGCGCCTTCTTGATGGAGGCGGTCAGCCGAGGCGACAGGGCACGAAGTCTCGCCCAGTCCGCGTCCCGGTTCAAGATGAACGTCAACCATCTCATCGGGCCTCCGGGAAGGCGGTCGTTCGCGAGAGACTGGGGGTAGTTGACCATCATGATCCTGGCCTTGCCGCCGGTGGCGGTCTTCGTCGCCCGTACCAGCTGCACCAGTCGCGCCGACAGGGTCGACGGTTGCGTCAGCGGACGGACGAACGGCGGGCGCGGAGGTTCCGAATCCGCCCATTCCTGTTCGGAGGTGCGGGTGGTGTCGAACAACGGCTCGGTCTCCGCCTCGACGGCGCTCAGGTTGCCTTTCTTGTCGAGGAGGGCCTGCAGCCTGGGTCCGAAGTCGACGTCGTTGCCGCCGAAGCCGGAGATCACCAGGTCGGTGGCGTTGTCCAGCCCCTGGCTCTGCGGCGGGTTGACGCGGCCGTGGTCGTTCTGACCCACGAAGAAGTGCTCGCTGGCGGCGCCGGAGGAGGCGTTGAAACGTACGTCGAAGAAAACCTCGGGATTGGCGCGGCGCAGCAGGTCGATGCCCTGCAGGACCGCCGCGTTGGCCGAACGGTGCCGGAAGTCATCCTCGTAGTCGGCCTGGGTGTGCCCCAGCGCCGGGATGGGCGGCTTCCCGTTACCGACCCAGAGGTAGGGGTCGGGCAGGAAACCGCGCTTGTTGAAGTAGTCTCCCGCCCCCTCTCCCGATATGTACGAGTCGCCCATGATGACGATCTTCACGACCTTCTGCCCCGGCAGGGGGACACCCTGGCGGAACTGGGTGGGTTTGTCGTCCCCCCAGAACAGCGGCCCACCCGGCCCGGTACCCGTCGGCGGGCAGGTGTCGGTCGGCGCGTACCGCTGAGCCAGGTAATCCAGGCCGTTGGTGTTGGGGAGGTTCGCGAGCGTTTCGGCGTCGTAGTCGTTGAGCAGCGGGACGTCGCCGCCCACGGTGGCGCTCGCGGGGGTGAGGCCGGCGCCCGCGACCAGGACCGTGGCGAGGGCCGCTCCTGTGAGCGCGCGAGGCAGGGGGCGATGTAAGGATCTTCGCGTCATGCCGTCAACTATGAGCAACGCTCACATGGGGTACCTCCTGCTGAGGAAGGAGCGCACCCCCCGCCGACCGGCCGCCGCCCCCTCCTGCCGGGGAAGGATCCCCCCGTCACATCCGCGAAGGCGATGGCGGGTCCGGCCTGGTCACAGGCGCGGCTCGGTGGCCGGACGCCGTACGGACCGGGGCCGCCGCCGTCGTGGGTCGCCGGTTCACGCTCGGATGTCCCGGGTCGGGTATGTGCGATCATGACCGGAACGGACGCCCGTTTCCTCGGCATCGCCGACCTGGTCGAAGCCCCGTCCGTCGCGAGGGAGTCCATCCCGACGACGTCGCGCTCTGCCTGGAGGTCGACCGGTTCCCCTTCGCGATGGTGGCGGCCCTGGAAGGTCCGCTCATGGTTCTGCGTCCTTCACGCGACTCTCTGGGCGGTTCCCTCGGCCGCCGACCGTTCGACGGCGGCGAGGAGCCGGTGGTGGCGTAGGGCGGTATCGAAACCGGGATACGGCTGCCGGGCTTCGGCGAGGGCCCGGGCCACCTCCTGGTAGAGGGCCGCGATGTTGGCCGGAGGGCCGGACCGGACGCTGTCCGGAACCGTGCGACAGGTGTCGGGCACGGCCAGGACGTCGTCTCCGATCCTGATGTTCCAGTCGCCCCAGTGGATGAACGTCCCGGGCTGGGCCGGGGTGGCGGTCAGCGTTCCCTCGCTGCCGACGAGTTTGAGAAGGAAGGCGTCCTGGGTGGACGCGTTGCCGCCGTGCACGACGACGGAGGCGGTGGCGCCGCTCGCCAGCAGCCCGTGCAGCAGCACGTGACCGGGCGTGGCGTTGGGCACGATCCGCTCCGTCCCGGTCACCAGCACGCGGTCGTGCAGGCGGGGCAGCCGGGCGGAGACCTCCGTCAGCGGGCCCGCGACCCGTTCGAGCGCGGCCAGGAAGTGACCGGCCATGATGGTCAGGACGTTGGTTCCCGCCGAGGGGTCGAGACTGAACACCAGGTCCGGCCAGATCCGGTTGCCTCCGAAGGGGGCGCCCTCCGCCACCAGCGCGACCGATTCGAGCGTGCCGATCCGGCCCTCGGCCAGCAGGTCGGCGACGAAGCGGGCACTCGGGGAGTGGTGCCCCTGGAGCACGACCGCGTGGACGACACCCGCGGCGACGGCGGCCTCGGTCAGCTCCCTCGCCTCGTCGGCGTCGACGCCCAACGGCCACTCGGACACGACGTGCTTACCGGCGGCGAGGGCGGCCCTGATCACGGCGGCGTGCCCGGGGGTCTTCACCGAGACGACGACCAGGTCGACATCGGGATGCGCGACGAGTTCACCCACGTCGGCGAAGGCGTGCCGTACGCCGTGGGCGGCGGCGGCCCGATCGGCGCTGGCCTGGTTGGTGGTCGCGACCGCGGTCACGTCGAACTCCTCAAGCGCGGTGAGCGCGGGCAGGTGCGAGCCGTCCGCCCAACCGCCGGCACCGACAACTCCGACTCGGATCATCTGCGTCACCCCTTAATTCTGTACCGATTGGTAGGAAACTAGGGTGATGTGGCACCCCCGCGCAAGGGGTAATGTACCGATAGGTATAAAACTTGGGAGGACGACATGCCCGGCGGGCGCCCACGCTCGTTCGACGCGGACACCGCACTCGACCGCGCGCTTGAGGTGTTCTGGCGGCACGGCTACGAGGGCACCTCGCTGACCGACCTGACCACCGCGATGGGCATCAACAAGCCCAGCCTCTACGCCGCCTTCGGCAACAAGGAGGAACTGTTCGCCAAGGTCCTCGCCCGCTACCTCGACGGTCCCGGCGCCTACACCGCCGACGCGCTGGCCGCCCCCACCGGCAGGGAGGTCGTCGAACGGCTGGTCCGCGGGGCAGTGGACCTGGTCGCGGGAGAGGACACACCCCACGGTTGCCTGTGCGTCAACAGCGTGCACGCCTGCGGGCCCGACGCGCACGCCGTACGGCGGGACGCCATCGCGGTGCGCAAGGCCGGTGAGGCGGCGCTGCGCAGAAGGCTGGAACAGGCCACCGACCTGCCCTCCCGCCACGACCCGGCCACCCTGGCCGCCCTCGTCCACACGATCACCGACGGCATAGCCGTACAGGCCGCCGCAGGCCGAGGTCACGACGAACTACGCCGGATAGGCGACCTGGCCCTGCACGCCGTACTGACCTGAGAACCGCGGCTCACCATCAGGGCGACCCCGCCACGTCCGCCGAGCTGAGCCTGTCGGCCGGCATGGCCGGGGCCGCCGCCCGGTCACGCCCCGGGCGATGCCGTACGGCGACGGCCTGTGTCGCGGTGCCGGGTGAACGCTCCGCCCTTTCCCGGACATGCCTGACCGGTCCGGGAACGCGCGTGTCCCGCACCACCCGGGTTTCAGGTGGTGGGAAAGCCGTTCTCCAGCGAGGCCACCGTCCCGTTGTCGGCCGCGTGGACACACGCCTCGATCCGCCGGGTCGGCAGCGGACCGAGCCGCTCACCCACCTGACCGACCTCGACGAACGCCCATCCGGCCAATTCCTCCTCCGGCACCCGGATCGAGGCGATCTCCTGCGGCGTGAGCCGCCCGCCGTCGAACATGACGATCAGCCCTTCGGGCCGCTGCGGTTGTGAGGCCACCCAGTCGATCGCCAGCACCCGTCCGGTCGGCCGGTCCAGCCCGAGTTCCTCGGCCAGCTCCCGCCGACACGCCGCCTGAGGCGACTCCTCGGTCTCCACCGCGCCACCGGGAATCTCCCAGCCGGGCTTGTAAGCCGGGTCGACCAGCAGAATCCGGCCTGCCGCGTCCCGCAGCAACGCCCCGGCCGCCATCCATTTACGTGCCAGCGATGCCATGTACTCATCCGGCGACATTCGTGGAGTGCTCGAAGTCATGGACGCGACCGTAACGGCGGCACGACCCCCAGCCCCCCGGACACGCCCGCCTTCATCCACATCACCAACGACGCGTACTTGGTATGAACAGGCTAAGCGGAAGGGCTGACCACTTGTCCGTTTCCAGCTGTCTTTTTCACATGGGTGCGATGCTGAACCGGACGTTGGAACATGACGACCTGCGTGCGGATCGCCGGAGCCGAACGGGAAGGGCTTCGAGTCAGGCTCGCCGACACCGAAGGCGAGCTTGCCCAAGTCGGCCGATGCGCCTATGCGACTATTGTCGATCTTGATCTGTACGGGTCGGTGATGCCTCCGACCCGAGGTGCTCCGCTACACCGGTCGCACCTCCACGCTGACGTCCTCCGCAGAGGAGAGAGTGCCATGAGTCTTGATCGTGCTCGCAGGTCGCCGTTGCACTATGCGGCGATGTCCAACGACGTCAGCGCGGCCGAGGCGCTCCTGGACGCCGGAGCCGATCCGAGTGGATCAGATGAAAAAGGACTGACGCCACTGCACTTCGCAGCTCAGGAAGGCTCTGTGGCGGTCGCCCAGCTGCTCCTGCACCGACACGCGTTGGTTGACCAGGCCGACCACTACGGCAATACGCCGCTGAGCACTGCCGTGTTCTCCTCACGCGGAGATGGTCGAATGATCGAATTGCTGCGCCGGTGGGGAGCCGACCCGCTCAGGGCGAACAACAGCGGTCAGACCCCACTCGGCCTCGCCCGATTGATCGCCAACTACGAGGTCGCACGTTTCTTCGCCGACCTGACGTGACTTCGGAGAACGCCTCCTGATGGGTGGAGGAGGGCCTTTCCCGAGTACGACATAGGACCGGTAGCCGAGTGCCGGTTCAGCGGTGCCGGGGGAAGGCGAGGGTTCGTGTGACGTACAGGCGGATCGTTCCCTTCGTCGATTCGTCCGCCTGCCAGACGAGCCAGTCACCCCCCACCGGGGTGTTCTGCCTCGTGGGGTACATCACGTAGGGCATGTCCGGGTCGCGTGGCCTGTCGGGGGCGGGTTCGGTGACCAGGTAGGTGGCCCTGAGGCCGCGTCTGCCGATCTCCGGGAGGACCTCGCCCACGGTCCTGCCCTCGACCCGGTACCCGCCCAGCGACGTCGCCCTCACCCAGGGGGGAGGCGTCTTCGCCAGGTAGTGCGGCCGGTCGTCGGGGACCGGATCGCAGGGCGCCACCGGGTCCCGCATGAGGATCGTGCTGGTGCCGTTCCATCCGTTGACGGGGTCGACGTACAGGGTCCAGACGAAGGTCTGGCCGGGCTTGAACAGCTTGGTGTCGATCTGCATCCGCCAGGCCCCGGGATCACCGGGCACGTTCGTGGGCGTGCGGTAGAGACCCCCGGGGACGTCCGTCACGACGGCGCCGCGTGGCTCCCTGCACTTCCGGCCCGCCGGGACGTAGTCCACGACGGCGGGCACGTCGAGCTCCTGGAGCTGCCTGGTCAGCCCCTTCACGTCCGGGAGGTCGCCGGGTGCGACGTCGCGTACGGTGACGTGCACGACGCCGTCGGAGTCCCTGGTGACGGCGTAGGCGGGGGCGGCCCCTCCGACGGAGGAGACGGTGATCACGCCCGCCGCGGCGGCGACCGCCATTCCCGCCGCCAGAGCCATGACGACCCGGCGGCGTGGCCGTCCGGCCCGCTCGGCCGTCGCCCGCGCCGCCACGTGCTCCTTCAGCTCGGCCAGCCGGCGCTCTTCGAAGCCTGCGAGAGATCCGTTCATGACGATCCTTCCAAGATGGTCTCCGGGCAGGTGCCGGGTTCGTTCACGAGCCGGCGGTGCGCGCGGTGCAGCCGTACCCGGGCGGTGGCGACACGGATGCGCAGGGCCGTGGCGGCGTCGGTGACGGACAGGCCGTCGACGTCCACCAGTTCGGCCACGGCTCGCAGGCCCTTGGGCAGCCGCGCGATGGCCGCCAGCAGCGGGCGGGTGGCCCGTTCGGCGTCGATGCGTTCCTCAAGCCGCGCGATGTCGTCGTCGTCCAGAGGACGGCGCCCCGCGGCCCTGCCGTTCTTGTGCAGTTCCCTGGCCGCTCTGCGCAGTTCGGACGCCACCACGTTGCGCGCGATGCCGAACAGCCACGCCTCCTGGCTGCCCCGGTCGGGCCGGTAGGTGTTCGCCGCGTCGACGGCGGCCAGGAAGACCTCGGTGGTGAGGTCGTCCACCGTGTGCGGATCGGTCATCCGGCGGGCCACGAAGCGGCTCACCCGTTCGACGTGTCTTCGGTAGAAGACCTCGAACGCCTCGGGATCCCGCATCGTCTGCCGGAGATCCTCCGGCGGAACGTCTGTCATCCACTGCGCCTTCCGCTGACTTGGGACTTTCCCCTTCTTGGTGAGCAGCGGGGCGGGATATTACATCCCGATCGGATCGGCCTCCCGCCGTACCGGCGTCCTCGTCATGAGCGCGACGGGCATCGCGGGCCAGACGGACGCGGCGACAGGACCCGCCTCCGACGACGGAACCCACGCCAGGGCCCCGCACGCGGCGTCAGACCCCTGACGTCACCGCAGGCTCGGGACACGGCGCGCGCTCCACACGGCCAGCGCGGCGGCCAGGAGGAGGACACCGGCCAGCCAGAGGACGCCCCGCAGCGGCAGCGCGTCGACGACCGTGCCCCCGGCCAGCGCGCCGAGGCCGATCGCGAGGTTGAACACCGCGACCCACAGGGCGGAGGCCTCCTCGACGGCCTGGGGAGCGGCCTTGATCATCCAGGTCTGCAGGCTGGTGGAGACCCCGCCGTAGACCAGGCCCCAGATGACGAGCAGGGTGACTCCGCCCCCGGCGGTGAGTCCCGCGACGGGGTAGAGGAGCACGGTCACTCCCAGGGCGGTGGCGATGGCCAGGACGGTGCGGTGGAGCCTCCTGGCGACGACGGCACCGGCGACGAAGTTGCCCGCGACGCCGGCGACGCCGAACCCGAACAGCAGGGGCCCGACGAATCCCTCGTCGACGCCGGACAGGTCCCGCAGCACGGGGCCGACGAAGGTGTAGGCCGAGAAGTGGCCGGTGACGATGAGGAAGGTCGCCAGGACGCCGATCCGGACGCCCCGGTTGCGGAACTGGCCGGTCAGCCGTCGTAGGGCGACGGGACGCGCGGCGGCCAGCGGAGGCAGTACGGCCAGCAGGGCGACCAGCACGACGAGTGCGAGGACGCTCAGCGCGCCGAACGCGACCCGCCAGTTCGTCAGCCCGCCGAGGACGGTGCCGATGGGGACGCCGAAAACGTTGGCGGCGCCGACGCCGCCGAAGATGACGGCCGTGGCCCGTGGCACGTCGGCGGGGGCGACGAGCCGTACGGCCAGGCCACCGGCGACGGCCCAGAACCCGCCGATCGCGACTCCGACCAGCACCCGGGCGACGATCAGGAGCGGGTAGTCGGGGGCCAGGGCGGAGGCCAGGTTGGCGAGCGTCATGAGCCCCATCAGGGCGACGAGCAGAAGCCTGCGGTTCATGGTGCCGACCAGGATCGGGACTGCGGGCGCCGCGACGGCGGCGACGACGCTGGGGACGGTGACCATCAGGCCCGCGGCGCCCTCGGACACCGACAGGGCCGACCCGACGGGACTGAGCAGCCCGATGGGGAGTTGCTCGGCCGTCACCAGGAGAAAGGTGCCGAGGGCCACGGCGAAGACCGCGATCCAGTGGCTTCCCGGTGAGATGTCCGGCTCGGTCGGCGTACGTTCGGTGGCCATCACGTCGGGCTCTCCTCACTCGTTCGGGAGCGATCGCTCCCATACGACGGCACACCCTAATACGGGAGCGATCACTCCACAACGTTGGTAGGGTTCGTAGCATGGCGCGACCCAGGGAGTTCGACGAGCAGGACGTGATCGACAGGGCGACCCGGCTGTTCTGGTGTCGCGGTTACAACGCCACGTCCGTGCGTGATCTGGGGACCGAACTCGGGCTCAGGCAGAGCAGCCTGTATCGGACCTTCAACGACAAGCACACGCTGTTCCTGCGCGCGCTGGACCACTACCGGGCGACCGAGTCCACCCAGGCCGAAGAGCAGCTGAACGCCCCCGGCTCCTGCCTCGACATCCTGCGGGAGTGGCTGCTCTGGCTGGTCGGCCACGAGGCCGGGCGGGGCTGCTTCGTGGTCAACACCGCCACCGAACTCGGCGCCGCCGACCCCGAGGTCCACGAAAGGGTCGAGGCCGCCTTCGACGTCACCCGGCGGACCCTGACGTCGCTGCTGCGCCGTGGCGTCAGGGAGGGCGACCTGCCCGCCACACTCGACGTGGACGCCGCGGTGGAGACGTTGTTCACGACGGTGCTCGGCCTACGCGTCCGCGAACGCGCCGGACACGACCCTCAACGACTGGCCACGGCCATCGACTTCACGATCAGAACACTCACGACCCCGCCGCCCTGATCGCGGTGGTTCCGCAGGTCGATTTTGGTATGGCCGTGTGCGGAAAGGCCTGTCCAAAATCCCGATGTTTTCGTGTCGGATGTGCATTCTCGGTGTCGTACGGCGTGGCGATTATGGAATGTCCTGTTTTGTGGCGAATTGTGGCGCGTGGCTGGTATGGCATCGGCTGACTGTGTTCTCGACGGGCGGAAAAAGTCAAAGTTGCATGGCGTGCAAGTCCGGGTATGGTCGAAAACAGGACGCACCATCCACTGTGATCCACCACAGGAGCGCTGATGCCTCGTTCCACCACCGAGATCCATCGCGTCGAGAAAGCACCCGAGGCCGACCAGGCCACATTGCGGGTGCAGTTGCCCGACGAGCTGAAGGTCAGGCAGTGTCCGTTCGATCCGCCGCAGGCGCTGGCCAGGATGCACGCGCGGGCGCCGGTCAACCAGGTGACGCTGGGCACCGGAGAGAAGATGTGGGTGGTCACCGGCATCGACGAGGCCCGCTTCGTGATGTCCGACCCCCGTTTCAGCGCCGACCGCTTCAACCGCCGCAACGCCCTGATCTCCGTCCCCGAGGAGATGCGCGAGAAGCTGTTCGACGCACGCGCCATGGCCGGGCAGTTCGTGGCCATGGATCCACCGCAGCACACCCGCCTGCGCAAGCTGGTCGTCGGCCAGTTCACCCTGCGCCGGATGCGCGCGCTCGTCCCGCGCATCACCGAGATCGTCGAGGATCACCTGGACGCGATGGAGGCCGCGGGCACCTCGGCCGACCTGGTCAGGACGTTCGCCCTGCCCGTGCCCTCCCTGGTGATCTGCGAGCTGCTCGGCGTGCCGTACGAGGCCCGTGCGGACTTCCAGCGCCGCACCTCCACCCTCATCCGCATGGACACACCGGTGAAGGAGGTGCTGCGGGTCCGTGAGGAGATGCGGGAGTTCATGCGCGAGTTGGTCGACGCCAAGCGTGCCCAGCCCGACGACGGCCTGATCTCCGGGCTGATCCACGGCGACCACGCCGGAGAGCTCACCGACGACGAGCTGGTCGGCATCGCGAACCTGCTGCTCGCCGCCGGGCACGAGACCACGGCCAACATGATCGCCCTGGGCGCCTTCGCCCTCCTGGAACACCCCGACCAGCTCGAACTGCTGCGTGACAACTCCGAGATAGCCGACAGGGCCGTCGAGGAACTGCTGCGTTACGTCTCGATCCTCCACATGGGCCCGTTCCGCGTCGCCACCGACGACGTGGAGGTGGGCGGCGTGCGGGTCCCGGCGGGCGACACGGTGATGATCTCGACTCCGGAGACCAACCGGGACCCCGCCCACTGGGAGGACCCGACCACCTTCGACCTCACCCGCGAACGCAACCCGCACGTGGCCTTCGGGTACGGCATCCACCAGTGCCTCGGCCAGCAGCTGGCCCGCGCGGAGCTGAGCGTCGCCCTGCCCGCCCTGGTGCGCCGCTTCCCGCACCTGCGGCTGGCCTGCCGTCCGGACGAGGTGCCGATGCGCGACGACATGTTCATCTACGGCGTGCACTCCCTGCCCGTCGCCTGGGACGCCCCCCAGGCCTGAGCCCGTACCGGTTCCGGGCGGCCGTTCGCGTCGGCCCGGGACCGGTCGAGCGGGGCGCCCAGCCCCGCGTCGAGCTGGGCCACCACCGTGTCGATGAGCGAGCTGAGCGGGCCCGGCTCGCTCAGCCAGCGCTGGGTCGCCACCCGCAGCGCGCTCAGCATGCACGACGCCACCAGGCCCGGATACAGGTCCTCGTCCCCGACCCCCGTCCGCTCCGAGACCGCGGCGGCCAGTTCACGCTCGCGCGCGGCGAACGCCTTGAGCCGGTACGGCAGCAGCGCCGGGTCACCACGCAGGACCTGGAGGTGTTCGACGTGGAAGCGCAGCTTGTCCTCGTCGACCACCTCCAGTACGGCCGCACGCAGCGCCGCCAGCACCGGTTCGGCGGCGGGGCGGCCCCGGAAGGCGGCGACGATGGCCTCGGCGATGGCCGCGTCACCCGCGACCACCGCCTCCTCCTTGCAGGAGAAGTAGTTGAAGAAGGTCCGCAGCGCGACCCCGACCTCCTCGGCGACCTGCTCGGCGGTGACGTTGGCCACCCCGCGCTCGGCGCACATCCGTAGCGCCGCCTCGCTCAACGCCGCCCGGGTCGCGCGCTTCCTGCGCTCCCGCCGCCCCATGCCGCCTTCGTCCATGCACCGCACCTCAGCGCTCGCGCCTGCCGTACCCGGAGAATAGATGGTCACCCGCCGGGCGACCATGGGCCATACGCCCGGTCCTGCGGTGGCCAAGAGTCATGTGGACGAGGTTCGTACGGCGCTCTCCGCGACGGGGTCCAGGCGCGCGTCGCTCAGCGCGGCCTCGACGCGGCGGTTGCTGGTCATGGTCGCGGTGACGGCGGTCATGGTGAGCAGGAGACCCGCGGCGACGTACAGCGGGGTGCGCAGACCGTAGGCGTTGGCCAGCCCGCCGCCCAGGAACGCGCCGAACGGGGCGGCGCACATGGAGAGCATGCGGGAGGTGGAGGCGACCCGGCCCATCAGACGGGCCGGGACGATGGCCTGCCGGAGCGAGGGGCCGAGGACCATCGTGGCGCCGATGCCCGCCCCGCAGACGGCGAGCGCGAGCCCGGCCACGTACGCGTTCGGCGCCGCGGCGAGTCCCACGATGGCGAGGCCCTCGATGGTGGCGGTGCAGGTCAGCGCGGTGCCGGTGCCCAGGCGCCGGCCGAGGAAGGAGGCGACGCCCGCGCCGAGCAGGCCGCCCGCGGCCTCGGCGGTGAGGAGCAGGCCGAAGCCGAAGGCGCCGATGCCGAGACGTTCGCGGGCGAACAGCGGCAGGACGGTCTCCACGGCGAGGAAGGCGATGTTCCCGACCGCCGGACGCAGCGCGAGCCCGAGCAGCAGCCGGTCCCGGAAGACGTAGGAGGCCCCGGCCCGGGCCTGCCGGAGCAGTGACTCGCGGGCGCTCGCCACAGGGCGCGGTACGGCGGGCAGCGACCGGACGAGCAGCGCGGACAACGCGAACGACACCGCGTCGGCGAGCAACGGAACCGAACGTCCGAGCGCGAGCAGCGCACTGCCCGCGGGTGGCCCGGCGAAGCCGGACGCCGCGGTCTGGGTGCCGCGCAGGCGGGCGTTGGCCCGCTCAAGCTGGGCGGGGTCACGGCCGAGCAGATCCGGCAGGTACGCGGTGGCGGCCGTGTCGAAGAACAGTGAGCCGAGGGCGAGCAGGAACGCCACGGCCGTCAGCAGCGGGATGCTCAGCACGTCGAGCGCCGCCGCGGCGGCGGGTACGGCCAGCAGCACCGCACGCGCGGCGTCCGTGACCCACATCGTGCGGCGACGGTCCCAGCGGTCGACCAGCGCGCCGCCGAGCACTCCGAACAGCAGCCAGGGCAGCGTCCCGGCGGCCGTGACGACGGCCAGCACCATCGGATCCCGGGTCAGCGTCAACGCCAGCAGCGGCAGCGCGGCGTGCATCACCCCGTCGCCGAGCGAGGACACCGTCTGCGCGGTCCACAGTCGTCCGAAGCCGGCCGGTAACTTCGTTGCGTCACTCATCGGATCAGGCGTCCCCCTCGACCTGGCCGGCGAAGGTCTCAGAGGTGCCCGCCGCCACGGTCGCGGCGAGATTATTCGTTTTCATCACGGTATGTTCCACTATGGGAGGGAGTGTAGAACCGGCGCCCCCGAGGTTTCCGCGCGGCTCCGATGACGGCGGTCAGCGCATCCGAGGGCTGCCCGACTCACCCCGAAGCTCAGCTCGGGAGAACCAACCCCCATCCCAGGCCGTGGATCGACAGAGCCGGGGAGGCCGTCATGCTGCTCGGGTCGCGGGCCGGGTTCGGCCTGGAGTTCCACGTCGAGCGGGATCCGGGGCTGCTGTGCGTCGACGTCTTCGTCGGCGGGCTCCACGTGAACACGTGGGACAACGCGTTCTACCCGCCGCTGCTGGTCAAGAAGCTCAGGGACGAACTCGGCCGCTTCCGCACGCCGGCCGCGCGACCGGTGGGGTTCACCTCGCCGTCCGAGTCCTTCCTCATCGCCGAGAACGGGCTGTACGGCGACGCCGGTACCGACGCCGAGGCGGCACTCGCACGGTGTGTGTTCCTGGAATGGGGCGAGTGCACCGACGAGGTGACGGCGTTCGCGTTCCCCGACGGGGACCGGGTGCACCTCGCCTGCCGGGTCCGTGACGGAGGCGGTCCCGCCTGGGGCACCGAGGCCCGGCATGAGCCGACGGTGGTTTCGGTGAGCCGGACGGTGCTCGTCGAGACACTGGAGGGCGGCCTCGCCGTCGCCGAACGCGAGTGGTCCGTCCGGCTCACCGCGGGGGACCCCGCCTGACGGCGTCCCTCCCAAGTCGGAGACCGTCGTGTGGAACCAGGGTTTCCGTAGGGGACAACTCCGATGCCCTACCGCCCTCCCACGTCGGATCTTGATATGGCGGAGGCCGAGAGCCGGACTCCGTGAATCGGAGGAACACCGTGAAGGGAAGACGCACCGGCACGGCCGTCGTGGCGTGCCTGACCGTGTCGCTGCTGGCGACGCCCGCCATGACCGCCCCCGCGGCGGCGGACGCGAGCCCGAGCGGTCGGCCGGGTTTGCAGGCGATGCTGGACAAGATCGTCGCAGGCGGTGCGGTCGCCGCGATCGCCGAGGTTCGCGACGGGGACAGGACCTGGCGAGCCGCAAGCGGCAAGGCGAGGATGAACAACGCCCAGCCGGCCCCGGTGAACGGGCGCTTCCGGGCCGGGAGCGTGACCAAGTCGTTCACGGCGACCGTGGTGCTCCAACTGGTGGGAGAGGGAAGGCTGCGCCTGTCCGACAGTGTGGAGAAGTGGCTGCCGGGGCTCGTGGACAAGGGCGCCGACATCACGATCAGGCACCTCCTCCAGCACACCAGCGGCCTTCCCGAGTACTCGACGGACATGATGGACGAGGCGGGCATCCCCAAGGAGCGCTACCGCACCTGGTCGGCACGCGAACTGGTGGAGAAAGCGGAGAAGCTCCCGCGCGACTTCCCACCCGGGTCTGACTACAAGTACTCCAACACCAACTACATCGTGCTCGGCATGCTGATCGAGAAGGTCACCGGCAGGCCGTACGCGACAGAGATCAGGGAGCGGATCCTGCGACCGCTCGGCCTGCGTGACACCCGCGTGCCGGGAGCCTCGCCGGAGGTGTACGGCCCGCACGCCCACGCGTACGCGCCGGTCACCAGGGGTGGCCAGGTCGTCCCCGTCGACGTCACACGGTTCAATCCCACGATGGCCGGTGCGGCGGGTGAGATCGTCTCCACCACCGAGGACATCAACCGGTTCTACCGCGCCCTGTTCCAGGGCAAGCTGCTCCGTCCCGGTCTGCTGAAGGAGATGAAGGATCCCGGCACGACCGAGGGGTACGGGCTGGGGCTGGAGCTGGCGCCTCTTCCCTGCGGCACCGCGTTCGGCCACGGCGGCGGCGCCCCGGGTTACCTCACGGTGGCGTTCAACTCGGCCGACGGCTCACGACAGGTCACGTTGTCGATGACCCCGTTCTCCGGCGACCCTCACCAGGCGGCCATGACCCTGCTGACCTCCGCGCTGTGCCCCTAGACCGTGGCTCATGGTGAGGGCTTCGTCCTCACCGGCCGCTGATCCCGTTCGCCCGCCGCGACGCTCACCGGCGGGCGACGCGGAACGGTCGGTTCATTGCCTGGAGGTCCCCCGCGGCCGTCGCCGCCACGCGCGCTTTCGCGCCGCCTCTCCTTGAATTACTCTTTGTTATAAATCGAACACAAGGAGTGATTACTGTGCGACGTGTGATGTCCACGGTCACGGGCGCTCTGGCCGTCGGGGCCGCGCTCATCGTGGCCGCCCCCGGCTTCGCCTCCGCCGCGACCGGGACCTTCGAGTACAGCTCCCGCGGCATCTCGCACACCTTGAAAGACCCGAACGACCGTCAGTGCTACGACCTCGGTGACGCGGTCGGCGCCGAGAACGACACCGACCGTGTCGCGGTGCTGTACACCGGCAGGGGCTGCCGTGGAACCGCTGTCGCGAGGGTCGTCCCGGGTGGTTCCGCCGTGCGGGTCCGGTACGCGAGCGTGGTATTCGAGAGCTGACGGCATCGAGGCGGGGGCTTGCCGTGGTGTGGCGGGAAGCCCCCGAGCGGTCGAACGAGTGCGGAAAGGCGTGACCGCTGACAGGTGTTCGGCCGTCCGGGTGCGGCCTCATCGGCGGAACGACCGGAATCCGGCGACGTGACGCCGGTGGCGCTGTCGCCGGAGAGCCGTGATCAGAGCTGGTAGAAGTTCCTGTAGTGGTCGGGGGAGTACCAGACGGTGCCGGTGTCGCGGTCGAGGACGATCCGGTGGGCGTCGCGGGGGCTGCCCTGGCGGCGGGGGAAGACGTCGTATTCGGCGTAGTCACCCCCGGCCGGGAGTTGGTGCTCGCGGTTGCCGAAGACGCCGCCGCTGAAGTTCGACTGCCCGTTGGGCCAGGGGAACCACCTGCGGGCGGCGGGGTAGTGCAGTTGGGTGCCCCAGATCATGTTCGCGTCGCGGGCGGCGGCACAGCCGGGGATGGTGCAGTTGGGATAGACCGTCGCGGGTGAGGTGTGCGCGGAGGCGGGGGAGGGCGTCCCGGTCAGGCCGGTCAGCAGGGTGATCGCGGTGGCCAACGCCACGAGGAGCCGGGTAGGAGAAGTACGCATGGGGGGCCTTTCTAGGCGACATCCCTACCATCATCACCTCATGGATGCATTCGGATACTTACCGTAATGGTTCAGGCGTGTTCCGGATACGCGGAAGTGGCGCGAAGGTCATGACGGTCTGATCGCATACCGTCGGCGCATCGTGATCAAGAGGATGTCGTTCGGCGGATTCTCGAACAGTGCGTGTGCCGGTCTCAGCCGTATCGCTCGACGAGCGCGTCGCCGATCGAGGCCAGGTGGCCTCGCACACCTGGCGGGCCGGTCACCTCCAGCCATTCGACCAGCCCGGAAAGCTCGCCGGCGAGCGTGTAATCGTCGTAGCCGCGGATCACGACCTCGATGCGGCCGTCCGGCGTGGAACCTCCCACTTCGAGCCGACCGCCGAACGCCATCCGGAGCAGGCCTATCCCGTGGGGCACGCACACCGCCTGGATTTCGAAGGGCGTTCGCCCGTGGTCGATCTTGTCGGCGATCTCGCGCCAGCTCTCGGCGAGGTCGAAGTCCTCAGGCCGGTGCACGGGATCGTCGGTCGGGCCGACGGACGACACACGGTCGATCCTGAAGGTCCGCCGACCGGCCTCGGTGCCGGAGACGAGGTACCACGACGGACCTTTGGCGACGATGCCCAGCGGGTGGACGGTTCTCACGGTTTCGGCGCCTTTGCCGTCGACGTAGCCGAGCCGTACCTGGACGCCGCGGATCACCGCGTCCTGGAGCTCGTCGAGGAAGCGAGGTGGTCGGTGCTCGATCCGACTCGACCCCCATCGTTGCGGGTCCATGACCAACGACGACGCCGCCGCCTCGGCCTGCGCCCGGAAGGGCTCCGGCAGGGCGTGGACGAGCTTGCGCAGGGCCGCCTTCACGGCCGGCGTCGCGGCCGAGGCCTGGCCGGCGACCAGGAACAGGGCGCGGGCCTCACCCGCGGTCAACCCGGACAGGTCGGTGCGGGCGCCGCCCACGAGGCGCCAACCGCCGCCTCGGCCCTGCATGGAGTACACCGGCACCCCGGCCATGGCCAGGGCGTCGAGGTCGCGGCGGGCGGTGCGCTCGGAGACCTCCAGCTCCCGGGCGACCTCCGCCGCCGTCACCTGCTCGCGCCGCTGCAGCAGGAGAAGGACGGCCACCAGCCGATCGGTTCGCACGCCGACAACACTTTCACAGGAAACCGGTCACGAGATGACCGGTTTCGGTCGGCAAGATGGTTACCGACATCGACCCTCGGCCTTTCGGAGGTGCTCTTCGGGCACCTTCGTCCCCCGATCACTCAGAAAAGACGAAGAGGAAACACAGTGTTCGACCCAGTCGATTTTCCCAAGCCCACTCTTGTTTCGGTAAACGGTGTGGAAATTGAGGTCTTCGAAGCAGGACGACAAAATGCGGGGAAACCCATCGTGCTCTGTCACGGCTGGCCGGAGCACGCCTTCTCCTGGCGCCATCAGATGCCCGCTCTCGCCGCGGCGGGTTACCACGTCATCGTCCCGAACCAGCGGGGTTACGGAAATTCATCCCGCCCGGCCGAAGTGACGGACTACGACATCGCACACCTGTCGGGCGATCTCATCGCACTTCTCGATCACTACGGATACGAAGACGCCACCTTCGTCGGCCATGATTGGGGGGCGGCCGTCGTCTGGGGACTGACCCTGCTGCATCCGAACCGGGTGAACACGGTGATCAACCTGAGCCTGCCCTACCTGGAGCGCGGGGAGAGACCCTGGATCGAGTCCATGGAAGAGGCGTTCGGCGGCGACTTCTACTTCGTCCACTTCAACCGGCGGCCGGGTGTCGCAGACGCCGTGTTCGAAGAGAACACCTTTCAGTTCCTCCGCAACATCTACCGGAAGAACGAGCCCCCAAGAGAGCCTCAGCCGGGTATGGCGTTGATCGATCTCGCCAGAGCGGAGAAGCCACTCGGTGAGCCCGTGATGAGCGACGGCGAACTGGCCGTTTTCGTCTCGGCCTTCGAGTTGACAGGGTTCACAGGCGGTATGAACTGGTACAGGAACCTTGACCGCAACTGGCACCTGCTGGCGGACGTGGACCCGATCATCCAACAGCCCACACTCATGATCTACGGCGATCGGGACGTGGTCGCGAAGTCCGAAAGACTGACGGATTTCGTACCCAACGCGGAAACGGTCAGCCTGGATTGCGGTCACTGGATCCAGCAGGAGAAGCCGGAGGAAACAAACCAGGTGATCCTGGAGTGGCTGGGCCGGCGGGACGCCACCTGACGCGTGTTCCAGGAGCGCTGCGAGCCGGTCGCCCGACGGTCCACAGAAGCATGTGCCGGCCATGGACGGAAGGCGAGGTCTCCGGTAGGCCGTTCGACGACCAGGAGGAACGAGACCGGGGACCTCGGGGCGGCACGACCTGACCGACGCGCGGTGGGCGGTGCCACGGCCCGGACACCGGCCGGTCGGCTGGAACACCCGGTGAACGGTCAGTCCGAGAAGATCGCGCGGCGCAGCGGGGGGATCACGCCGCACAGCCGGAAGAACGTCCGTGCGACGATCCGGACCGTACGGCTGGGCAGGGTGGCCAGGCGCAGGTACATGGTGGCGGCCCGCACGGCGGCGAAGCCGTTCCTCAACATCGCGCGCTCGTACTCGGCGAGGGCGGGCAGCAGGTCGAGTTCGCCCCGGTCGACCGCGACCAACGCGCGGCGCAGCACGTTGGCGTCGTACAGCGCGGCGTTGCCGCCGAGACCGCCGACCGGCGGCATGGAGTGGACGGCGTCGCCCAGCGCGGTCACGTTCGTGGTCGTCCACGGCCTCACCCGTTCGGCGGCGGCGAAGTCGAACCGCTCGACGGTGTCCGCGGGCGTCCGGGTGATCAGCTCGCGCAGGCCGGGGTGCCAGTCCGTCAGGCGGGACGCGACCATCTCGCGCAGCCGTTGCCCGCGTTCGCGTTCCTGGGTGTCAGGCGGGTCCGTGGGCGACACACGCCGGTGGGCGACGTAGGCCCACATGACGTAGTCGTCGTCCCCGGCGTCCTGGACGAGGAGATCCGGGTCCAGGCCCACGGCCCGCATCCGGTCACCGACACGCTCGATGACGGCCTCGTCCGTCTCCCGGCGGCGGAACACCGCAGTGAACAGGAAGTCCCGCTTCGGCAGGAACATGTTCTTGGCGCTGGTCACCTCCTCGGGCAGCCACGCCGCCCTGTCTTCGAGCCGGAGTTTGCCGCCGATCCCGACGCCGGGTACGGAGGACCGCCGCGCGTGCGGCAACAGTTGCCGCCGCACGCGCGAGTTGGCACCGTCCGCGCCGACCAGCAGGTCGCCGGTGGCCGAGGTGCCGTCGGCGAAAAGGGCGGTGACGGTGCCGTCGGGGTTCTGCCGGTAGCCGGTGAACTCCTTGCCGAAGTGGACGATGTCATCCAGACCGGCGAGCAGCAGTCGCCGCAACGTGATCCGGCTGACCGCGTGCGTCCGCTCGGACGGGTCGAGCCCCGCGGGCGGGGCGTCCTCCCGCATCAGTAGCCGCATCCGCTCGGTGAACACCCCCATGCCGGGTCCGGGATCACCGGCGGTGGCCACCAGGATCTGCCAGAGGTGCGGAGGAAGGCAGTCGTGCAGCGCCCGGCTGCCGACCGGTTCGATGTTGAGCCGGTATCCCTGTAACCGGGCGTCGGGCGCGGCGTCGCGTTCGAAGACCGCCACGTCGATCCCGGCGGCGTGCAGGCCCTGGGCCAGGCACAGGCCGCCGATGCCGCCGCCGACGATGACGACCCGGAGCGTACGTGTGGACATGGATGCTCCTCCTGAGAGCGAACCGGAGTCAGGTACGGATCAGTAACCGTTCGAGGAGTTCGAGGACGTCGTCGGCGCGGTCGGAGGCCAGGCTCGCCCCCTTGACGGTGGCGATGACCAACTCCGCCCCCGTCGCCGGATCGACGCCCGGGGCCAGCGCTCCGGCAGCGGCGGCGTCGGTCAGCAGAGTGCGCAGTGAGTTCCGCCAGCCCTCCTCCCTGCCGGCGATGATCTCCCGTAGCTCGGGGTCGCGCCGGGCCCGCAGATCCAGCTCGCGCAGGACGATGTGGAGCTCGGGCTGGTCGACGATCTTCTGACGGAGCGTGGCCAGGTGGCCCCGCAGCCGCTCGACGGCGCTTCCTTCCGGCGGTGTGGTCGACCAGAACTGCCGGGTGGTGTGGTCCACGACCGCTATCACCAGGTCCTGCTTGGTGGGGAAGTGGTGGTGGATCGACGAGTGGTCGATGCCCACCTGGGCGGCCACGTCGCGCATCCGCAACCGCTCGAACCCGCCTTCGGCCAGACAGCGGTACGCCGCCTGCACCAGCGCGTTCCAACGCTCCGGACCCCCCGGCGGTCTGCCTCGTCGCGTCGTCGCCATGTCCGTCCCCTTTAATCCACCAACCACTTGGTGGATTAATATCAAGGGCGCCGACGGGGTGTCAATACGATCGGCGAAATGAGATCCCGCGGCGCTTCGGGATCAGCCGTTCTCGGCCGTGGACCAACGCTCCCCGGACAGGGCGACAGCCGTCCGACCACCCTCTCGCACGCCGGGTGATCCCCGGCCCGGTGCGGCGACGTTCGACGAGACGCCTGCGGCCGGTGGCTCGTGACCTGCCCTGACCGGCTTTCTGGGCGACGGCCCCGAGCACCGGCCGCTCGACGTCATGCTTCGCGGTTCACCCTTCGGGCGCCGCCGCTCCGGTGGAGGCGACAGTGCGATCGACCGTGAGCGTGATGAGGCGCTTGGTCGCCCGGGTCTGCGCCACGTAGAGGTCCCGGAGGCCGGCCTCGCTCGCCCCCTCGATCTCGTCCGGGTCGACGATGATCACCGTGTCGAACTCCAGGCCCCGCGCGTCGGGCGCGGCCACGACCGTGGCGTCGCCTCCGAGGGATCCCGGTTCGACCTCCGTCGCGCGCCGAGACGAGACGACGACGCCGACGAGCTCTTCGGGGTGCTCCTCCCGAAGCCGGGCGAGGAGGTCGCCGACGCCGGTGTCGAGGTCGGCCTCGGCGACCGTGACGGAGGCCGGGGGTTCGCCGTGGCGGATGGAGCGGGAGAGACGCTGCGCGGGGGCGATCCGGGCGAGCAGGGGCCCGGTCGCCTCCAGGATCTCGGCGGTCGTGCGGTAGTTGACCGTGAGCGTGTGATGGACGTACCGGTCCGCGACGAACGGCTCCAGCGCGTCCTCCCAGCTCGTGACGGTGGTCGTCGACCCCGTCTGGGCGAGGTCGCCCACGATGGTCATCGAACGGTTCGGGCAGCGACGCATGAGCATCCGCCACCGCATCTCGGAGAGCTGCTGCGCCTCATCGACGACGATGTGCCCGTAGACCCTTTCCGGGGGCCCGTCGACGAGCGCTCGCGCCTCGTCCAGCAACGGGAGGTCCGCGCCGCTCCACCCCGCCCTTACTCCCTCGACGATCGAGTCGATGTCTTCTTCGGTGAGCTCGGCGAACGCGTGGGCGAGCGCACCGGGATCAGAGAGCAGGCCGCGCAGGACGTCCTCCGCGCGAAGGCGAGGCCAGACCGTGTCGACCATCCGGTCGACGTCGGCGTCACGGAGGAGGTCGTCCCGGATGCGGTCCCAGTCGATGTCGAGCCCGTCCTCCTCCGGCTCTGGATCTCCCGGGCGGTGCGCGAACATGCGATCGAGGTCGATTCCGCTGAGTTCCCTGAGCTCGTCCTCGAAGTCCGCGATCTCTTTCGCGGTCTGCTGCTCCAGTTCGTTCACGAGTTCGTCGACGATGTACTCAAGGAACAGTTCCCTCGCGCGGTTGTGACCGATACCGCCCTGCAGGGCGCCGCGTCGGGCGGCGTCGACGCGCGTGGAGTCCAAGGTGACGCTGCCGTGCGCCGTGGTGAGCGGCAGGGGCACGCCGTACGGCTCTCGCGCCCGGACCCGCCGCGCGAGCGCCTCGGCGAAGCGCGCGCGTCCTTTGACGCGGGCGATCGCCTCCGGCTCGGTTCTCGTCGCCTCGACCCCCACGAGATCAGGCGCCGTGGCCAACTCGACGTCGTTCTCACCGAGCGATGGCAGCACGTTGGAGATGTAGGCCAGGAAGCGTCTGTTCGGGCCGAAGACGAGCACGCCGCGCTCCGCGATCGCGGGAAACGCGTACAGCACGTACGCCGCCCGATGCAGGGCGACGATGGTCTTGCCCGTTCCGGGGCCGCCGTCGACGACCGTGATCCCGCGATGCTCGGACCTGACGATCTCGTCCTGCTCCCGCTGCAGGGTCGAGGCGGCCTCGCGCATACGCCCCGTCCGCGCCCCGCTCAACGCCGAAACGAGAGGGCCGTCGCCGACGACGTCCTCGGCGGTCGGGTCGGTCCCGTCAAGGATCTCGTCGGTGACGTCGACGACCCGGCGATCCTCGACACGCAGGTGACGACGACGACGCAACCCCAGCGGTGAGGCCATCGTGGCCGCGTAGAAGGGCCGCGCGGCCTCGGCCCGCCAGTCCACCAGCAGTATCTCGCCCGACTCGGAACGCAGTCCGATGCGGCCGACGTGCAAGGACGCGCCGCCTTCTGAACCGTCGATGCGCCCGAAGCACAGAGACCGCTCAGCCAACCGGAGCCGACCGATGACCCCGGCCAGCCGTGAGACTTCCGCGTCTCTCGCCTGATGACCTTCCGGGCCCTCGACCGGAGCGGCCATCACCTTCTCCCGCGCCGCGACGCTCTCGGCCTCCTCCGCGTCAAGACGCGCGTACATCACCTCGATCGAACGCTGCTCGTCCGCGATCTGCCCCACCTTGCCGGCGACCGTGTCCACCACCGGTGCTCCCCTCGTCGGGCGTCCATCTTGGGGGGCGAGTTCGTCAAAGACAAATTTGACTTTCCCGGCGGAATTTGGCCTTCTGACCAGCCTTTACGAGGAACGCGCGACACCGCGCCAAGGCATGAACGCGCTTGTCGCGCAACCGCTCGCGACGACACACCTCCCGACGAGCGAGCCGGACGACGCGTCACGAACCCGGCCCGCGCCTCGACCCGGGCCTGATCCTGCACGCCGGTCGGCAGCCGGCCGAGCAGCTGGGCTGCGAGCTGGTTCTCCGCGAGTACTACGAGTGAACCAAGGACCTCCACCCCCACGACGTCCCCGGAATCGGAGCGACCGGCAACGACTGAGGACCTGCGATCGGTTACGTGGTGACTGCGGACACGTTCGGTTGTGACCTCATGTCGCAGCCGAAGATGCTCCCAAGTCGCGGCTAGAGGAACATTTGTCCAATCCGCCGACGTGCGCCAGCGGCGACAGTGGGCCCATGGCCATTCCTGACGGCACCCCGGAGAGTTCGATCCCGGCCCTGGACGACGGAGACGTCTACGTGTGCCAGGACGGCACCCACGTGCCCCCGCACTCGTCCTCCCCGATGAGTCCTCCGTCCACTTGCGCCAAGTCGGCGAGACCAACGCGAGGAGAAGACTCACGGACTCCGGCTGGGACGGCCGGCGGCTGATGGCCTTCCAACGGCCGTCGCCCTGCCGCGAGGCAGCCGCCTGGAGATGCGGTCCGGAGCCTGTAAGCCCAAGCCGGCCCGCTCGCACCCTGCCCTTTCATTCACCGTCGGCTCGGCCACGGACCGGGTCGTGACGAGATCGACGAAGACCGGAGAACGATGACCATCACCACCGACCTCGCTCAGACGATCGAGCAACCAGATGCCGATTCTGTGGCGGGACAGAGCATGACACGGCTGTTGCGCCCTCATTTGCGGAGTTTCGCGGCCGTGGTGATCCTGCAGGTCATCGGCGCGCTCGCGGGTCTGGCCCCGCTGCTGGCGGTCGTCGAACTGGGCCGTACCCTGCTGTCGCCCGGCCCGATCGACCACGTTCACGTCTGGACCGTGGTGATCGCGGGTGCGGCCGGCCTGCTCATCCGGCTGCTGTGCACCGCCGCATCGTCGGGAATCGGACATGTTCTCGACAGCCGGGTGCAACTGACGTTTCGCCGACAGCTGGCCGCGTCGCTGGGACGCGTCCCGATCGGCTGGTTCTCCCGGCGCCGCACCGGCGAGCTGGCCAAGGTGGTGGGCGAGGACGTGAGCGCCGTGCACCCGTTCATCGCCCACGCTCCCGGCGAACTCGTCGCCGCGTTCGTGGTGCCGCTGGCGTCGCTGGTCTACCTGTTCACCGTCGACTGGCGGCTCACGCTGATCACGCTGATCCCTGTGGTGATGGCGACAGCGCTGGTTCCGCTGCTGATGCTGCCCGCCAGGACGCGCGAGCAGGAGGCCTACGACGCGGCCATGGGGCGGATCGCCAGTTCCGTCGTCGAGTTCGTGCAAGGCATCTCGGTGGTCAAGGCGTTCGGCGGAGGCGAGCGCGTCCACCGCGCGTTCCTGACGGCCGCCGACGACTTCGTCAGCATCTTCTCCCGCTGGGTGCGCGGCATGTCCGTGATCGCCGCCGGGATGCAGCTGGCGCTGTCGCCGCCGTTCGTGCTGCTGGTCGTGCTGGTCGGCGGCACGGCACTGATCACCTCCGGCGGTCTGGCTCCAGCGGATCTGCTGCCGTTCCTGCTGCTCGGGCTGGGACTGACCGCTCCGGTGGCGGCGCTCGGGCACGGCTTCGACGACCTGCAGGCCGCCGGTCGTGCGGTCGGCCGGATCAAAGACGTGCTCGCGGTCCGGCCACTGCCCGAGCCCGTCCACCCGCGTCCGCCGCAGGGGCACCGGGTGGAACTGCGCGACGTCCGCTTCGCCTACGAGGTCGGTGATGGGGCAGGCCACGAGGTGCTGCGCGGCATCGACCTGGTGCTGGAGCCGGGGACGGTCACCGCGATCGTCGGGCGGTCGGGAAGCGGGAAGTCCACACTGGTTCAGCTGTTGCCGCGGTTCTTCGACCCCACCCACGGCTCGGTCCTGCTTGGCGGCGTCGATCTGCGTGAGATCGGCAGCCGGGAGCTGTATCGGCAGGTGTCCTTCGTTTTCCAGGACGTCCGTCTGCTGCGTGTCTCGGTCGCTGACAACATCGCACTGGCGGTGCCGCGGGCAGGCCGCGACGACGTGATCCGCGCCGCCCGGCTGGCCGGCATCCATGACCGCATCCTCCAACTGCCGCGCGGATACGACACGGTGCTCGGTGAAGAGACCAAGCTGTCCGGAGGCGAGGCGCAGCGGATCTCGATCGCCCGCGCGCTGCTGGCCGACACGCCCGTTCTGGTGCTGGACGAAGCGACCTCCTTCGCCGACCCGCAGACCGAACAGGCGGTCCGTCGGGCCCTGGCGACGCTGAGCGGCGACCGGACGATCGTCGTCATCGCCCACCGGCTGGAGACGATCGCCGACGCCGACACCGTCGTGGTGCTGGAGGACGGAGCGATCGCCGAACGCGGCAGACCCGCCGACCTGCTGGCACGGGGTGGAAGGTTCGCAGCGTTCTGGCGATCCCACCGATCCGCCGAGTTCGAAACCCACGGTGGCGTACTGCGAGGAGACGAGCCCCGATGATCCGAATGCTGTTGCGCGTGCTCGGAGACGAGTACGCCCGGGCGATGAGCCGAACCGTGATCCTGATGACGATCACCGCGGTGGTCGAAGGCCTGTCCTACGCGCTGCTGGTCCCGGTGCTGCGGGCGCTGCTCGGCGGCACGCCCGCGAACGCCGTGCCCTGGCTGGTCGCGTTCGGGGCCGCGGTCGCCCTCTACGCCGTGTTGCGTTACATCAGTGACTTGTCCGGCATGCGGGTCGGGACCACCATGTTGCGCGGCATGTATCACCGGCTCGGCCGGCATCTGGCCCGCCTCCCCCTCGGCTGGTACAACGCCGCTCGAATCGGCGAGGTGTCCGCCCTGGCGGGTCGCGGCCTCCTGCAGGCCATGGGCGTGGCCGCGCATCTGCTGGCGCCGTTCATCTCCGCCCTGGTCACACCCCTGACCATCGTGGCCGTGATGACCGCCTTCAACTGGCGGATGGGGCTGGCCGCGTTGCTCGCCGTACCCGTCGTGGCGGCGATCCAGGCCTGGACGGCACGCGCGACGGCCGCCGCCGACGCCGAGCGTCACGAACGCGACCAGGAGGCCGGCGGGCGCGTCATCGAATTCCTCCAAGCCCAGCCGGTACTGCGGGCCGGCGGCCGGACCGGCGAACGCTTCCAGCTGCTCGACGACTCGCTGCTGGACGCCCAGCGCGCCTCCCGCCGTACCGTGCTGGCGACACTGCCCAGTGCCGTGGGGCTGACGCTCACCGTGCAGGCGATCTTCACCGGGCTACTGGTCCTGGGCGCCTACCTCGCGCTCGGCGGGAGCATCGGCGCGGCGGACATCCTGGCGATCCTGGTGCTGGCCGCCCGCTGCGCCGACCCGCTGCTGTCGCTGTCGGACATCGGCGGCAAACTCCGCGGCGCGCGTTCGGAGCTGGCCAGACTTGAGGCGTTGCTGCGCACCGAGCCGCTGCGGGAACCCCGTGAGCCGATCCAGCCGACGCACCACGGCCTGGAGTTCGACGCCGTCGCCTTCCGGCACGGCGAGCTCACGGTGTTCGACGAGGTGTCGCTCACCATCCCCGAGGGACAGCGGCTCGCGGTCGTCGGGCCGTCCGGCGCGGGCAAGAGCACGTTGCTGCAGCTGCTGGCGCGTTTCTACGACGTGGACGCCGGCGCGGTGCGCGTGGGAGGCGTGGACGTGCGCGAGATCAGCACCGAGGCGTTGATGGCGCGCATCGCCGTTGTCTTCCAGGACGTCTATCTCTTCGACGGCACGATCGAGGAGAACGTGCGCCTGGGCCGTCCAGACGCGAGCGTCGCCGAGGTGCGGGCGGCGGCGACCGCAGCACGGCTGGACGAGGTGATCGAGCGACTGGACGGCGGATGGGCGGCGAACGTCGGCGAGGGCGGCGCACTGCTGTCAGGTGGTGAGCGCCAGCGTGTCTCGATCGCGCGGGCGTTGCTGAAGAACGCACCCATCGTGCTGCTGGACGAGGTGACCTCGGCGCTGGACCCGGTCAACGAGGCGGCCGTCCACGAAGGCATCCAGCGCCTGATGGCGGGCCGGACGGTGGTGATGGTGGCGCATCGGATGCGGACCGTCCGGCGCGCCGACCGCATCGTCTTTCTGGACGGCGGCCGGATCGTGGAGGAAGGCAGCCACGACGAACTGCTCGACCGCGGTGGCCGCTACGCCGGCTTCTGGAACATCTCCATGGCTCCCGCCGCGCAGGAATGAGCCCCGCCGGGCCCGTGTTCCGGCCTTGGGGCCTTGGGGCCTTGGGGCCTTGGGGCCTTGGGGCCTTGGGGCCTTGGGGCCTTGGTACAGCCATCATGGTGACGGCCGCCCGGGTTTCGACTCCGCGGGAACATTTGTCCAAGACCGGCGGCCGGCTGCCCGTGCACAGTCTCCCCATGAGTCAATACGACATTGAGCACTCGCATGGGATGCACGTGGTCCATGACGGCCCGCGGCAGGCGCCGCCGTTGCTGCTCATCCACGGGTCGGGGGCCTCGGGCGGTTTCTGGGGCCCGGTGGTCCCGGCGCTGGCCGGCCACCATCATGTCATCCGGGTCGATCTGCCGGGTTGCGGCCAGTCCCCGCCCGCGCCGTCGTACGACGTGCCCGCGCAGGCGGGTCAGGTGGCGGCGTTGCTGGACGACCATGGGCTTCGTCATGTCGCCGTGGTCGGGCACTCCAGCGGCGGCTACGTCGCCACCGCGCTCGCCGAGCAACGTCCCGACCTCGTGGGTTCGCTTTCGTTGATCAGTAGCGGCCCGAGTCCGGACGCGCTCCTTCGGCAGCCGTTCATTCTTCGGGTGCTGCTGGCCCCGCCGTTGGGCCCGCTCATTTGGCCGAGGCGTTCGGATGCGATGATCCGCAAGGGGATCAGCGCGATGGCCGTTCGCCCGGTGGACCTCCCGGACGACGTGGTCGCCGACGTACGGGGCATCACCTACCGCGTGATGAGGACGGTGCTGCGCCAGAACACCGCCTACATCGCCGAACGGAGCGTGCCCGAGCGTCTGGCCGCCCTCGGGGTCCCCGTACAGGTGATCTTCGGCGCTGCGGACCCCCGCTGGGAGCCGTCCTCGGCACACCGGTACGACGCGGTGCCGAACACACGGGTCGAGCTGCTACCCGGCGTCGGGCACCTGCCCATGGTGGAAGCGCCCGAGAAGGTCGGCGAACTGCTACTGAGCTTCACGGCAACGGCCTGATGGGTAGGCCGCGGTATGGCCGAGCGCGTGCAGTGTCGCCGAGGTGCCCGCGCGCTCGTTGACCCGCTCGACATGCGGATGGGTCAACGGCCGGGCCGTCCACCTTCACGGGGTTCCACGCCTTCCATTCGGAGGCGCTGAAGGTCAGGGCGGGGTTCTTGCCGTCGCGGACGGCCACCAGGCAGGGGAGGTCGGTGGCGACCTCGACGCGGTTGTCGTGGGCGCGGGGCTCGGCCCCGGTCAGGTCAGGGCGTTGATCGTCTGTCGGACCGGTCTGGGATGCTCCCGCGCATGGACATGACGCTGCAACTGACGATCGACTGCTCCGATCCGCAGAGAATGGTGACCTTCTGGGCCGAGGCCCTGGGTTACGTGCCTGAGCCTCCGCCAGGTGGGCACGCCACCTGGCGTGCCTACTGGGCGGCGATGGGGGTGCCCGAGGCGGAGTTGCCGACCGGCGCCGGGGACGTCCCGGAGTCGATCATCGACCCCGAGGGGCGTGGGCCGAGGGTGTGGTTCCAGCAGGTTCCGGAGCCGAAGGTCGCCAAGAACCGTTGGCACTTCGACCTGAAGGTCGGCGGGGGCCGTGACGTTCCGTTGGACGTCCGTGCGGGGCGGGTCAGGGCCACGGTGGAACGGCTGGTCGAAGCCGGTGCCACCGTGCTGCGCATCAAGGACGAGCCGGACATGGGTCTCTACGCAGCCGCCATGCGGGACCCCGAGGGCAACGAGTTCGACATCGTCTGAGGGTCCGTCGCGACGGTGCCGGTCACCGTCGCTCGTTCACGGACGACTCGCGCGGCCCACCCGCGCCCGGCGCCGAGAACCAGGGCTCTTTCGGGCCTACGGGTGTCCCGGCATGTCGGTCAGCTCCCAGACCGGGGTGCCCGAGCACGGCGCCTGTTCGAGTACGGCTCCCGCGGCGGTGCTCCGGTCCCTGACCACGACGCACCTGGAGCTGCGCAGGGACACGAGCTGCTGCCCGTCCCCCGAGGGACGCACCTCGAACCGCTGGTCGTCGCCGGAGGACGGGCACGGGGTGCGGGTCAGGGTGTTCTGGGACCCCGCTGTGAGGCACCAATATCCGGTCGGGTCGGTGATCTGGTAGGTCTTCGTCGCCACGCGGTGGAACAGCAGCCGCTGGTCCTTCCCGCACACCGCCTGGACGGCCTGCGTGCCGGAGAGGGACAGGCACCTGCCGGAATGGCTCGCGACGGCGTTCGAGGTGAAGTCCCGGTCCTTCAGTCCAGCTCGTAGCCGGAGGTAGGCGGGTTTCTTGGCCAGATTCTCGTCCAGAGGGTGGGCCGCGCCCCAGCCGGGAACCGAGGACGGCACCCATGAGTACCTGTCGGTGAGACTCCACATGGTCAGGGACACACAGCGGGCGACGGCGAGGCACGCCTCGGCGGCCCGGCGGTAGACCTCGCCCTGGGCGGCCAGCCTGCTGTCGTCCACCGGCAGCTTGAGCCGGACGTCCAGCTCGGTGACGGCCACGTCGACGCCCAGCCCGGCGAACAACTGCAGAGTGCTCCTGAGCTGCGTCAGCGGGAGCGGCTCCGACGCCGACTCCTTGATCATGGCGTGGGTCTGGAAACCGACGCCGTCGATCGGCACGCCCTGCGCCCGCAGGTCGCGTACCAGGTTGTAGAGACCGACGCGCTTGGGGTTGTTCCACTCGGCGTTGTAGTCGTTGATGTAGAGCTTGGCGGAGGGATCGGCGGCCCTGGCCCACCGGAAGGCGTCGGCGATGTAGCCGGGACCCAGTCGCCTGAGCCAGATGGACTGCCTGAGGGTGCCGTCCTCCGCGAGGACCTCGTTGACGACGTCCCACACGGCGACCCGTCCGGCGTAACGCTTGACGGTGGTCTCGACGTGCCGCTGGAGCGCGGCGCGCAGTTCCTGGTCGCTGAGTGAGCCGTCGCTGACCCAGGTGGGCAGACCGCCGTGCCAGACGAGGGTGTGACCGCGGACCATCTGGTTGTTCTCCTGGGCGAAGGAGACGACGGCGTCCGCCTTGGCCCAGGTGTGCACGCCGGGTTCTGGCTCCACGTTCCCCCATTTCATGGCGTTCTCGGGGGTCACGCTGTTGAACTCGTACCTGAGCTTGTCGCGGTAACCGTTGTCGGTCTCCAGGGCGCGGTCGTTGACGGCCGCCCCGACGCGCAGGTTCCGGGCCGCCGCCACGGTACGCAGGGTCTCCTCGGCGGCGGCGGAGGCGGGGACGGCGACCGTCGCCATGACGCCAAGCAGAACGGCGCTCATACCGGCCAGGGACAAGAGGGGTAGTTTCATCTCTTCTTTCGCAGTCGGATCACAAGCCGGAAGCTCGTGGTTTGAGGCTGGGCGCCGGTCCTGGCTGGCTTCTTCACGGCCTCGTGGTACTTGTCCCTTCTGGGGTCGCAGCCGTCCCGGACGATACTGATCAACAGCGCGCGGCGTGACGTCAGCGCGTCGGAGGCCATCACGGTGCCGTGCGCGCCCCGGTAGCCGGTGCCGGACGGGCGCCGCAGACGAGGCCGGAGCCGGTGGTCACCCGTCAGGAGCCGGTCGGAGGCTTCCCGCAGGCGGACGCCGGAATCGACCGGCCGACTTCCCATCGCTTGTCATGATCAGTTGAACGCCGCCCACCTGCACGGGGTTCCACGTTTTCGGCTGCGCGGCCTTGGTCCTCACCGTGAGAGCCGGTCACAACCCACGCGACCCCTCGGCGCCGTACGGCACAGCGAGGCCGCCGATTCAGTCGGGGAACGTCGTGAACCCTTCAGGGTGATGAGGGACGCCAACCGACATCGTGGATGCGGATCTCGTCGGAGAGTTGCGAACCCTTCAGGGTGATGAGGGACTGGATGTCGAAGGTCGAAAAGGGCGATATTGAGCTGTTGTGAACCCTTCAGGGTGATGAGGGACGCGGCCCGTACGCTCCAGGGCGGCATCGCCGAGATGGCGTTGCGAACCCTTCAGGGTGATGAGGGACCCGAGGGTAAAGCCCCAGGTCAGGTGGGTTTGCGCAAGGGCGGGGCGAGCTGATTCTGCGGCGGTCCGGCGGTAGTGCAGAGGTGCAGGTCAGAGCGTTGATCATCTTTGGGTACGGCCTCGGGGGCGGCCCTGTCCATGATGACGGGCTCGCCGGTCAGGAGTCGAACGTTCCGATTTTTATGTCGCCTATGAAGGCGTTCCATTCGGAGGCGCTGAAGGTCAGGGCGGGGCCGGAGGGGTTTTTGCTGTCGCGGACGGCTACTAGGCCGGGGAGGTTGGTGGCGACCTCTACGCATTGCCCGTTGGCTCCGCTGAGGCTGCTCTTGTGGAACTCGGCGCTGGACAGGTCGGGGGACATGGGGTTCCTCGCCTTCGGACATGCGGTCTTGGTCCTCACTGTGAGAGCCGGTCGCCGCCCATGCAACCTCTCGATGCCGTACGGGCACAACGAGGCCGAGAGGTTGGGCATCGAAGGCGCCGATTCGGTTGGGGAATGTTGTGAACGAGAAACTGTCAAGACCTGTGGATTCGCGATCCCCTGCGACGTCCGCCTCCCCGCACAGGGGCCGGATGGAGGGCAGGTGCTTGCGAGAAACGTTCGGCAGAGTGCCTTGGAACGATGAGCACCTGGCGGCGGACATGTCGACTCGTCAGGACGGTTCGTGGGCCAGTCGTTTGAGTGCAACGATCTGACTGCCTGCGAAACCAGCGACATCTGCCGCGACCGTTGCGAGAGTGAGCAGGACAAGCACACTCGCCGCCGTCGCAGACGCGACGGCGAGCACGCATGCCGCAAGCAGATTCGCCAGAAGCACCAGGCGAAGGCTCCCCATCGAAGGACGGAGACTGAGCCGCCACACGACACCGGACCACAGCACGACGGCCACACCGATGCCGCCGACGACAAGTGCCGGCAGCCTCACCGCAGGTGCGGTCAGGGGCGCGGTCGAAGCGATCACCACCCCGACGAGCAGGCAATAGAGCGCATCAGCGCGGAGACTCAACCGACCAAGCCGACTCCCAGACATACGCAGAGGCTAACGCCCGCCCGTCATGGACGTACAGCCCAAGATCTTTGCCTGCGAGCATCTCGTCCAGGCGCAGGTGACCGTCCCCCGTTCGTTGGCGTGGCCCTTGCCCGGATCACATCAGGGCGGGGCCGGAGGGGTTCTTGCTGTCGCGGACGGCGACCAGGCCGGGGAGGTTGGTGGCGACCTCTACGCATTGCCCGTTGGCTCCGCTGAGGCTGCTCTTGTGGAACTCGGCGTTGGACAGGCCAGGGGACATGGCTGCTCCCCGCCTTCTCGGGGAACCTGATTCCCGCCGTACGAACAAGACCCCGGCCTGTGAATGGTGCCAGGGTCCTTGGGCGTGAAAGTGGTCAGGCGCCGAAGGCGCCGATTGGTGTCCCTGGTTCCCCTGACCGGCCGGGCTCCTACCCATCAACAGACCGGTGGTGACGGACGTGCTCTTGGCGCTCCTCGCGGAGGCGGCTGCTCGGACACTGCAAAAATCGCGGACTGTGGATGATCCGCACTTTTGTGAGGAGAACGAGCCGACCGCCGCAGCGGTGGAGCGATGGCGGCGTGATCGATCCGGTGCTCTGGCTGCTGACGGGATCGCCCTTACCGTGAAGGGTCCGTTCGACGCCCTCGGCATGGATCCCGTCTACATCCTTCAGCTGGAGCGGGCTTCGATCGAGTGTGTGATCGCGGTCTTCCGGGGCGGCATATTGGACGTGATACGCGTTGACTGGGATGACCAGTCGATAGAGCATGAAGGCGTCCAGGTCACCTCTGCCGCCGAACTGGCGGAGGCGCTGGATCGGATCGTCTGGAAACAGCGGCGAGGCGGTTCTGAAGGTCATGGTTTTCGGCGCTCGCACCCTGGCGTTTGATCACCTCGGGGTTCGCGGCCTGGGTGATCCCCCGAAACCGTGGAGTCCATGATCTTCATCTATGCGAGTCGGGTGACCATTGAGGACAGGTAGCCCTGCGTCTGAGGACAGGTAGCCCTGCGTCGTGTTGACATCCAAGGCTTTCGTCTGGACCCGGTCTCACCCGAGCGTAGAACTCACGACACCGTTGTCCACAGGCGAACAGGTGAATGTGGGCGTACGGCAAGGCCGCAGGAGCCCAAGAAGCCCTTGGACGGGAGGCACTACCTCGCGCTGGTGCGGCAGGGGCTGGGCAACCGGTAAACGCGCCTGATCGTGGGGGTGTCTCAGGTCTGCGGTATTTCGTCGATCGCTGTGCCGTAGATCACCTGGTACCGGTCCACGGGGATCACGATGTCGGCGGTTTCGACGGGTTGTTCGTCGGCCCAGTAGGTGCGCTCGATGGTGAGGACGATCGAGCCCGGCGCCATCTGCAGACGGGTCGCTTCGGTGGTCAGCACCATCCGGGCGGATACGGCCTCGGCGGAGTGGGTGATGCGTATGCCGATCGCCATCATGCGTTCGACGACGCCGCGTCCGGCGTAGGGGCCGTCCTCGGGCAGGACGATGGGTGTTCCCTTGGTCAGGGCGAAGGGTTCCCAGCTTGTGGAGAGCATCACCGGTTCGTCGTCGGCGGTGAACACGTAGTCGGTTCTGATCGCGTCCGGCCCGTTGTCGCTCTCGGCGAGCAGCAGTCTTTGCCGTACGGCGGGCGGCGCGGTCTCGGTGCGACTGCTGTACTGCCAGCCGCCGTTCACTCCTTGGGCTCTCATCTCGGCGGCGAAGGGACTGCCGCCGCGCAGAGAGCGATGCCAGGAGCGGACAAGTCTTCGGGGAGTGGGGCGTTCCCGAACGAACGTCCCCGCTCCTGGACGTGCGACTGCGTGCCCCTCGACGACCAACGTCCGGATGACCTTCCGCGCGACACCATCGGAAACTCCGAACTGTCGGGCGATTTCCGTCTGTGAGGGAAGGGCGGCTCCGGGGGCCAGTTCGCCATTGACGATCTGCTGGCGGAGCTGGTCCGCGATAGCGAGGTACAGGGCTCCTGACTGATCCACGATTCCAGCTTGACAGCAGGCTATCTTGCTCAGCAAGCTGGGTACCTCGAAGGCGAGCAGGATACCCAGGAGGGTCGGTGTATGAAGCCACGATTCCCGCCCGGCCAGAGATGGTGGAAACCATCCAAGCTTGGGCGCGCAACCTTGCTCTAGCCGCTCATCTCGACCTCGCTGATGCGGTTCAACAGGTGGCCGCAGCTCTTACCGAGGATGCGGTTCGGCGGAATCAGCCCACGGCGACCGTGACCGTGCAGATGACGCTTTGGGAGACCGGGCTGCGCCTTGAAGTGCGGGATCCCGGAGAGAACGACCAGGTCGAAAGCGAAGGTGTCGCAGTCGTATCCCGACTCGCACGCGCATTCGGCACAAGCAAGAACAGGACTGGCCACCTGGCATGGGCCGAGATCGGCAGAGAACCCAACACGCCCTGACCAGTCAAGACGAACTCGCCACATCGAAAACGGACCTGCCCGACGGTTGCGACGTCGGGACAGGTCCTTGATCAGGAAGGTGACTCCTGACGTGAGCAAGAGTAATGCCCGGGACTCCAGCTCGGGCACGTCGATCCGGGACGGTTGCGGCTGCTTCGCCGGTGCCGTACCTCTGCCCATGGGGTGTGCCCGCTGTGGCCATTCCCCCTACGCCCATGGCTGTTCGCAGCAGGACGGGCACGAGTACGCGCAGCCGTCCGGGGTGTTGATGGACGCCCGTCTCCAGGCGCGTCGTGTGTACGGCCCGCAGTTCCTTCCCGCGCCTCGGCCTCCGGTTGAGGTGGCGCCCGCTGAGGTGGTTCCGTTGGTGCCCGCCCAGCGGCGTCCCGAGCATGACCCCGATCCTGAGGCGCCCGCGATGGCCCCGGCTGCGAAGGCCGTACCGGGTGGTCCTGTGGATGAGACTGGCCCGGATTGTGGGCTGGTGCCTGGTCGGCGTCGTCCTGCTCCTGAGCCGGGAGTGGCCGCGACCGCCGTACGGGAAGGCCCTGCGGATTCCGGGCCGGGGGCGGCTGCGGTGGTTCCGGATGGTCCTGTGGAGGAGGGCGGCGCTTCTGGGCCGGTGCCTGTGGACAGGCCGGTCGCCGCTCCGGAGGCCGTGCCCGTTGTGCCGGTACGGCCGTCGCCGCTTCGGCGAATCCGGCGTCCCTTCCCTGGCGCTCCTCGGTCGGGGGTCACCTGGACGAGGGCGTGTCGGCCTGGCGGCGTACGGCCCGCGAGCGGTCGGCCGCCTCGATGCGGCGGCCGATGTCGCGTTCCCCAGGCTCAGGCGGTCTGTCGGCCCGGCGTTCGTCCGGCTGGCACACACCTTCTTCGTCGTCCCGCAGGGCAGGCCCGGCCGGTGATCACCTTGTCGGCACAAGCCTCTGGTCGGATCTTGGAGGTCCAGGTCATGCACAGCACCCCCGGCCGCCCGGTGATCCCGGGCTGGCGGTTGATCATCAGTGACGCGGGCCGGTTCTGGGCCTTCCGCAACCACCTCTTCCCCCGCGCCGCCGTACGGGCCGGAGCCGAGTCGGCGGTGGACGCCGACACCTTCGACGAGGTCCAGGCCGTCATCGCCGAGCAGGAGGAGAGGGCCCGCGTCGCTCTGGTCGAGGAGGTCACCTCGTGACGGGACGCCACCGTGACGGCCAGCCGTACGCCCCGGTCTATCGGCGGGTCTGGGACGGCCCAGCGCGGGCCGAGGCCGAGCGGATCGACCAGGCCTGGGCGGACTGGGCCGTGCTCTACAGCCTGGGACGACGCTGTTTCTACGCCGTGGCCGCCTGGGACGGCCCTCGACCGGTGATCGTTGAGGACCCCACCGGAGACGGGTTGGAGGAGCGGATGAGGGAGGCCGAGATGATTCGGGCGATGCGGCTCTCGCCGCAGTCCTCCCCGGCGCCGGTTCGCAGGAGGGCTTCCCGCAGGCGGGCCGCAGTGGCGGTCACCGAGGAGCCCGGCGGGACGCGAACCGAGGCGATCACCAAGGAGCGTGGTTCACCGGGCGGGGAAACGGCATCCGCTGGGGCACGGCCTTCGCCGGATGAGGGAACGGGGCCATGGCCTTCGTCGGGTGAAGGAGTGGTGTCCGCCGGAGGGCGTTTGCCGGGTGGGAGGGCGGCGTGATGTCGGGTGTCGTGCTTCGGAGTTGCGACGCCGTACAGCGGGCCCATCCGGAGTGGCTGGTTTTCCACAGCTCGCGGTCCGGCCTGTGGAGCGCCTACCGTCGCTTTCCGCCGGTCAGGCCGGGGCTCGGGGAGGTGCTGCTGGTGCGAGCCGAGTCGGTCGAGGAACTGGACCGCAAGCTGACCGCCCACGCGCCTTCGGTCGTGCCGCCGAGCATCCGGGGTGTCGCCGTCGCCCGCGCCCTCCGGAGCGCTCGGGCCAAACAGGCAGCGCGGGCGTCCCGGCTGGTCCGGGCCGTGCGGGCTGGGGACTGCTCCACTGGATTGCGTAGGTTGCTGCGCTCCTGAAAGCCGGTACGGCGGCTCGCCGTACCCCTTGAGCGTGCGGTCCAGGGATGAGGGACCTGGATCGCACACAACTCCTGAAAGCCGGTACGGCGGGCGGGAAGGCTCATGACCCGCCGTACCTCCTCAAACGTGCGGCTCAGGTGGGAGGGACCTGGGCCGCACATCTTCGCAAGGCGGCTCCCATGCACGCTGGGCGCGTGGTGGGGAAGGGGAGTCGTCTGGCGCACCGGCCCTGAACGTGTGGGGCCGGTCCTCCTCCAGGGTGCCCGGCCGTCGTGCTCCCCGGCTCGGGGCCGGGCACCCGCCCTCCTTGTCTCCGCGAGGACCTGCCGTCCAAGCCCGAACGGCTGGAAATCCCGGACCTCACGGCCCCAGCGGTCGAGGGCCCCGCCCAAGGGAAAGCCCCGGTCTCGCGGTCCCTGCGAAGGTTCTCCCGGCCTGGGTGAAACCCCGGCCTTGCGGCCCGAGCGATCGGGAATCCCCGCCCGAGTGAAAGGCCCTGGCCTTGCGGTCCGGGTTTCTTGTCCGCCCTCTGAACCAGGACGACCATGACCGACTACGAGCGACGAATGATCGACCTGCTCACCAGCACCCACCCCGCCTGGCGCTACGAACACCTCCACCTGCCCGGCCTGCCCCGATGGTGGGCCATTCGCTACAAGCCG